>JAQVQY010000016.1 GCA_028701335.1 Eubacteriales bacterium
CTCATGGAGAAAGAGTTCCTTTCGTTAGTGTTGTCGTAGCAGCAACAGTCTAACCGATCTGACCTCTTTCTCTTCTGCTAACTCCCCCTTTCCAGGCCGTTGTCCAATATGTATGGTACTCCTACACCCCGGCCTTGGCGTTTCAGGTAACCAATCTTGACATAGCCAGGTTTCACGGCGTATAATTCCCACCGGCGCGCAAAACACCATCTGCCGCGCAATACGCTGGAAATGTAAGGTTGGTCATTTGATTTTTGTCACCGGCTTCCCCCTGGCCTGCCTGCCCGCGCGCGGCGAACCTCCGGACAGATGATGTTTGCCCGGCAGGTTTTCATTTTTCGCGCGGAAGGAAAGATAATAAATTGATCAGACAGAATATTCGCAACATCGCCATCATCGCCCATGTGGACCATGGCAAGACCACCCTGGTTGACCAGATGTTAAAGCAGGCCGGCGTGTTCCGGAAAAACCAGCAGGTGGCCGAGCGGGTGATGGATTCCGGTGATATCGAGCGGGAGCGCGGCATCACGATTTTGGCCAAGAACACCGCTGTCCACTGGGGCGACGTGAAAATCAACATCGTGGATACCCCCGGCCATGCCGATTTCTCAGGCGAGGTGGAGCGGGTGCTTAAAATGGTGGACGGCGTGCTGCTGCTCACCGACTCCTTTGAGGGGCCCATGCCCCAGACCCGCTTTGTGCTGAAAAAGGCGCTTGACCTGAAGCTTCCGGTGCTAATGGTTATCAACAAGGTGGACCGGGCAGACGCCCGCAATGAGGAAGTGGTGGGTGAGCTTTTGGACCTGCTCATCGACCTGGACGCCGGTGAGGAAACCCTGGAGCATCCGGTATTGTATGTGTCCGGCCGGGATGGCACCGCCACCACCGACCCCAAAAGCCCGGGCCAGGACCTTGCCCCCCTGTTTGAGGCCATCCTCCGCTATATCCCGGGCCCTAAGGCCGACCCGTCAGGTCCCGTCCAGGTGCTTATCTCCACCATTGACTACAACGACTATGTGGGCCGCATAGGCATCGGGCGCGTCTCCCGGGGGCGCATTAAGGTGATGAGCCAGCTTGTGCGCTGCAACGCCCTGGATGAAACCATCAAAGACCGCTTCCGTTTAAGCGAGCTGTCCACCTTTGACGGGCTGAAAAGGATTCCGGTGGAGGAGGCCGCGGCCGGGGACATCGTGGCCATCTCAGGCCTTGCTGACCTGAACATCGGGGACACGGTGTGCGACCCCAACGCGGTGGAGCCCCTGCCCTTCGTGTCGGTGGGCGAGCCCACGGTGACCGTCACCTTCTCCATCAACGACAGCCCCTTTGCCGGGCAGGAGGGTGAATATGTCACCAGCCGCCACCTGAGGGCGAGGCTTTATAAGGAGACGCAGACCGACGTATCCCTTAAGGTGAAGGACGGGGAAACCCCCGACCAGTTCCTGGTTAGCGGGCGGGGCGAATTGCACCTGACGGTGCTCATGGAAAACATGCGCCGCCAGGGCTATGAGTTCCAGGTGTCCATGCCCGAGGCCATTTTCAAAGAGATCAATGGTGACCTCAGCGAGCCCATGGAGCTGGTGCGTGTGGACGTGCCCCAAAGCGCCTCCGGCGCAGTGATTGAGAAACTGGGCGGCCGCCGGGGGCAGCTGCTTTCCATGGCGGGGACGGACCGGGTGCGCATGTCCTTCCTGGTGCCCTCACGGGGGCTGTTTGGTTATCGAAACGAGTTTTTGACCGACACCCGGGGCGAGGGCATCATGAACGCCGTGTTCTACGGCTATGAGCCCCACAAGGGGGATATCCCCCGGCGCAATGTGGGCGCCCTGGTGTGCCATGAGACCGGGGAGAGCACCCAGTACGGCCTGTTCGCCGCACAGGAGCGGGGCAGCCTGTTCATCAAATCCCAGACGCCGGTTTACGCCGGGATGATCTGCGGCGTCTCCAGCCGCCCGGGGGACATCGTGGTGAACGTTTGCCGTAAAAAGCATGTGACCAACACCCGCAACGCCGCCGCAGCTGAGGACAGCCTGCGGCTGGCGGTGGCCAGGCCGCCTACGCTGGAGGAGTGCATCGAGTTTATCGATGAGGATGAGCTGCTTGAGGTCACCCCCAGGTCCCTCCGGATGCGCAAGCGGGAACTCAACCACGAACTGCGCGCCAAGCGCCAGGGCCGCGCCAAAAAAGGCGCGTAAGCAAAACAAAGCAAATTTGTATAGCCCGCCTTGAGAATCCGCTTAAGGCGGGCTATACTTAGCCATATCCGGCAAGAAGGAGGCGTTTCATGGGAAGGCGGCGGTCTTTTTTTCAGGGCGCCCGGGACGCTCTGCCGGTGTCCCTGGGCTACCTCAGCGTCTCCTTCACCCTGGGCCTGGCGGCGCGCCAGGCGGGGATGAGTGCCCTTCAGGCGACGGTGATGTCGCTTATCACCAACACCTCCGCCGGGCAGTTCGCGGGGATCGCTTCCTTTGGGGCAGGGTCGCCCCTAATTTTTACCGCCCTCACCCAGGCCTTTGTCAACCTGCGCTATATCCTTATGTCCCTCAGCCTCACCCAGCGCTTCGCGCAAAGCGGGCACCTGGCCCAAAAGCTGCTGGCCGCCTTTGACGTGACGGATGAACTCTTCGCCCTGGCGATGAAGCGGGATAGGCCCCTTGACCCCTTTTACTATTATGGCATGATGGCCGCCACCATCCCCTGCTGGGCGCTGGGCACGCTGCTGGGCGCAACGCTTGGGAACCTGCTGCCCCAGCCGGTAATTTACGCCGTGAACGTGGCGCTCTACGCCATGTTTATCGCCGTGGTGGTGCCCCCGGCACGGACAGATACAAAGATCCTGAAGCTGGTGGCCCTGTCCATGGGCTTAAGCGGCCTGATAAGGGCTTTGCCCGTTTTGGGCGGCATCGCCCCGGGATTTAGGGTGATCCTAATCGCGCTTCCCCTCAGTTTCTTCTTCGCCAGGCGCTATCCCATAAGGGAAGTCAAGCCATGACCAACGCCTGGGTCTATATCCTGGTTATAGCGGGGGTCACCTTCCTGGTGCGGGCCTTTCCCTTTGTGCTGGTACGGGGCACCATCAAAAATCCTACCCTGAAGGCCTTTCTGGCCTATGTGCCCTACGCCACCCTGGCGGCCATGGCTTTCCCGGACATGATGCTGGCCACCGGCTCCGTCTGGTCCGGGCTGATGGGATTCATCGCCGCCGTGGCCATCGCGTGGACAGGCGGCGGGCTTTTCAAGGTGGCGGCTATCGCCTCAGGGGTGGTGCTGATCATGGAGGTGCTGTTATGACGGGAGTATTGGTTAACGCCGGGCTGGTGCTGCTGGGCAGCGCCATTGGCCTCCTGTTTGGGAAGCTTTTGACCCAGCGCCTAAACCAGGCGGTGATGACGGGGATCGGCCTGTGCACGCTTGTTATCGGCATTTCGGGCGCCCTTGAGGGGGAAAGCGTCCTTATCCTCATCGCGGCCCTGGCGCTGGGGGCTGTGGTCGGCACGCTGCTTGACATCGACGGCTTCATCAAGCGCCTGGGGGACCGGGCCCAGGCTATAACACAGCAGAAGGGCGCCAGCGTATCAGAGGGCTTTGTGGCAGCCTCCCTGCTGTTTTGCGTGGGCGCCATGGCGGTGGTGGGCTCCCTTGAGGCCGGGATCTCCGGCAACAACGCGACCCTGTACACCAAGTCCGCCCTGGACTTCGTATCCGCTATCTTCCTGGCATCCAGCCTGGGATTCGGGGTGGCGCTCTCGGCGGTGAGCGTTTTGATTTGTCAGGGCGCCATCGTGCTCCTCTCAGGGCTCCTGGCCCCGGTGCTGACACCTGGGGCCATCAACGCCCTTTCGGGCACGGGGTCAGTCCTCATCATGGCGCTGGGGCTTAACATGATCGGCGTCACCAGAATCAAGGTGGCGGATTTCCTGCCTGCCCTCATCATAGCGCCTGCCATCAGCATCATCACCGGGCTCCTTTAGGAACCGGGCGGGTATGATGGATTCGTAAGCCTTTACCACAGGAGGAAACATGAGCAGATTAGGGGATTTGATCAGGCAGGAGCGTGTGCGCCGTGGGCTTACGCCAAAAGGCGTCGCCCGCAAGTGCGGGGTCAGCGAGAAGTTCCTGCTGGAGATCGAGGCCGGCACCCGCATCCCCCGGGATGACCAGGCCCAAAGGATCCTCAAGGCGATGGGCGCGGAAGCCCCCGCCCAGAGCGGCTTTACACTGGAGGATATCGCGGCCACGGTGGACCTGCAGAGTGCCCTGCCCCGCGCTTCAGAGCCCAAAAAGAAAAAGGGCAGGGAACAGGACAAGGGTGTGGCCGGATCCATCTGGCTGGACGCGCTGTCTGACGTGCTGCAGCATGTGCCTGTATACAACGCCGTGATGCATGAGGTGGGCAGCCGCCTGCTTCCCGTCAAGGACGGCAAGGTGGAAGGCGCGCCCAAGGACAAGGTGTTTTACTTCACGGCGCCGGACGACGCCATGCGCGGCTTCCGGGTGCACCGGGGCGACCTGGTGCTGGTGGTGCCCTCCAAAACGGCGGAAGACGCCGCCATGGTGCTCCTGGACACGCCCCAAGGGAAGCAGCTGCGCCTGATCAAACTCCTCCCCCGCTACCAGGTGATGCTCCAGCGCTATGACAGCGCCTTTGAAAGCGAGATCGTGAACATGAGCGACCTGCACATCGTGGGGCGCTGTGTCCGGCTGGAAGCGGAGTTGTGAAGCGAAAGCTGCTGGTGGCGCTGGGTTTGATATCCCTGGGGCTGGGGGCCGTGGCCGCCGCGGTGCCCCTTCTGCCCTCCTTCCCTTTTTTGCTGCTGGCTTTTATCTGTTTTGGCAAAAGCTCTCCGCGACTTCAAGCGCGTTTTCTCTCAAGCAAGTTGTATAAAAGCAACCTGGAAGGCTTTATCAGCGGCCGGGGCATGGCCAGGGCCGCCCGGATCCGGGTTATGGTGATGGTCACCCTGGCGATTGGCCTGAGCATCCTGCTCCTGGCGAAACTGCCCTGGGTCAGGGTAATCCTGGCATTGGTGTGGCTGGGGCATATGATTTATTTTCTGTTTATTGTAAAGCCGGCATCAGAGGAATAACAAACGGGGCACCTATGCGGATGCCCCGTTTATTGCTTGATTCACCAGTGCCCGAGTAGTTCAGCCCGGATCTTCTCCAGCCTCAGCCGGCTATTGAGGATCTCCCGCCTGCGGCGGGGGCTTAGAGGATACCAGTCGCCCTCGGGAACATCGGGCGGGCCGAAATGGTTGATATGCCGTTCGGATGGCTTCATAGCAGCTCTCCCTCCTTTGCCGGTTCTATGGCGTCAGCCTGTTCCCGGCGGTCCCGGGCAGCTTTCAAAAATTGCCTCGGGCGCAGCGCTTCCGCCATGTCCCAGGCGGCGCTTTCCGGGATGCCGCAGCGCATGGTCTCTTTCACAAAGCTGTTGCCGAAACTCCGGTGCGCGCGGCTAAGCCGGAACATCACGCCCGGGAGGATGCCCGCAAGCCTAAGCGCCTTGCCCAGCGGAAAGCGGCGCTTAACCGCGTCCCTGCTTTCCTCCATTTCCCCGGTCATTGTTTTCCATCGTCGTGGTGGGGATCATAGTTCCCGGAGCTCTCCTCCTGGGCGCCATCACCGTCCCAGCGCGGCTCTTCGGTATGCTTTTTGCCGCTGCCCGCCTGAAAGTTCATGCCTTTGCCGGCGATGTCCTTGATGGAGATGGCATAGGACTTGGCCATCTCCAGCGCCGCGTCCTGGGGGATGCCGGAGGCCACCAGCTCCTGGTAGTAGGCGCCCACGGACTGGCCCATGCTGGCGCCCGCTTCCTTGGAGTAAAGGGTGCCGATAAGGCCCTTGATGAGCTTGGGCACCCGCTCGCTCACGGTGTCCAGCACATCCCTCAGTTCGTTAACGTCCTTTGAGGTAAATCCCTTGTCGTTCATTTTTTATTCCCCTTTCTTATCTTCGTTCAGGTTGTCTTACATAAAGTTGAAGGCCAGCCTGAGGGCGCTCCGGGAGATGTCCATGGCCCGGCTCACCTGGTTCACGCTGCGCTCAAAGGCCTGCGGCATGGGGATTTCTGGCGGGATCAGGAACACCGGCGGCTGGGCTTCCGCCCGGGCCAGGGCTTGTATCAGCGCTTTTTCAAAGGCCGCGTCAACGTTCTGAGTTTCCATCAGGATGCCTTTTTGCTCTTCATCCCTCATGCCGTTTCCTCCTTGTCTCCCAGCAGCAGCTTAAGCCTGCGCTTGAGGGCGTACACCCGGCTTTTCACCGTGCCCTCGGGTATCCCCAGGGCCTCTCCCGCCTGGCGGTAGGTGAACCCCTGATTGAACACCAGGTAGAGCAGCGCTCGGTCTTCAGCCTTGAGCGTGCTCAGCGCCTGGTCCAGGTCCAGCTTCAAGGTGCTTTGCCCCTCAAAGCCATTCTGGGGCAATTCAGCGGGCCAGCCTTCCTCCCGGGCGTCCTTTCGGTACTGCCGCCGGTAAGCGTCCATGGCCTTGCGCCGGGCGATGCCGTACAGCCAGGGGCGCAGGGCGTCCGGGTCCTGGAGGCTTTCAAATCCCTGCCAGGCCGCCAGCATGGCCTCCTGATAGATGTCATCGCACTCCCCCCGGTTCAGGTGGCGGATAAAGGCGTACAGGCCCCGGGTGTGGGGGCTCACGGCCTGCTCAAACGCCTCTCGCCTGCTCACCGCGCCGCCCCCTTTCATTATGTTAGTCGCTTGGGACAGGGAAAAGGTTCACAGGGATACGGGAAAATTTTCGCTCTCTGATATTCTATCAAATTTCCGATGGAAAAATCGAGGCTGGCAATAGGCATGCCAGCCTCGAAGTTTTGCATAGAGTTGTACGCGGGTTCCTGCGCGCGCTTATTGCCCCGAAATCGTTATCCCATTTACCGCCAGCCAGGGCAAGACGCTGGTGCCGTCCTGCACGGTCTCTTTGGAGATGCCGATAAGTTGGTTCAGCATCCCGGCCAGGTTGCCGGCGATCATCGTTTCTGAGACGGCGAAGGTGACCTTGCCGTCTTCGATCATGAAGGCGTTTTTGGCCACGCCCGAAAACTCACCGTTGGCGCCGGCGGCCCCACCGGAGTAACGGCCCACCAGCAGACCCTTTTTTATGGAGGCGATGATGTCTTGGAGGGGTTTTTCCCCCGGCTCCACCACCAGCGCATAGCTGGTGTTGGGCGCGCGGGTGTGCCCGGTCTTGCGGGCAGCGTAGTCAGACAGCAGGAACTGCTTGAGCACGCCCTTCTCAATCAGCGCGAAATCCTCCGAGCGGTAGCCCTCTTCGGTGTACTTTTCACCGCTGACGATGCGCTCATCCCCCGGCGCAAGCCTGAGGGTCAGGGCAGGGTCCGCCACCTGCTGGCCCAGCTTGTCCTTCCACTGGCTGGTGCCGTCAATCAGCACGGCGTCTGAGACGTAGTTGCCCGCCAGCTCATACAGGATGCTGCCCAGGCACTCCGGTGTAAACACCACGGCGCCCTCCCCCTTGCCGGGGGCGGGGGTGGTGTGGATCTGGTTCTGGGCGTCCTCCAAAAGCTTGCGCAGGCTGCCCAGCTCCAGGAAAGGCTCCTCCAGGCTGGCGGTCCGGAAGCCGCCTCCGTTAAAGGAGGAGGACTTATCCCCCTCATGGCCGGAGAACATGATGTCCGCCTCATAGCGGCCGCTTTTAGCGGTGTACCTGACACCCTTGCTGTTCTCATACACGCTGTCCGCCTGAACGTGGGAGACGATCAGCTGTTCCACCATGATCTTCGGGTATTCCTTTTTGATCGCCTCCAGCATCTCCCGGGTGCGGGCAAAAAGCTTATCCATGTCGGGCTCATAGGGGCCTTCCTCAAACGTTCCGCCGCCGGACTCCGCCATATCCCAGGCCGGGTCCGCCTGGCCGGCTTCAGCCGACGCCAGGCAGTCCGCCGCGGCCATGCGCACGGCCTTCTCATCAAAGCTGTTGCCGCTGACCACGCCTCGCTTATGGTCCTTGATGGCCTGAAGCGTCAGCGCGGTGTCCAGCGTCGTGCGGAACAGGCTGAACCTGCCCCCGTCCACGTTGAACTCGTTCCTCCGGCTCTTAACGGCCCTTGCGGAGTAGATCTGCGCGCCCAGGCCCGAAAAGGCCTCAAGCGCCAGGGCCACTGTATCATTCAATATCTGCATGTCTTACTTGCCTCCGATCATCACTTCACAGCGCAGGTCAGGCCCGCCCAGGCCCACGGGCATGGGTTGCTTTTTGCCGCAGAAGCCTGAAGAGGACCAGTTCACCCGGTCGCTCACCCGGTCCACGGTTTTGAGCATGTCAAAGGCGATGCCGGAAATGGTGGTGTCAAAGATAGCCCGGCCCAGCCGGCCATTTTTGATCTCATAGCCCAGGGAGATGCCAAACATGAACTCTCCCGTGGTGTCCGCCTGGCCGTTGTTGGAGGAGATGAGGTAATAGCCATCCTCCACGGAGGCGATCATGTCTTCAAACTTGTCCAACCCGGGATGCACGGCGGTGTTGCGCATACGGATCAGGGGCTCGTCGTTGAACGCGAAGGCCCGGGCGTTCCCCTGGGGCCGCATGGAGAAGTGGCGGCCCAACTCCCGGTTGACCATATAGCCGGTGAGGCGGCCGTTGCGGATGAGTTCGGCGTCCTCAGCCAGGACGCCTTCATCATCCACATACACCGGCAAGGGCGCTTCCCCGCCAAAGGCTGAGTGGGCGAAGTCTGTCATGGAAACCAGCGGGCTTGCCACCATTTCATTGAGCATCGGCCCCGCCACGGAGCCGCCTATCACCAGATCGGCTTCCACCGTGTGCCCCACGGCCTCATGGGCCAGCATCCCGGCCAGCTCGCCGTGGAGGATCACCGTCTTCTTCCCCGCCTGGGCAAAGACGCCCTCCCGCTTTTTCATCAGGTGTTCATACAGACGGTCCACCTCGGGGTAGAGGTCCTCCGGCGCTTTGAACCGCAGGTCAAAGGTGCCGCTGCCGCCATAGGTCTTGAATATCTCTATGGGCATGCCGCTGTCCGTTTGGGAATTGAGGAAGATGTAAATATAGCTCCGGGGCGCCAGAATGTGGGAGGCGTAGCCGTCAGAGGTGATGAGCTGCTTTTCCATGGAGTCCGCGTAGGCCACCAGGGAACGGCTGGCGAGGTCCGGGTATTTGCCGGAGATGTAGGCGTCCAGCGGCCTTAGGAAATCCAGGTAGTGCTTCTGGGGCAGGTCGGTAAAATTCTCCTGTGGCGCCATGGCGCCGGAGGCGATGTCCGGCAGCGCGCCCAGGTTATACCCGGCGTGCCCGTCCAAAAAGCGGGCGTTGTCCGTGGCGGTCTTAAGCGCCCTTTTTGCCGCCGCCCCGCTCAGCTCGGCCTGTGAGGCGAAGCCGTATACACCCCCCTGGTACACCCGGGCGCTGACGCCCTGGCTGTCCGTGCGGGCGTTGCGGGTGAGGTTGCCCTGGAGCATGGTCACGCGACGGGTAAGGCTGCGCTGGGCGCGCAGCTCGCTGTGGGCGCCGGGGGCAAAGTGGTTCCGGAGTTTTCCGGCAATATCTGGAATCAAGCGATTTCCCTCCTTGTTCTTTCCGTCTATCCGGGGAGTATACCACCCGCGCTACCCTCACGCAAATTGGCCGGGTATATTACCTTGACGCCTTCAGGGGGCTAGCATACAATGAAATAAAGGGGCAAATACATTTTTGACAGGAAGGATGCCAATGGATTTATCAGGTCAACGCTTTCTGGCTTTTCTTGAGGAGGACAACACCCAGCGGGTGCTGTTCCGGGTGCGCCCCCTGCTCTCAGCGCAGGGTTTACTGGCAGCGGAGGACATCGACGCCTACCGGGACCAGGGTTTTCTGCGCATCGCCCCGGACCGGCAGGAACAGCACAGCTTTAAGGAGCGGATGCGCGAACTGGGACCGCTGTGCGTGCTGGACCTTGAAGGTACGGCCTTGGCCCAGGGCAAGGTCAGGCCCAACCGCAACTATGCCCCCTTCAGGGGCGAACACAACCGTTATATCGTCTATTCCGATGCCATCAAGGCCATCCCCAGGGATTGGGTCTATGAGGTGGTCACCCGGGAGGAAAACCGCCACGCCCCCCTTACCCCGCGTTATTATGTGCGCAATGGCGGATTTATCAACGGGCCCTTTACAAATTCGGATGAGGAAGCGGCGGGCGGCGCCCATACGCTCCCACCGGACTGCGACCGCCTTTTCCTGGTGCTGATGCCGGACAACCAGCACCGCATGTTTTACTGGCCCCAGGAGGAATCCGAAACCGCGTCCCGGGAGACGGAAACAGCCGCCCCAAAGACCCGGGAAACGCCTGAGCCCTTAAGCCCCACACGCTCGCTGACGGATATGTTTTTCAGGCGCAGGCAGCCCCTGCTGTTGCCGCAAAACAGCTTAAGCGACGCCGTTTCTGCGGTGGAGAGCGCCATAAACCAGGCTGGTTTCGCCTGCGAAGGGGAGATGGCGGCGCATCTGCTGCTGGTGGCAGTGCTGTTCCCGCAGTTCCAGTTGGCATCTGCCGCCATGGCGGACGCCGCGTCGGCCGGGGAAGCCCTGGCGGGCCTGCTTGGCTTGAATGGCACGCTGACACCAGGCGATGATCTGCCCCTGCAGGGTGGAGCCGAGCGGATGGCCGTCAGCCCGCAGGCTGCTTTAAGCCCCTCGTCCCGCCGGCATGTGATCGTCTCCCAGGCCCATGAGGTGAGCACGCAAAACGCCACGGCGTATGCCCTGTCCCCCTGGCCTGTCATCAGCCTGGAGCCCAATGAAGGCTGGCCCGGAGAGGACAAAGCCCCCACGCCGATCAATCCGGACCAAGTGTCCCAGCTCCTGCGCCAGCGCCAGGAGGCTTTCAGCCCCGCCACGGAAAGCCGGTTGAAGGCCTGGCAGCGCCGCCTAAGCGACCTGGACGCGCCCCTGCCCATCAAACTGTGCCGGGATATGGCGCGCTACCTGCGCCACGCCAAAGCGCTGAAGATGGACGAACACGCCGCCACCAGCTTTGCGGCCGCAGCCTTTGTGCTGCCCTACGCGCGTTTTAAAGGTGTTCCGGCGGAATCCCTACGCGCCCTGTTGGTGGATCAGCCCCAGGCGCTGGATCTTCTTTGAAAGAGATCACCAGCGCGAAAAACCCCCAGGTCAAGGCCTGGCGGCAGTTAAAGACCCCCTCCGGACGCCGGGCGCATCAGCGCTTCCTGGCTGAAGGCGAACACCTAAGCCAGGAAGCGGTGTCCGCGGGCCGGGCTGAAGCGCTTATTATCCTAAAGGGCAGCCAGGAGCGTTACGCTGATGCTCTCGCGGGCGGGCTTGACTGCTATTTGGTAAGCGCTGAAGTAATCAGGGCCATAGCGGACAGCAAAACGCCCCAGGACATCCTGGCGATCTGCCGTTTGAAGGTTCCTGAGCCTCCCGGGATCCTTGGCCGCCGTTTGGTAGCGCTCAACCAGGTGCAGGACCCGGGCAATGTGGGTACCATTCTGCGCACCATGTATGCCGCGGGGAATGACGCCATGCTGATCGATGCCGGCTGCGCGGACCCCTTCTCCCCCAAAGCGCTGCGCGCCTCCATGGGCGCCATATTCCATGTGCCGGTATATGCCTCCCCGGACTTATCTGATACCCTTGCGCGCCTGAAGGGTGAGGGCTGGCAGCTCATCGCCGGAGACCTTTCGGGAAGCCCCTTCTTTGGCCACCAGCCCTTTGGGGAAAAAACCTGCCTACTGGTGGGCAATGAGGGCGCGGGCCTCTCCCCCCAGTTACTGGCGCTGGCGGATCTCAAGCTGAAGCTTCCCATGCCCGGCGGCGCGGAATCCTTAAACGCCGCGGTAGCCGGGAGCCTGTTGATTTATGGCTTGCTCCGGGCGGATATGCTGGGCACTGAAAACCCGTAAGCACAGGCAAATGAACCAGGCAATCCACTTGCCGGGGTGATTATTTGCCCAGGCGCGTGTTTCGCTCGCCATAGGGTATAATCAAAGGGAAAGGAAGGTGTCAATTGTGGCAGGTTTGGACAAGGAGATCAGGAAGATCATCATGGCAGGCATCGGCGCCATCACCGACACAGTGGAGAAATCCAAGGACGCCATTGAGAACTTCGTGCAAAGCGAAGGCGTTAAGAACATGGCCGAAAAGGGCGAGGGGGTCTTCCATTCGGCGGTGGATATGGGCAAAAAGGCCGTGGACAAGGTGAAGCACACCTTCACGGAGGACGAAATTGAGGAAAAAGTCCGCCAGGAGAAAGAACGCCTCACCCGCCTGGCGCGGGAAGTGCGCCAGCTGAACGCTGCTGAGCGGGAAATCTTCAACCATCTGGTGGAGGATGGCGAGGAAGCCTTTTATACGGGAGAAGAGGGCATCGGCAAGCCCGGCGTCCCCGATTTCCCCCACGATTTTCAGGTGGACCGGAATACCTACCGCCCCAAGGCGGAAGTCCCCTATGAAGAAACTAAAGATGACCCCGACCGCCCAACCCCTACGGCGCCGGATGATGACATGAACACCAGCAAGGTGAAGAGCAACAACATGAACAACCACATTCCTCAGAATGTGCCTCCAAGATACTAGGCCGGCAGAATTGGAAACAACAAGGGACGCTTCAGGTAAGCGTCCCATATATTTTGCCTGTTTCCGGCGCTATTCGCCGATTGCCTTGATCAGCACCCTCTTGCCGCGCCTGCCGTCAAACTCATAATAGAAAATCTGCTCCCAGGTACCCAGGTCCAGTTTGCCCTTTGTGATGGCCACCACGGACTCGCGCCCCATGATGCTGCGCTTGATGTGCGCGTCGGCGTTGTCCTCAAAGCCGTTGTGGCGGTACTGGCCATGGGGCTTCTCAGGGGCGATCCGCTCAAGCCACACCTCAAAATCCTGGTGCAGGCCGGACTCATCATCGTTGATGAAGACGGAGGCGGTGATGTGCATGGGGTTGACCAGCACCAGGCCTTCACCTATACCGCTTTCATCCACGGCTTCCTGCACCTGCCGGGTGATGTTTATAAGTCCACGGCGCGAATTCAGGTGGAACGTGAGCTCCCTTCGATGGCTTTTCATCGGTTTCTCCTATATTCCTTAACGGCGCTTCCGGGCGTCGCCCAGGATGCGCTGGTATTCGCCAGGCCGCTCCAGCGCCAGGCCGCAGCCCAAGGCAATGCACTCCTGGGGATGTTCGGCCACGTATACGGGTATCTGCATCTCCCGCTGAAGGACGGTAGACAGGCCGCGCAGGTTGGCGCCGCCCCCGGTTAAGACAATGCCGTCATCAAACACATCGTTGGCAAGCTCCGCCGGGATCCGCTCGATAACACTGTGGAAGCCCTCCACCAGAAGGCGCAGGGGCTCTTCCACCGCCTCCACGATCTCCACACTGGTGACATCCACCTGACGGGGAAGCCCGCTGACCAGATTGCGCCCGGCCACCGGCAGGGAGAGGTCGTTCTGGTCCTCCGGGTCCACGGAGCCGATGGCGCTCTTCACATCCTCGGCGGTACGCCAGCCGATGAGCAGGTTGTGCTTGAGCCGGATATAGCGGATGATGGCGTCGGTGACCTGGTCCCCCGCGCTCTCCTGGATGCTTCGGGCCATGATCTCGCCCGAGGAGATGACGGCGATGTCCGTGGTGGCGCCTCCAATGTCGGCCACCATGCGGCCGGAGACCTCGTTGATAGGGATACCGGCGCCCATGGCGGCGGCCAGGGGCCGCTCTATCAGCTGGGTGCGCCTGGCGCCCGCCTCCAGCATCCCCAGGATCAGCTGGCGCTTCTCGATCTCGTTGGCAGTGGCTGAGACGGAGAGCAGCGCCCGGGGTCGGTTGAAGAGGTGCTTGCCAACCACACGCATGACAAAATAATTAAGCAGGATGCTCAGCATGTCAAAGTCCTGGATGGTGCCCCTTTGCAGCGGCCGCACCACCGAGATGCCCGCGGGCTCCCGGCCTATCATCTGGTAGGCCTCATGCCCGATGGATATGATGTTGCGGGTGTCGTGGTTGACAGCCAGCACCGCCGGCTCATTCAGAACAATGCCTTTCCCCCGCTCGCAGATGAGCACATTGGAGGAACCAAGGTCTATGCCGATATCCTCAACTGATGCCATGGGATCACCTCTTGATGTTGAACTGCAACCCAATGCAAAAATTCGAAACATCTTCGCATTCGATTTTACATATTATATCATGCAATGGTAACAATTACCACAAATTTCGTAAAAACCATCTGAAAATGGGCATTCGTCCCCACTTTATTGGATTCAGCCGCCGTTTACATGGCCCGCGCGCCGGTCCACAGGCTGCGGCGGCCCAGGACATCCACTATCAGGATGGCCACGGTGCCCCGAAGCAGGGGCACCTCCAGCTCCCGTGCCAGCTCCGGCGTTTGCTTTTGCCTGAGTGAAGCGTTGTAGGCAGTGAAGACGCCGTTGTTGAGCAGCCCCGCGTACCACTGGTCCACCGCGTCCAATCCCGCCGCGTCAAGCCCCGCCGGGCGGCAGGGGTAGCCTGCCAGGGGGTTGGCGGGCAACGTATGGGCATGAAGGGACACAGTGTAGTAGCCGATGCCAGCCAGGGCGCTGGCGTCCACCAGCGCCTCGCTCTCATGAAGGGGCGCTTCCATGGCGAGGGACCAGGAGGCCAGGCGCTTGCGGCAGACGGACAGGGAAATAACGCTGTTGTCCAGCCCCAGGAAACGGCGCTCATTGGCGGCGGCAGCCACAAGGGCGGTGCCCGAGCCGCAGGTGAGGTCGGCCACCAGGTCGCCCGGGTTGGTGGTGGACAGGACCATCCGCTCAAGCAGGGCCTGGGGCTTCTGTGCGGGGTAACCGGTGCGCTGGGGATCCTTTTGCTGCATGGAGCTCACATCGTCCCACACATCATCCGGGTAGGCCGGCTCATCGTCATAGTAAATATAGGTTTTGCCGCCCGTGGTGAGGCTGCGGTAGCTGCGCCCCTTCTCGTCCACGCGGCGCTTCATGTGGTTGGCGCGGTCCGCCTTCTTCTGGGAGGGCACCCGGGTGATGTCAAAGAAATGGACCGGGGACTTGGCGTAAAAGAGAATATTGTCATGTTTGCGGCTGAAATAGCGCTTGCTGCGCCCGCCGGTCTGGTAGCGCCAGATGATCTCGTTGCGGAAGTTCTCCTGGCCGAAGACCTCATCCATAATCATCCGGGCGCGGGCCGCGGCAAACTGGTCGGTGTGGAGAAAGATGGAGCCAGTCTCCGCCATCATCCCGCGCGCCCGGCGCAGGAGCCTTAACAGGAAGGCGTCATAGTCCTTTCCAGAAACTGCTGAGAAGTCTTTATAGGCGGGCAACTCCACATAACGTTTGCCCGTCTGCCAGCCCTTATCCCCCACCCGCATGCGGCAGGTGAAACTGTTCCCGCTCATGCCCGGCGGGTCCAGATACACGCACTGGGCCTGGCCTGTGTACGCTTCCAGGTCCGTTTTCAGCGCGTCTCCAAACAGCAGGCGGCCGCCTGCCCCAAACTGGTCGTTGATCTCCCGGACGCACTCCGCGCGCTGCCAGATCATGAAACCGCCCCGCTTTCCCACAGCGGCCGCTGTAGCCGCCTGATGAATGCCGCCTGCCGGATCAAAAATGCCCGCGTCTCATTGGCCCCCGCCAGCGCCCGCATCGCCTCAGTCGCGGCGCTGACAAAATCCGCTGATAATCCTGCCATCCCCGAGGGCATCAGGGGACAGATGGGCCAGGCCCTGGGGTCAAGGGCCAGCTCAGGCTCCCCATTCCCTTCAAGAACAATCGCCAAAGGGAACAACCGGCAGCCCAGGGGGCGATCCTCCCTGCGGCAGGTGCCAGCGCAGGTGAGCAGCCGGCCGTCCGGCACAATGCCATTATCCGGGGTGATAACAAAACCCTCGGGCAGCTGCGGATACATCGCCTCCTCGCCCGGAAACAGCAGCATACCGCCCCGGCTCCCGGGCCCTTCCCCCTGGCAGCAGGCGGCGCCGCAAAGGCGGCCGCAGTCCAGGTTTAGCGGCGCGGAAACTTCAAGCAGCGCCCTCGCTTTTTTCAGGGCCTCAAAGGCTAAATCAGGCGTGTTCATTGGCCGGATTGTACCATGCCGGCCATTTCTTGACAAGCAAGCCGGGGCTTCATACAATGCAGGCGATATGAGTGAAGCCAAGCCCTTGATGACCCTCCCGGCCCCTGTGGCCTTCGCCCTTGAGCGCCTGAACACGGCTGGCTTTGAAGCCTACCTTGTAGGCGGTTGCGTCCGGGACGCCTGCCTGGGAAAAACGCCCACGGACTTTGACATCACCACCCAGGCCACCCCGGATGAGATGAAACAGGTGCTTGAAGGCGAAAAACTGCTGGAAGCCGGAATCAAGCACGGGACGCTGACCCTGGTGAAGGGCGGACGGCACATCGAGATTACCACCTACCGGCAGGACAGCGCCTACAGCGACAGCCGCCACCCGGACAAAGTGGCGTTCACCCGCTCGCTTAAAGAAGACGTGTTGCGGCGGGACTTCACCATCAACGCCCTGGCCTGGCACCCAAAAACGGGTTTGATCGACTATGCAGGCGGCATGGATGACCTGGAAAACCGCCTGATCCGCGCCGTGGGGGATGCCGGCGCCCGCATGCGGGAGGACAGCCTGCGTGTCCTGAGGGCTTTGCGCTTCGCGGCCAAGCTGGGCTTTGAAATCGACCCTGGCACCCTTTCAGCCATGATGGCGGAGGGTGAGGGCCTTCAGGGCGTGTCGGCTGAGCGGGTGGCGGAGGAGATGAACCAAACCCTTCTGGCGCCTTCTGCAATCAATGCCCTGAGGGTCTATCCCCGGGTGCTCTTCTTGGCGCTTCCGGAACTGGCCCCCATGCTGCACACCCCCCAGCGCACCCGGTTCCACGCCTGGGACCTGTGGGAGCACACCCTGCGCACGATGGCCGAGACAGAGAACGATTTGGCCCTGCGCTGGTCGGCGCTGCTGCACGACAGCGGCAAGCCCCAAACAGCCACCCACGACCCTGACGGCACCTCCCACTTCAAGGGCCACCAGGCCGTGTCCGCCGCCCTGTCGGAGAAAATCATGCGCCGCTTGAAGCAGCCCCGCGCCCTTGGGGAGGCGGTGTATACCCTGGTCAAATACCATGACGAGCGCATTGGCCCGGACAACCTGAAGCGCTGGCTTAACCGCCTGGGGCCTGAAACGGGACTGAAGCTGTTGAAACTCCAGTATGCCGATACCATAGCCCACGCGCCCAGGGTGGCGGCGGAGGCGCATAAAATCACCCGGCTTTATGAAGAAGCCCAGGCGCTCATCAACTCCGGCAGCTGCCTGTTTTTGAGGGATCTGGCCATCAACGGCCGGGACTTGATGGATATGGGCTACCCGGAGGGCCCCCGGATTGGCCAAACCTTAAGCCACCTGCTGGACCAGGTGCTCTCAGGGAATCTTAAAAACGACCGGGCGGAGCTTCTGGCTGCGGCAAAGGCTTTGATGCAGGCGTAAAAAAGGAGGGCACGCGCCCTCCTTAAATAATGTATGGCGATGATATATTAAGCCTCGGGAACCAGGAGCCCCAGGTTGCCGTCCTTGCGCAGGTAGAGCACATGGGCGCGGTCGGTGTCGACGTCGATGTAGACGAAGAAGCTGTGACCCAGCAACTCCATCTGCAAAATGGCGTCTTCCTGGCTCATGGGCCGCACGGTGTAGGTCTTGAAGCGGGCCACCTGGCGGTCTTCCCGGTCCTCGGCGCCCAGTTCCTCAATGAACTCAGGCACCACCTCGGTGGGGAACTCCTCCCGGAGGCGCTTCTCAAGCCTTGTGCGGTTGCGCAGAATCTGCCGCTCGATTTTGGCCAGTGCCCGGTCGATGGACATAAAGAGGTTGTCATCGCTCGTGGCCTCAGCCCTTAGCATGACACCGTTCATGGGCACCGTGATCTCCACCACGCGCTCGTTTTTCTCCTTGCGCATGCGCACGATCATCTCGGTATTCTCGCGCAGGTACTTGCTCATGGTTTGGGTTTTCTTCAGTATCCGTCTCTCGATGGCCGGGGTCACGTTCATGCCTTTGGCGCTGATAGTAGTCTTCATGGGAACGTCTCCTCTCTGCAATATGATACACCCCTATTGTATACCGTTTTGACTAAAGGGGGTAGCCCTGGCAAGGAATAATGCCTGCCGTCAGCGGCCTGCGTAGACGTCGCTGAACGCGGCCTCCTCCAGCACCCTTTTGGCGTAGGGGCAGGTGGATACCAGTCTGAGATTGTTCTCCCGGGCGTAATCCGCCACCCTCTCCACCAGCTTGCGGGCAATGCCCTGGCCCCTGAGGGAGGGGTCTGTAAAGGTGTGGTCCACCACCAGGCTGTGATTTCCAGCTTCCACATAGGTAATTTCGGCCAGGGGCTTTGCCTTGTCCTCCCCCATATAAAAACGGTTTCCGTCTTTGATGAATTCCATATGCTATCGCCTGCTTTCTTTAATAATGGTAATTATTATATACCCCCTAAAGCAGCCCATAAGCGCGTTGGGTATGCTTGCATTACGGGCCCGCCTTTGTTATTATTTCCAAAACGATACAAGCGGAAAGGAGTCACATGATGGACAAGAAAATCGTGTTTTCCCACGTTGACCATACGCTTTTGAAAGCGGTCTCCACCTGGAAAGAGGTGGACAAAATCTGCCGGGAGGGCGTGGACTACGGCATGGCCGCCGTGTGCATCCCGCCCCGTTTTGTCAAACAGGCCAAGGATAAATACGGCGACAGGCTCAGGATCGCCACCGTCATCGGCTTCCCCCTGGGCTATAACACCACGGCTGTCAAGGTTTATGAAACCCGCCAGGCTGTGGGCGAGGGAGCGGATGAGATCGACATGGTTATCAACCTGGGGGACGTGAAGGACGGCAATTTCGATGCCGTCACCCGGGAAATCAGGGACGTGAAGGACGCCTGCGAGGGGCGCCTGCTTAAGGTGATCGTGGAAACCGGTTACCTGACCCAGGAGGAGAAGATTTCCGTATGCCGCTGCGTCGCAGATGCCGGGGCTGATTTTATCAAGACCTCCACCGGCTTTGGTGCCGGCGGCGCCACGCCTGAGGACATCGAGCTGTTCAAGCGGCACATCGGCCCGAATGTCAAAATCAAAGCCTCCGGCGGCATCCGCACCCGGGAAGCAATGGAGGGCTATCTGGCCCAGGGCGTAGAGCGCATCGGCGCCAGCGGCGCTATCGGGGCGTACGAGGATAAGTAATTTTTTGGAGGATACCATTATGGTCAGATTACGCAACGCCTTCTGAGGATAGAAGGCAAATAAAACAGGCCTTCTATCAAATGCCTAATTACATTTGATCAGGAGGAATTAATATGAAACGCTATATCCGTCCGCAGGTCGGTCTGCTTGTGCTTGCGGTTTTATTTTCCTTATTATCAGGCGGTTCCGCCATACTTGTACAATTCACAAAAGGCAGTTTACTGGATCAGGCTCTGGCAGGTCTGAGCAACGATACCATCCGGTATATTATTCTGTTGCTGGGAATAATCTTCTTTGAAATTTTCTGCTATCACCTGTTTAATCGCTTCCGAGGCCGTTATTTCGTTTGTGCTAAGTCTCAGTTACGGGAAGACTTCTTCGCTGCGCAGCTACGCAAAACCCCGCCCCAGATGATGGGTGAAAAACAAGGGGATATCCTGGCCGCTTACATCGACCAGATTGATTTAGCAAGCAACAGCTACCTTCTCAATCTTCCTTTGCTTTTTGATGTTATCCTCAAAATCATCCTGGTGTCTTCTGCGCTTTTCTGGCTGGATGTCCGGGTTGCAGTTCTCACTGTTTTGCTTCTAACCACGCCTCTGTATGTGCCCAAACTCATTGAGGGCCGGCTACAAAAGGCGCAAAAAGCCAGCACTACCGCCTTTCAAGAGCACCTGGGCAAGATCACCGAATGGCTGGGTGGCTTTGAGCTTATCAAAAACTATGGAGCGGAGCGCCCCATCCGAGATCTTTTTCTCAAGTCCAACCGGCAAGTAAGGGAAAAGGATTATGCTATGCGCAAAATGTCCTATGTTTCCCGTTCCCTCTCAGCGCTGCTGTCTTACCTTTCTCACTTCATCATCCTGGCTTATTCAGCTTGGCTTGTGTTGGAGGGCTCATTCACTGCCGGTAGTTTTCTAATCGCTGTGGGAATGATCGATCAGCTCTCCTACCCCATTATTTCCATTTCACTTTATCTGCAGGAAATGACAGCTTCTCGCCCCGTTATTAACAAGCTATTGGCAGAAATTGATGCTCCAGCGGAGGAGAATACCCCGAAATCCGATCCAGGCAAACCACTTGATATCTCCTTCGATAACATCTACTTTACCTATCCGAGCGGCAAATCAATTTTGAACAATCTCAATTTTTATGTCGCTGTTGGCGAAAAGTGCCTTATCACTGGCCCTAGCGGCGGCGGTAAAACCACACTAATTAACCTTCTTATGGGTTACTACGCTCTCAATCAAGGCTCTCTCACTCTTGGCGGCATTGAAGCGACCAATGTAAGAAACCTAAATGGCCTCATCACCATCATGCGTCAGGACCCCTCTTTGTTTAATGACACTCTACGTAATAATCTGAGTCTTTACCAAAACATCCAAGATGATGACATGATCAAGATGCTAAAAAATCTCAACCTTCACGATTTTGCCAACCCTGTAGGGCTTGACAGCCTTATCCAAGAGGGCGGCAGCAATCTTTCAGGTGGAGAACGCAAGCGTATCTGCCTGGCTCGTACCTTGTTGCGAGGGAGTCCCATCGTCATTTTGGACGAGCCCTTGGCTAACGTAGACCCGGAGACCGCGGTGCAAATCGCTCGTCTTATCGCTTCTCTTGAGGGCGTTACGCTCTTTGTTATTTCCCATCAGCAAAGTCCTGATTGGGCTAACGCTTTTGAGCACCACCTGATAGTGGGAACAAATAGCAGTGGTGCCACTCCAGATATTATGGATATACATGGGGAAATGGCCTAAAACTACTTATAGTCTTGGTACGATCTTCTATCTTTCGAAATTGCCAAAAATCTTGGCGGCCAAGTGCCAAATAGCGCTTAGTCCTCAGACGCAAACAATAACCATACCATATAGCTCGCTTCATATTTCCGAAGCGGGCTATTCTTGCTCTCGTTATTCTTGGCTTTTGCCATGTCGTCCATGATGTCAAGTAGCCGGTGGGCGATGTTGGCATTTCGAATGGTCATCTACTTGTAGATAGAGTGCCGGACATCCATTCACTTCACATCGCTATACGCTCACGGGCGATATACTCAGGCCCTTCCGGCCCCAGCCGGCTTTCGAACAGCGTCAAGGGGCCCAGGGGCAGGGGCTCAGGATGTGCAGGCAGGAGGAGCGTGAGTTCATCCAGGGGCCTGGTGAGAATCGCCCTGCGCGCCAGGGTCACATGGGGCACAAATGGGCGGTTATCGGGCGGAAAGCCCAGCGCTTTCGCGCCTTCTTCAACCCCATTCGCCAAGTCCAGGATCGCCCGGTCACAGGCAAGCCCAGCCCACAGGGTAAGCCCGCCAGGCGCGAAGAAGCTGCCATGGCCTGTCAGCGCCGCCTGCCCTTCCCCCGTCTCAAATGGTTTGATCCCGCGAATGAACTCCCGCAACTCATCCGCTTTTTCTTCCGATACCTCACCCAGAAAACGCAGGGTGAGATGCAGATTTTCCGCCCGGGTCAGGCTAATTTTTTTGGCATTGGCGGCAAACGTCTTTCCCGCCTGTTTCAGCAGCGGGATGAACGCATCCGGCAGCTTTAGGGCGATAAACAAGCGCATATATTCCGCCTATCTGCCCCGGCGGGACAGGCCCATCAGGCGGCTTAACGCGACCAGGGCCAGCCCCGGCACCATCGCAAGAAGCATGGCCACAAGCGCCATGAACCAATAGCTCACATAGCCCAGCACCCCGGGCGCAACGGCTTGCGGCCCAAAGAACAGCGCGTGGATCACCGGCTTCAGCACATCCATCCTGATGACCGCCAGGAACCCGGTCAGCGCCGGCATGAGCACCGCCAGGAGGATACCCACCCAGCGTATAAAGCCGCCAACAGCGCGCCGGGGCATGGCAACGGGCGCTACCGGACGCCGGGAAACCGGCGGAGGCGGGGCCTCCTGTCCGCTGCCGTCAGGCTGCTGCATCCGCCGTTCAGGGGAGGCCGTCTGCACACTGGGCGCCGAAACCGGCGTGCCGGCGCCAAAGCGCCTGGTATTGCGCGGGGCCGAGCACTGCACGCACTGGCTGTAACCCTCCTTGTTGGCTGTCTGGCAGCGGCTGCAAATCCACATACGATTCCCTCCTGTTTCCTTCCTGTATGATATAACGCCCGCCGCGATGGATTTCCTGCGGCGGGCGGCGTTGGGTGTGTTAGCTGTTCCTTAGTCCCCAAAGGAGATGCTGATATTCCGGGCGGCTTTGACGATCTGGCTGTCCGGGTCCACCGGCTTGGGGACGCCGGCGATGTCTGCCAGGCGGTTTTGGGTGATCTGGTTGCCCACAAGGGCCACTGTTACGCCGAACTGCCCGTCCTTGATGAGCTTGGCCGCGTGCACGCCAAATTGGGTGGACAGCACCCGGTCATAGGCGCAGGGGCTGCCCCCGCGCTGCATGTGGCCGGGGATGACCGTACGGCACTCCACATTGGTCAGCTGTTCCAGCTGGGCCGCGATGTGCTGAGACACGTTGTAGAACTCCCGCTCCGTCCGCGCGGCTTCCCGCTCCTTCTTTTTCATGGCCGCCTCTTCCTGGCTTATGGCCCCTTCGGCAACGGCGATAATCGTGAAGAACTTGCCCAGTTTGGCCCGTTCATCCAGCACCTTTGCGACCCGCTCGATATCATAGGGGATCTCCGGAAGCAGGATGACGTCCGCCCCGCCCGCCATGCCGGCGTAAAGCGTGAGCCAGCCAGCCTTGTTGCCCATGATCTCGATGACCATGCAGCGGCTGTGGCTGGCGGCGGTGGTGTGGATGCGGTCGATGACATCCGTGGCGATATCCACCGCCGTGTGGAAGCCAAAGGTGAAGTCGGTGCCGAAGATGTCGTTGTCGATAGTCTTTGGGAGGCCAATGACGTTCAGCCCTTCTTCGCTCAGGAGATTGGCCGTCTTATGGGTGCCGTTGCCCCCCAGGGCCACCAGGCAGTCCAGCTTCATGGCCTTGTAGTTCATCTTCATGGCGTAGACCTTGTCCACGTTGTCCTCTTCCACCACCCGCATATTGCGGAAGGGGGTGCGGCTGGTGCCCAGGATGGTGCCGCCCAGGGTGAGGATGCCCGAGAACTGGCCGCGCTCCATGATCTGGTAGTCCCCGTCAATCAGGCCCCGGTAGCCGGCGCGGATGCCGATGATCTCCGCGTCCAGCGTCTGGTAGGCGGCCCGGGCCACGCCGCGGATAGCGGCGTTCAAGCCCGGGCAATCTCCCCCGCTGGTCAGAATGCCTATACGCATGGCTTCGCCTCCTGTTAAGTCCTGCGTTACTTGATGCCCAGGATGTCCAGTATCCCCCGGGAGAGCGTGCGGCCCATGGTGTAGCCGGCGCCGGAGGCGGTGGAACGGGTGAAGTTGTCCAGCATCTTCTCGCCAATGGTTTTAACGGTGCGGGTGGTGTTTTTGGCTTCCTTCTCCACTTTCACCGGGGCCGCTTCCCGGACTGCCGCGACCTGCTGGGGCTCATACTGGCCGGTCTGGGGATTGTAGACCAGCACCGGCGGGGGCGCCTGCTCCTGGCGGCGCACTGCCTGCTGCTGGGGCGCGGGGGCCGCCTGGACGGTTTCTTCATGGGGTACCACAATGGGTTCCGGCGCCATGGGCGCCTCCACCTGGCGCTGGACATACTGCCCGGTAGCCGGGTCAAACACCGTGAAGGTGGTCTTGAAGGATTCCGTGACGGTCTGCGCCACCTCCTCCACCACAGCCTGGCCCTCTTTCAGGATCACCCGGGCTGTGCCTGTCACGCCCTGGGATGCGTACTTGGCGGCCAGCATCTCATAGGCGCTCTCCCGGTCAAACATCTGGTCGTACTTGTCCTTCAGCTCGCTGGTGTCAATGATATTCTGCCTGAGGGTGTCGGAAATGGCGCCGATGGAGGATTGGGGCGGCAGGATGACGGCCTGCTGGGTGACGCCGGGAGCGCCTTTCTCATCCAGGAAGGACAAGAGCGCCTCCCCGGTCTTCAGTTGCGTAATCGCCTGCTCGGTGTCAAAGGCGGGATTGGTTCTGAAGGTCTGGGCCACGGTCTTGATCACCTTCTGCTCCTGGGGGGTGAAGGCCCTTAAGGCATGCTGCACCCGGGCGGCCAGCTGGCCAAGCACCGTGGAGGGCACGTCCGCCGGGTTCTGGGTGATGAAAAACACGCCCACGCCCTTTGATCGGATCAGGCGTATGGTGAGCTCCACCTTGTCCAGCAGCTCCCGGGGGCAGTCCTCAAACAACAGGTGCGCCTCATCAAAGAAGAACACCATCCGGGGCAGCTCGCTGTCCCCCTGCTCGGGCAGAAGCTCATACAGCTCCCCCAACATCCAGAGCATAAACACGGAGTACATGTAGGGCCTTAAGAAGAGTTTGTCCGCTGCCAGGATGTTGATCATCCCCCGGCCCTCTTCATCCCTGACGAACCAATCGGCGATGTCCAGCGCCGGCTCGCCAAAGAACTGGGCACCCCCCTGGTCCTCCAGCACACCAATGGCCCGCTGGATGGCGCCCACGGAGGCTTTGGAGATGTTGCCGTAGCGCAGGGTATAGTCCCCCGCCTTGTCGCCGCAGTAGGCCAGCATCGCCCGCAGGTCCTTGAGGTCAATCAGTAAAAATCCCTCATCATCCGCGATGCGGAAGACGATGCTCAGGACGCCCGCCTGGGTGTCGTTCAATTGCAGCATCCGGGAGAGGAGCAGCGGCCCCATCTCACTCACCGTGGTCCGCACCGGGTGGCCGGATGCGCCGTACACGTCCCACAACGTCACCGGGTTCCCCTGGGGGGTGAAGTGCTCAACCCCACACTGCGCCAGGCGTTCCCGGATTTTGTCGTTGACTTCACCGGGCTTCACAAGCCCTGCCAGGTCACCCTTCACATCGGCCATAAACACGGGCACGCCCAGCTGGGAGAAGGCCTCCGCCATCACCTGAAGCGTGACGGTCTTGCCGGTGCCGGTGGCGCCGGAGATCAGCCCGTGGCGGTTGGCCATCCGGGGCAGCATGGTGACGGGGCCTTCCTGGGATGTTCCCAACCACACCTGATTGTCAAGCATCATATGGTTTTCCTCCGTTCATTTATTGCGGGACCAAAGCGTACGCCCGAAAGTTTTATTTATTTTAACATATACCCTGGCGGGCTACAAACGATTTTCCATCACCATCGCCACCGCCTGCACCGCGATGCCCTCCTCCCGGCCCACAAAGCCCATGCCCTCGGTGGAAGTTGCTTTCACATTGACCCGCTCAGCAGGGATGCCCAGGGCACGGGCGATATTATCCCGCATTTCCGGGATATGAGGCGCCATTTTGGGATTTTGCGCCATGATGGTCAGGTCACACTGGATGGGGAATAAGCCTTTTTCACGCATCAAAGCCACTGTCCTTTCCAGCAGAAGCACAGAAGAAATGCCTTTGTAGGCGGGGTCGCTGTCCGGGAAAAGGCTGCCGATGTCCCCCAGCGCACAGGCGCCCAGCAAAGCGTCGATGAGGGCATGCAGCGCCGCGTCGGCATCCGAGTGGCCCAGCAGGCCCTTGTCATGGGGAATCTCCACCCCGCCCAGAATAAGCGGGCGGCCCGGCACCAGGCGGTGCGCGTCATAGCCAGTGCCCACCCGGAGGCTTGAGGAAAGCATCTGTTCAGCCATGGCGAAATCCTCCGGCAGGGTGATTTTGATGTTGCGGCGGCTGCCTGGAACCAGCGCCACCTGAAACCCCAGGCGCTCCACCAGGCCGGCGTCGTCGGTTAAGGCATCGGGGATCTCCCGGTAAGCCCGCTCCAGCACGTCCCGCCTGAACCCCTGGGGCGTTTGCACAGCATACAGGCCCTCCCGGGGCTGGGTGCCGGTGATGAAATCCTCGGCACCCCGCTTCAGGGTGTCGGTTACGGGCAGGGCAGGCACGGCGGCGCCCACCACACTTGCCTTGCGGATCACCTCCCGCATCATCGCTTCATCGGCAAAGGGGCGGGCGGCGTCATGCACCAGCACAATGTCCGCGTCCTGGGGCAACTGGGCCAGGGCGTTTTCCACCGAGTGCCGGCGGGTTTCCCCGCCATAGGCCAGCCTGTCCGCCTGAAGGCCGCTGTACAGGAGGGCTTCTGTTGCCTCCGCCTCATCCTCCGGGCGGATGGCCAGCACCACCCCATCACAAATCCTGTTGAGCGCCCTTAAGGCATGACAGAACAGCGCCTCACCGCCCAATGCCAAAAGCGCCTTGTTCCTGTCCGCCCCGAGCCTCCTGCCGCTGCCGGCGGCCACCAGGATGCCCCAGACGCTCATGCCTCCTCCTTGCCGGACAGGCGCCTGAGGATATGGTCATAAATTCCCTGGGCCTCCACCTGCCAGGCGGCACGGAAGCGCTCGGCCAGCGCGGCGGTGGGTAGGGAGAGGTCCAGGCGCATCAGCGGCATCCCGCCGTCTGAAATCCCCATGGCCACATGGTACTCATGCTGCCCCTCATGGCTGATATTGGCGAATACATCACGCTCCCTCTGCCAGCGGGCCTTGTAGGCAGGCGCCTTTTCATCGATGGTGTCCGTATCCCGGGTGACGGCGCGCTGGGCGAAAAGGGCAATGGCCTCCTCCCCTGCCGGGGTCAGGGTGTAGCGCTCATCCCCCTGGATGGGCGTCCGGTCAATAAGCCCGCCGGTCAGGAGCTCGTACAGCGCCGTCTGCAAATCAAAATAGTTCATCACCTCAGTTTCCCCCATGAAGGTGATGAGCTGCAGGTTGGTGCAGGGTCCCAGGGCGCGAAGCGTATAGAGGGTGAGGAGCTTTCGCTCCACTTCCCCCAAGTGGCGTTGGGGCAGTCTGGTCATGGCTCCTCCTTGGGGGCGTCCCCCCAGAAATCCCGGGCCGCGTCATGTATGTCTTCAATGGAATGTACCCGGTTCATGGCAATATGCTCAGGCAAAAGCTCCAGATAGCCCCGCTGGGTGAAGCGGTCGTCCATCAGGAGCAACACCCCCCGGTCGTTTTCTGAGCGGATTAGCCTGCCTGCCGCCTGGCACACCTTTTGCATGCCGGGGTAGCGGTAGGCAAAGCCAAAGCCATCCTGAAACGCCTCTTCCATGCGCGCCTGATACAGCGGCCGCTCCTGGTTCACCTGTGGCAGGCCCACACCCAGGATGGCTGCGGCGATGAGCTGCTCCCCCGGCAAATCCACCCCCTCGGCGAAGACCCCACCCAGCACGCACAGGCCCAGAAGGGGCTGATTATCCCCGGTAAACCGGCTGAGGAAATCCTCCCGGGCGGTCTCGTCCATGCCGGGCGCCTGGACGACCAGGGGAATGTTTGGCGCTTCCGCCTCAATGGCCTCCATCACCCTGCGCATGTAGGCGAAGGAGGGGAAGTAGGCAATCACCTTTCCCGGGCGGGCTTTGTACAAGGCTGCTATGGCCCGGGCGGCGGGGATGAGGCTTCCTTCCCGCGCCTTATAGCGGGTGTTCACGGCATACTGGAGGGTGAGCAGATGTTCCCTGGGGAAGGGCGAGGGCAGCGCCAGGCAGGCGTCCTCCTTGTCCCCGCCCAAGAGGCCGCTCATGGCCCGGAGGGGTTGCAGGGTGGCGGAAAAGTAGACGGATCCGGCCAGCCTGGCGGTCATTTCCCGAAGGTAGGGCGCGGGGTTCAGGTTGATGATCCGTGCCTGCCCGCTCCGGGGCCTTGGTTCCCAGAGGAGGTGGTAATCCTCATTATCCACACCACGCCGCAGAGCCTGGAGGAAGGCGATCAGCTCCCGGGCGAGATCCCCCACTCCCGGGAAACGGCTGCCGCCCAGGGCGTCAATCAAAGCGCCCGATGCTGCCTCCAGCCTGTCGGGCAAAAACGCCGCCTCCGCCTTATCCAGAAGCCGGATAAGCGGTGTAAAGGCTTTATACAGCGCGCTCCCCCTTCCATAGGCCTTTCCGGCCTCCCGGCGGGCCGAGGCCAGGCGGGGCAGGGACAGTTCCCCTGAGAGCATATCCCGCGCCCGGTCGGCCAGGTTGTGGGCCTCGTCCACCAGTAGGGCCACGCCCCGGGGCATATCAAACACCCGGATCAAACGCACCCGGGGATCAAAGGCATAGTTGTAGTCCCCGGTCACAACGTCGGCGATTTCACACAGCGACAGGCTGAACTCAAAGGGGCAGAGGGTGTGGGCGTCAGCCATGGCGACGACTTCCTCCCGCTCCCAGCGGTATGTGCCCAGGGCTTCCTCCAGCGCTTCTCCCAGGCGCAGGTAATGGCCTTTGGCACGCGGACAGTGGTCCGGGTGGCAGCGCACTTCCTCCATGGGGCAGAGCTTCTCCCTGGCGTAGAGCGTCAGGCCAAAGGCCTTAAGGCCCTTTTCCGCCATCCGGTCCAGCTCTTTCCGGGGCGCCAGGCGCTGGGTACCCCGGGCGGTGAGGTAGAACACCTGATTGCACAGCCCTTGGGCCAAGGCCTTGACGGCAGGGTAAAGGACAGCCGCGCTCTTGCCGGTGCCGGTGGGCATCACGGCGAACAGCCTTTTGCGCCTGGCGATAGCGGTGTAGGCCTGAGCCGCCATCTCCTTCTGCCCCGGGCGGTAGTCCGGATAGGGGAAGGGAAGCGATATGATGGAAGCGTCCCTGGCTTCCCGTAACGCCTCCAGGCGGGCCTGCCAGCGGACATAGGGAATCAGCAGTTCATAAAACCGCGCCCGCAGCTCTTCCCGGGACATCTCCTTATAAAAAGCCGCCTTTTCCTCCCCTGCCGCCGTCACATAGGACACGCGCAGGGCAGCCGCCGGGATATCCTCCTTTTCGCAGAGCATAAAACCATAGCAGGCTGCCTGCGCCAGATGCTCCGGGCTAGCTTCCTGCGGCAGGATGTCCCCCGTCAGCTTGATTTCCTCAATAAGGGGCGGCGAAGCGGCGGGATCATACAGGTCCATGCGGCCCTGGACCAACACCTCCACCCCCCCGCACTCCCCCGTCCAGCGCAGAGCAGCTTCGGCCCTGGCCTGGCTTTTGGCCTGGCGTGCCATGTGCCCGGCACGGCCCTCTGCCATCAGGCGGCTGGAGACGGGCATGATATCAGGCGGGAAAAGCGAAAAGCCCACCAGGGCCCGGACGGAGACGTTAAGGGGCTTCATCATTCCCCCGGGTACCATACTTTTTCAAGCGTCAGCCCGCAGGCGGGCGCCGTGGGGCCAAGGGCCAGCCGATCCCCGGGGTCAATGCCCCTTTGAA
>JAQVQY010000089.1 GCA_028701335.1 Eubacteriales bacterium
TGGCTAAGATGCTGGGAAAGAATGGACAACCGGGCGGCAAGCAGCCTCAAAGAGGCAGTATTTTTGTGCGTTTATTGATTTGGGTCAAAGATGCTATTTATCTTGACCCTGGATCACTGAAGAACAGGAGCATCGTAACTAACAAAGCGGTTTTAGCTTAATCGCTATAACCGCTTTGTCTACGCTCTGAGGGCCGGAACTTTCCGGCCTTTTTTGCGTGATGGACAGCAGTTGCCTGTCAGAGGGTGTTTAAGGATTCTGGGTAAAGGCGCCGCTGCTCAGGAAAACCTCAGCCCTCCTCAGCAATAGGCGCACATCCATAAACGACAGTTTCTTCATCGCCCGGTCGTAGGGCAATAGCTCTGCGTCCACCACATCCCCTGTGTAAAAGCGCTGGGAAGGGTTGAAACTGGCCAGATAGTAATAAAAATGCTTGAGCATCCCCCGCCCCTGGGGATAAACCAGTTCCCCCTCAAAGCCCGGCACGATGGTCGCCCTGATGCCTGTTTCCTCATAAATTTCCCGAAGCGCCGCCTCCTCATTGCTCTCCCCCGGCTCCACATGGCCTTTGGGAAGCCCCGTGTTGCCGGAGAGCTCCGTCACCACGGCGTATAGGCGTTGGCCGTCTTTCTCGCAGAACAGCACTGCGCCTGAAGAATATTCATGGTTGTAGCCGGCATAAAGCGCCTCTTTGGTGAGGACGCAGGTATAAAGCAGCAGGCCGCCTCGGGTATCCCGGCTGGAAGATACCTCGAAATGGTTGCGCTGGTAAAACCCCAGTGTGTCCTCCCCTGTATCCGCTGAGAGGATCTCCAGTTTCAGGGAGCAGAAGGTTTCCACCAGCAGCCTGCGCCCCATGCCCCGCTGCCTGAACCGGGGATCCACTGACAGCACCAATAGGCGGCCTTTGCCCGCGGCCTGCTCCTCCACCGCCATGACGGCCACCACTGTTCCCAGGCGAGTAAAGCCATACACATGGTATTGCCGCATGGAACGCCACCCACTCAGCATGCGGGCATACTGATTTATATCCAGGTGCTGGGTGCAGGGCGCCAAAAGCGCCGAGACCCCGGGCATCTCCAATTTGCTTTTCAGGCTCATGAACACTGTCTTGGGCCGTTGCTGAACCCTTCTGCCCGTCTGTTGGAAAGACATTCGCCGTCTCCTTTTTGCTTTACACTATGTTTGGCTCACTATAATAAACGCTCCGCCCCCTGTCAATCACAGGCTTGTCCCCTTCTCCTTTTTCGGGCGTTCTTTTCATGGTATAATACACTGTGAAATCTTAAGAAAGTGGGGAGACAGGGTGCATCAGGAAGCGCTAATAGAAACGTGCGGCGTATTGGCCAGGCTCAATACCCCTGTGTTCCTGCTGGATGGGGAGGGCAAGTGCCTCTACCCGCGCCAGCCGGAAGCCTTCATCCTGCCGGGAGACCTTGAGCCCGGGGTCTGCCAGACACAAAACGGCTATCTGTTCCTGCTCCTGCCGCTTTTGTCGGGGGAGGTTCTGGCGATCAAGGATTCGCCGGGCGCTGCTGACTTTCTGCGCCTGACGTCCGCCATGATACAGGCCATCAACCAGACCCATGGGGTGGACCGGGAGCTGGACAGCGCCTTAAGGCGCCTGCTGACAAACCGGCTTTCCCCGGCGGAGGAGGCCGCGCTGGCGCGGTATCACCAGCTGGCGGAACTCCTTCCCCGCTGTGTGCTGCTTATTACCCTGGAAAAGGCGGGACTAGAGGGCGCAAAGGCCATGCTTGAAAGCGTCCTGCCCACCCGGGAAACGGACCTTTTGGTGGGTATCAACCGCTACACCGCCGCCCTTATCCGGGACATGGATGGCGAAAGCGCCGAAGAAATGGGCGAGTATGCCGCGGCTCTCCAGGACACACTGATGAATGAGCTGGGCCAGCAGGCTGCTATCGGCATCGGGGAAACCTTCCCCAGCCTGTCGGCCTTGCCCTTGTCATATGCTCAGGCCAGCGCTGTACTTGGTCTCAGCCGCCTGTACCCCCAGGAAAACGGCGTATACGAGCACCGCCGCCTGCTGCTGGAGCGTTTCCTGCTTCAAACTCCGGCGGAAACGGCAGCCAGGTTCTATTCCCAGCTTTTTAACCGGAAAACCGCGAAGCTGCTCAATGAAGACATGCTGAATACCATCACCGTGTTCTTTGAGAAGGACCTGAATCTGTCGGACGCCTCGCGGGAGCTGTACATCCACCGGAATACCCTGGTTTACCGCCTGGACAAGGTGCAGAAGCAACTGGGTCTTGACCTGCGGAAATTCCATGACGCCATGACATTTAAACTGCTGCTGGATTTGAAGAAACGTGCCAGCATCCTGCCAGGCACCGGCCCGGAAAAACCGGGGAAAGGAACACCATGAAGAACAGACGCCGCGTCCTTTGGCTGGCCCTGGCCCTTACCGCTGTCCTCCTCCTGCCCAGGCTTACCGCCTCCTCTTTTTGGCAGAACAACACCGCCGACACCGGGGACACCATCACCATTTCCAGCAAGGAGTATGAGCGCCTGAAGCAATACGAGCTGCTGGACGAGGTGAAAAACTACGTCGACACCTACTTCTATGAGGAGCCGGATCAGCAACTGCTCATGGACGGCGCCATCCAGGGCTTGCTCTCAGGCCTGGAGGACGCGTATTCCTTCTACTACCCCGAGGAAGCCTGGACCCAGATGCACGAGGAGGATGAGGGCAAATACGCGGGCATCGGTGTGCAGATGCTGGGAGACTATGACAGCGGCGCCGTCACCATCACCCGGGTTTTCCGGGACACCCCGGCTGAAGCCGCCGGGCTGAAGAAGGGCGATGTTTTCCTGACGGTGGAGGACATCCAGGTCACCACCGCCACCATGCAGGATGCGGTCAATATCATGCGGGGCATACCGGGCGAAAAAGTGCATATCGAGGTGGTGCGCGCGGGCGAAGTGCTGCCCTTTGACCTGATCAAGGCTGAGATCACTGTTAACCGTGTGGAATCTACGATGCTGGATGAGCAGGTGGGCTACATCGTGCTCTTTGAGTTCGCCGGCGGCAGCGCTGAAGCGTTCACCAACGCCTATGAAGAACTGAAGGCCGGGGAAATGAGTTCCCTTATTGTGGATCTTCGGGATAACCCGGGCGGCTGGGTGGACGACGGGATCAAAATCGCTGACCTGTTTTTGGACCGTGAGCTCCTCTACTACGCCGAGGACCGGGCCGGCAGCCAGGAGAAATTCTACACCACCGAAGGCAAGGACGATATCCCGCTGGTCATCCTGGTGAATGAGAACTCAGCCTCTTCCTCTGAAATCGTCACTGCCGCGCTTAAGGACTATGAGCGGGCTATGGTGGTGGGTGAAAAGACCTTTGGAAAGGGCATCATCCAGTATGTGATCCCGCTGTCTGACAACAAGTCGGGCTTCCAGTTCACCTATGCCCAGTACTTCTCCCCCCTGGGCCACAAGGTACACAAGGAAGGCGTCACCCCGGACATCCTTGTTGAGATGCCTGAGGATCTGAAGAGCATGTTCTTTGAACTGGGTGATATGGCAGGCCCGCAACTGGCCCGGGCCTTTGAAGAGGCGAAAAAACTCAGCGAATAGCGCATATGAAAGCAAGCAAAAAGGAGGGTCCCGCGTGGAATCCCTCCTTTTTACCTTCCATAACCCTTACTGCTCCTCAGCGTCCTCATACTGCTGCCGGGGGCCAGCCACATTCTGGCGGATGGCGCGCAGGTCATTGAGCTGCGAAGAAAGGTTGGCGTCAATGTGCTCAAGCAGGCTGCTCAGCTCCTGCTGGGTCTGGCTGCGCAGGGCCTGGGCGTGCTGGTTGGCGTTGTCCAAAAGCTCCTGGGCCTGGGCCTCCGCCCGGGCCAGCACAGTGGTTTTGCTCACCAGCTCGTCCGCCTGGGCTCTGGCGTCCTCAATCATGTTCTGGGCCCTGGCCTGGGCATCCGCAACCACGGCGTTTGACTCCTCCTCCGCCTTAGCGCGCAGATCCGCGTAGTAGCTGTCGGCGTTTTGTTTGGTGGTCTGGGCGTAGGCGTTGGCCTCGGTCACCATCCCCTGGGCCTGGTTCTGGGCTTCCTTCATGGACTCATCGGCTTTGTGCTGGGCGTCCATGATGATGTGTTCCTCGTTGTCCACAATCTTCTGGGCATTGTCCAGCTGCGGGTCATAGGCGGAGATGATGCGCTTCACCAGGTCAATTCCCGCGTTCTGGTTCACCATTGCCGTATCCGTCAGCGGGATTTTTTTAGCGTTCTTTATTAAAAGCATCAACTCGTCCGCAAGGGCAAATACTTCTGTTCTGGCCATACTGTGTACCTCCTTATCCTGATGGGAAAATCATTTATCGTGAAGGCGCGCGCGCACGATATCCGCGGCGCCTGCGGGCACAAATGCGCTGAAGTCCCCGCCAAAGCGGGCTATCTGCCTTACCAGTGATGAGGATACTCCGCCCAGCCCATCGGACGCCGGCAGGAAGAGGGTCTCCAGCCCCGGCAGCATGGCAGCGTTGGCCCAGGCCATAGCCGTCTCGTTCTCCAGGTCGTACCCTCCCCTAACGCCCCGGATAACCAGCCGCGTGTCCAGCTTCCGGGCAAGATCCACCAACAGGCCCGAAAAACCCAGTACCCGAACATTGGAAAAAGCCGCGCAGGCTGATTTTACCATATCCAGCCGCTCCGGCAAGGGGAAAGCGCCCTCCTTGTCCGGGTTGATGAGAATGGCGACAAAAATCTCCTCACAGAAGGCCGCCGCGCGCCGGATCAGGTCCAGATGCCCTATGGTGATGGGATCAAAGCTGCCGGGAAAAATGGCTTTCATATCGGCTCCTCCGAAGATAAAGTGATGAGGGTAATGGCGCTCTCCCCATAAAGGCGGCTGCGGGAAAGCTCAAAGCCTTGTGGCGGCGTGATCTCTTCCCGGCCGCCATGCTCCAGGGCGATGATTCCGTCCGCTGCCAGGAGTTGATTGTCCAGAATGCCCTCCAGTACAGGGGCTCTGTCCAGCACATAGGGAGGATCCAGCAGGATCAGGTTAAACAGCTGCCCCGCCGCCGCCATTTCGCCAAGCGCCTGGCGCCAGTCCATCCGCAAAAAGACGCATCTTTCCTCGGCTTTGAGCATAGCCGCGTTCTTCCTGATAATCGCCATGGCGCTGGCCGCGTGGTCGCAGAAGGTGGCTATTGCAGCGCCGCGGCTTAAGGCCTCAAAACCCAGCGCACCGCTGCCGGCGAACAGGTCCAGCACCCGCGCCCCCTCACAAGCACCCTGAAGCATGTTGAACAGCGCTTCCCGCACGATGGCCCGGGTGGGGCGGGTATCCAAGCCTTCAGGGGCAAAAAGCCTGCGGGACCGGTACTCACCGCCGGTCAGCACAAGAGATGCCTTCACAGAAGCTGTTTGGGTTCCCGGGCGGCCTGCTTGGCCCGGGTATCCCCGCGGCGCTTCCGGCTGCGGTTGGCGGCGATGCCGCCATGCACCATGGCACGAAGCTTTTCGCCCCGCCTGTAGCCCATGCCGTACCACAGGGGCGCCAGCATCACCAAAAGGGGAGACAGCCGTTCCACCCAAAGAACGCCCGCGGCGTTTTCGGCGCCCACCAGGTTAACAAAGGGAAACACCAGGAGCCGCACGATGAGCCTCAGGGCGTCCGCAAACCCAAAGGACGGCTGTTGCTGGTAGTAGCTCAGCGCCAGGCCGATGTCCGCCCGAGTCTGGTAGCCCTCAAGCCACGATGGCAACACCCCCAGGCTGTAGGCCGCCAGCTTTGCCAGGGGAGCGTAAATCAGGCAAATCAGCACAAAAGGCGCCACCCCAACGAGCGCGGTGAAGAACCCCTTGGCCGGATGGAAGCAGCGGTCCAGATCCTTCTGTGGGATGGCTTTGCCTTCCTCCCGGCGGGCGTGGGCGATCTCGGCGAAAGCGACGTCTCCCTCTCCCATGCGCGCGCCGTCTGAGTAATATACAAGGCCCATCAAGCCCAGCACCACCAGGTTAATGAGAATCCTCAGCCATGCGATATCCATGGCCATCAGCTGCCCCATAAAGAAAAACACAAAAGCGCTCATGGCCACATAGCCCACTATCCTTCCGCCGCGCCTGGCGGCAAGGGGGCTTGCCCAGCGGCCCAAAAGCCAAGGCTTGAATACCAGTTTGGGGCTCTTTTTACCCGCTGTCTTTCTTTCCATCGGCACCTTCATTCCACATATATCCGGGGTACACGCTGGCTAATTGCCAGCAACACCTCATATGAGATAGTACCCATCCAGCCCGCGATTTCATCAGCCAGGATGCGCTCCCCGCCCTGTTTCCCCAGGAGCACCGCGCTGTCTCCCACTTCAACGGGGCCGGCTTCTGATACATCCGCCATCAGCTGATCCATGCACAACCTGCCGATAATGGGGCAGCGGCGGCCGTTGACCAGCACCTGGCCCTTGCCCGAAAGGCTGCGGGAGTAGCCATCCCCGTAGCCCGCGGCGATGGTGGCTACCTTGACAGGCTTCTGGGCCCGGTAGGTAACACCGTAGCCCACCGCCTCCCCCGCCGCGATATCCTTCACATGGATGATCTCAGCTTCCCAGGTAAGGACAGGGCGCATTTTCTCGCTGTAGGGAACGGAGACGTAGCCATAGAGCGAAATGCCGGCGCGCACCATGCCAAAGCGCGCGTCCGGGCGCGGCAATGTGGCGCTGGCGGCCGCATGGATCAAAAGTCCCGGGGGCAAGAGGTTGACAAACCCGCCAAACCGCGCCAGCTGGACATCATTAAAACGGGTGTCCGGGTTCCCCCCATCGGCAAAGTGCGTAAAAGCGCCGGTGATTTTTATCCCCGGTGCGGCACGGGCCGCCTCCAACAGGGCCTTAAGATCATCTTGCGTCTTCACCCCCACCCGGTTCATCCCGGTGTCCAGCTTTATATGCGCCTGGGCCTCAAGGCCTGTGGCAATGGCCGCGGCCTGCAAAGCCTGGATATGGCCGGGGGTAAAGACAGACAGGGTAAGCCCGCAGCGCACGGAAGCAAGCGCGCCTGCCGCATTCACCGGCGCCAGGACCAGGATGGGAAGCAGGATGCCGGCCTCGCGCAGGGCTTCCCCCTCTTCCGCGATAGCTACGCCCAGCCAGTCCGCCCCGGCCTTCTCAGCCGCGCGCGCCACAGGCAAAAGGCCATGGCCATAGGCGTTGGCCTTGACCACCGCCAACAGCTTGACTCCAGGGCCCATCATCCGCCGGACGTCTCCAAGGTTGGCAGTGTAGGCTCCCAGGTCCACCTTTGCGAAAGTACGTCTATACATGGCGTTTCCTTTGCTTCGTTCGTCCTGGATAATACCTGAGTAGTATAACACAGGCCTGCCAAAACGCAATTGCGCCAAGGCTGGCCTTTCATTTGCGTGTAGGAGTACCATACATATTGGACAACGGCCTGGAAAGGGGGAGTTAGCAGAAGAGAAAGAGGTCAGATCGGTTAGACTGTTGCTGCTACGACAACACTAACGAAAGGAACTCTTTCTCCATGAG
>JAQVQY010000017.1 GCA_028701335.1 Eubacteriales bacterium
ATTATTCTTCTTTTCTGTTATTAAAGAACACTATCAAGAGTTTAGAAATCTAGCTGGAGCAGGCGAAGAGTTTACTGACAGAGGCATTTCGGTATATGGGATGGTGGTGTCAGTTGGTTTGTTGATCGATGAACACATAGGCAATGAAGATATCAAAAAAACAGTCGTCCCGGAAATACTCGAATATGGCATTGAAATTCTGAGAAATATGTTCACTGCCAGATGGGAAGGGAATATTACCTCAAGAGCTATCGAACTTTATAATGACCAAGCTAGTTATGTGACAAAAAAGATTCAACAATATAAATCGAATTACATGCATCCTCCTCTATCTCTGAGGTATCAGCAGCATTCGAATGATACTGAACGTGCGAAAAAAGAAGGATGCTACATCGCTACAGCTGTTTATGGCAACTATAACCACCCCAGAGTAATCATTTTGCGTTGGTTTAGAGATAAGACGCTTAATACTACGTATTTTGGGAAAAGGTTAGTCGTTCTTTACTACAAAATAAGCCCAAGTATCGTCAGAACATGCGGCTCCAGCAATCTTTTTACGAAGTCAGTCAGGTGGTTTTTGGACAGAGTCACGGATTATCTGGATAATTCCTGTTCGGCACGCTAACAATGGCCAAAATACGCCTGAAACGGGAAAAGGTTTGAAATGCGCTTTTTGCTGCTCACCAAAATGAATAAAACGCAAATCACTGCAAGATAAGGGGGTGCGGACGAAAAGTGTCTCATGGGGCTTCCCTCATTCTTCCACTTTTCGTCCGCACCCCCACCTTGGGCATTGTGCTTGAATTCAGGCGAAACATGTTCAATAAATGGAACGCAATGGCCGATGCAATGTACCTTGCAGGTTCCTGCCGCCAAACCCATCAAGGTCTATCACTTATTGGAGTATACTAATGCCTGGCGCACTCCAAAAAACCGGGGCAGGCGCCCATCCGCCTGCCCCGGCCAAATCATGCCGTTATCGCTTTCTTAGGAAGCCCCCTTCACCTTCAGCAGATCCCTTGACGCTTCCTCCTGGAACTGGTTGGTGTAGAGCTCGTAGTACAGGCCCTTTTTGCGCATCAGCTCCCGGTGGGTGCCTTCCTCAACGATGCGGCCGTCATCGATGAAGAGGATGCGGTCGGCGGAGCGGATGGTGGACAGGCGGTGGGCGATGATGAAGCTGGTGCGCCCGGAGAGGGTGCGCTCAATGGCGTGCTGGATGTCCTGCTCCGTCTCGGTGTCCACCGAGGAGGTGGCCTCGTCCAGCACAAAAAGCCGGGGATTGTGCAGGATGGCCCGGGCGAAGGAGATGAGCTGCTTTTCCCCGGTGGACAGCCGGCTGCCGCCCTCGCCCACGGGGGTGTCATAGCCCTTTTCCAGCTTCAGGATGAAGCGCTCCGCGTCCACCATCCGGGCGGCGGCATGGGCCTTATCCTCAGGCGCGTCCGGGTCGGCGTAGCGGATGTTGTCCAGGACCGTGCCGGAAAACAGCCGCGGCTCCTGGAGGACATAGCCCAGGTTGCTCTGCAGCCACAGCTGGCTGCGCTCCCGGTAATCCGCGCCGTCAATCAGGATGCGGCCCTCGGTGGGTTCATAGAAGCGGCAGATGAGGTTCACGATGGTGGATTTTCCAGCCCCGGTGGGCCCCACCAGGGCGATGGTTTCCCCAGGCTTCACCTGGAGGTTGAAATCCGCCAGTACCTGCTCGCCGTCCTTATAGCGGAAGGTGACATTTTCAAAGGTGATCCCGCCCTCCAGCTTCTCCCAGTTCTCCCGTTTGGGGTGGAAGTTGTCGCCGTATTTTTCCTCAACCTCGGGCGTGTCCTTGATGTCTGGTTCCGTTTCCAGGAGGCTGACCACCCGCTCCGCCGCTGCCTGCATGCGCTGCATCTCGCCGAATATGTAAGCGATGTCCCGGATGGGGTGGAAAAACATCACAGAATAGCTGACAAAGGCCGTTACCGTACCCAGGGACAATGCGCCCCGGAGCACCAGGCCGGACCCATAGGTCAGGGCAAAGGCGCTGGCCAGGGAGGAGACCGCCAGCACAATGGGCAAAAACAGGCTGGACAGGGTGGCCGCGCGAACAGCGGCCTTTTGCATGCCTCCGGACAGCTCCGAGAACTCCCTGAAGTTCTCCTCCTCGCGCACCAGGGATTTGGTGGTCTTGGCGGCCATGATCCCCTCGTTGAAGGCGCCGGTGATCTGGGCGTTCATCCGGCGCACGTCCCGCTGCGCTTTCAGGATGCGCTTCTGGAAGTAGATGGTGACCAGGATGATGGGCGGCACCACTGCCAAAACGCCCAGGGCCAGCTGCCAGTTGATCACCAGCATCACGGCGGTCGCGACAATAAGGAAAATCAGGGCGTAGGCGATGTCCACCAGGCTCCAGCCGATGGCGTCGGCCAGGTGGGAGACGTCGCTGGTCATCCGGCTCATGAGGTTGCCCACGGGCATCCGGTCGAAGTAGGAGAAGGGCAGCTCCTGGAGCTTGCGGAAGCCCCGGGCGCGCAGGTCATAGGCGACGGAGAACTCCACCCGCCCCGCCAGGTCGATGAACTTGTACACCGCGAAGGTCTGCAGGGCGATGAGCGCCAGGTATAACAGGACAAACTGCCACAATCCGCTGGTGTCCCTGGGGACCACATACCGGTCGATGACAAAGCGGGTCATCAGGGGCACCACGATGTCCACAACCGCCAGCACGCCCATCATCATGGCGACAAACCCGAGCCGTTTCCACTGGCTGCGGGCGTCTTTCAAGAGCCTGATCCAGATGGAAAAGTTCAACTTCTTATCAGGCGCGTGTTCTTCCGCGTAAAATTCGGTCATACGGTCCTCCCCGGCACCCGCGTGCCTTCCATGCCGCCGGAGGGTTCCTCCTCCCCGGACAGCCCGGACTGGATCAGATTGATGCGCTGGTAGAGCCCCGGGCGGGCGATGAGCTCCTCATGGCTGCCCTCCTGGGCCAGCCTGCCATCCTCCAGCACCAGGATGCGGTCAGCCTCCCGGAGGGTGAGGATGCGGTGGCTGATGATGATGGCGGTCACTCCCTTGCGGCGCTCCTTCAGGTTCCTGCGGATGAGCGCGTCGGTCTGGGTGTCCACCGCGGAAAGAGAATCGTCAAAAATCAGGATGTCGCCGCCCTTGAGCAGCGTGCGGGCGATGGCTGCGCGCTGTTTCTGCCCGCCGGAGAGGGTCACGCCGCGCTCCCCCACCAGGGTCTCCCAGCCCTTCTCGCTCTCCGTGATAAAGCCATAGGCCTGGGCGTCCCTGGCCGCCTGCTCCACCTCAGGCCGCCCGGCGTGGGGGGCGGCGATGCGCAGGTTGTCATAGATGGTTTTGGAGTACAGGAAGGGCTCCTGGAGCACCAGGCCTACCCGACCCCTTAAATACTTGCGATCCATCCCGCTTAAGTTATGGCCGCCGATGGTGATGCGCCCGGACTGGGGCTTATACATCCGCTGAAGCAGGAGCGCGATGGTGGATTTCCCGGACCCTGTGGCGCCCAGGATGGCCACCGTTTCGCCCGATCTGATGGTGAAGCTCAGGCCGTTCAGGACGTCCTGCCCGCCGTCATAGCGGAAGGAGACGTCATCAAACACGATGTCGCCTGAGAGGTCCGGCCTGGCGGCGCCCGGCGGGTCGGCTTCCTCCTTTTGCCGGAGGATCTCGTCAATGCGCTCCAGGGCCACCATGCTGCGGCCCCCATCCGAGAGGATGCGGCCCAGTTGCCGGATAGGCCCCACCAGCATGCTGACATAGCTGGTGAACACCACCAGGTCACCCACGCTGATATTGCCCGCGATGGCTTCAAAGACGCAGATGACCATGGTCAAAACGATCTGGATGGAGCTGACAGCGTCGCTTAGTCCCCAGTAGCCCGCCTCCAGGTGGACGCTGGAGATGTACTTGTCCCGCTGGTCCCGGTTGGCTTCGTCAAAGCGCTCAATCTCCTTCTGCGCCTGGCCGAAGGCCCGCACCACGCGGACGCCCGTCAGGTTTTCCTGGAGCGCCGCGCTCATCCTTCCGTCCGACTCGTCCGCCGCACGGAAGGACTTGATGACCCTTTTAAAGAACACCATGGAGAACACCAGCAGAAAGGGCATGACGGCCAGGGACACCAGGGTGACCTTCACCGAGATGGGGAGCATCAGCGCCAGGGCGATGCCCACCATCAGCGCCGTGGTGATGATGTTCATCAGGTGGAAGCTCAGGAACCGCCGCACATTGTCCACGTCGGAGGTGCAGCGCTGCACCAGGTCCCCGGTGGAGGCGTGGCTGTGGTAGGAGAAGGGAAGCTCCTGCAAGTGGCAGTAGAGCCTGTCCCTTAAGCTTCTGGCGGCGTTTTCTGAGGCCATGGCCGTCCAGCGCCCCTTGTAGAAGCTGCACACGCCGTTTAACAGGCTGATCAATATAATCACCACCCCAGCGCCCAGCAGGGGGGCAAAGGTATTGCCACCGGCACCCAGGCTCAGGGCCCACTGGTCAAAGGGCCCAGGCAGCCGGGAGGGCATGCCGCCCAGATAGTGGTCCAGTACCTCCGCCAGGACTGCCGGGGTCATAAAGCCCAGGAATACGCTGGCAATGGTGCACAGCGCGGCGCCCATAAACAGGCCCGCGTTGTCCTTCACCAGCTGTCCCAGGAGGCGTTTGTTACGTGTTTTCATACATACTCCATTGGTTTCATTAAGGCAAAAAAACAGCCCCGCGCATGCGCCGGGGCCCCCTTAAGGCAACCGAAACCAATGTTTCAGTTAAGCCAGCAGAGCCCGCGCCATGCCATTCCCACGTCCGAAGACAGAAAAATCCTCTCCATGCCGCGGCCTCCCTTCTCAAAGATGGCGCTATTGTAGCCCCAAAAAGCAGGCTTGTCAAACAAAATCTTGTGAAATCACAAAAAAGCGGCGCCCCGGGAGAGCAAAGGGGGGCGCCGCCGGGGCACGAAGTTTTACCAGCTGGCGTTCATCGCCCGGGAAACGGCGTTCTGGTGGGTGCCGTCCACCCGGTTGGTCTCATGGGTCTTGGACTTGTAGAAGTGGAGGCAGAAATGGCCATTGTAGTTGTTGCCGGACACGGTGGAAGTGCCGTGGGGCATGGTGTTGATGGAGCCGGCGTAGACATGGCCGTTGTATCTGACCAGGACAGCCCGGCGCGCCCAGGAATAGGATCCCCCCGAGATCTCCTTCATCGTTTTGGCGCTGGCGGCGTTGGCTGGCTCAGCGTCCACATGGTTGGCGCCGCTCCAGCGCCGGGCTGTAAAGGTGCTCCCGGTGGCGATGTCCTTGATGGTGAACGTGGCGCCCTTGGGGATGGTGGAACTTCCGTTGGCGAACCAGTCAAGTTTCTCCGTCTCATAGGTGAAGTTGGCGGCGTTCTTGCCAAAGAGCTTGCGGATGGTGGAAAACCCGGCGATGCCGTCCGCCTCCAGGCCCACGGCCTTCTGGTAGCGGGTGACGGCCTCGGTGGTTTGCTTGCCGTAACTGCTGTCAACGGGCGCCTTGTAATACCCCTTGATCTTCAGTGCCTGCTGCAGCGCCTTCACATGGCTATTGGCGTTGCCGGGGCGGGAGGTGTTGGGCACCTTGATGTCGCCGATTTTGCTGATCCCCGCCATGCGCGGGTCGGTCTTGGCAGTAGTTTCAGAGAGCTTGCCAAAGAGGCTCTGGATGGTTTTGCTGTCAGCCCGGCCGGTGACGCTCAGCTTGTTGGCCCGCTGATAGGACCTCACCGCCGCCTCCGTGGTGGGGCCGAACTTGCCGTCCACATTGCCGTTTAAGTGTTTCTTGATCTGAAGGGCACGCTGGAGCTTTTCCACATCCTCGCCGGAGGAGCCGCTGCGGGTTTCCCTGGGGGCGTCACCAAGGCCTGAGATGTACTTCACCTTGGCGTACTTGCTCACATAGGCCGGTGTCTCCAGCTTCTTCCTGGCGGCGCTGGAGACATCCAAGAACTTTTTCATCACAAAGCCCGTGAATGATTTGTAGCTAACCTTGTAGAAATCCCCGGAGGTATCGGTGATGGTCACCTTCTCGCCCTTGTTGAGCGTGTCATAATACATGCTGGAAGTGTTTGCCCGGCTGCGCAGGAATACCTTGTCCGCGTTGAGCGTTCCCGTGTAGGTGGCGGCCCTGGACACCACTGGCAAAAGCGCGGATAACAGGACAATCGCCAGCAGGGCTGAGAGTTTGCGTCTGGCAGAATGACTGGACATTATGGCCTCCTTGGATACGGTCGTTTAGAGGTTCGGGTTGCTTGAACACAATATATTACAGCTTTGTTAAGTTGTCAAGCACAATTTTAACAATTTCTTAAATTTTACGATATGAAGGTACCTTGCCGTCCCTTGGCTTCCTTTTTTGCCTCTTTCTGATAGAATAGCATATGCCGATAGAACGGAAGGGAGCAAACATGCGGGGATTTCGGGAGAAGCGGGAGCAAATGGGGCTGATGGGCCTGGACGTGGGTTCCACCACCATCAAGGCGGTGGTGCTGGATGATGCCACGGGCCAGGTCCTCTTTGACCGCTATTTCCGCCACCACGCGGACATCCTGGAGGCGATGAAAACCCTGGTAAAGGAGGCCGCTCAGGCGCTGCCCGGGCTGCGGGTTTACCCCGCGGTGACCGGCTCAGGCGGGATGAGCGCCGCCGGGAAGCTGAACATCCCTTTTGTCCAGGAGGTTATCGCCAGCACGGCAGCCATCAGCACCTATTGCCCGGGGACGGATGTGGTGATTGAGCTGGGCGGGGAGGACGCCAAGATCATCTACATAACCCCGTCGCTGGAGCAGCGCATGAACGGCAGCTGCGCCGGGGGCACGGGCGCGTTCCTTGACCAGATGGCGGCGCTGCTTAAAACCAACGCCGCGGGGCTGAACGACCTGGCAAAGGGCTGCAAAGCCCTTTATCCCATCGCCTCCCGCTGCGGCGTGTTCGCCAAGACCGACCTTCAGCCGCTGATCAACGAGGGCGCCGCCAAGGAAGACCTGGCTGCCTCGGTGATGTACAGCGTGGTCAACCAGACTATTGCGGGCCTGGCCTGCGGGCATAGGATCGAGGGCAACGTGGTGTTCCTGGGCGGGCCGCTGTACTATATGAGCGAGCTGCGCCGCGCCTTTGAGAATACATTAAAAGACCAGGTGTCTTCTTTCCTGTGCCCGGAGAACGCCCAGCTCTTTGTAGCGCTGGGGGCAGCGCTTTTGGCCCGGCAGCAGGCGGGGGAAAGCCTGCCGATTATTGAACTGCTTCATCGCTTTGACCAGGCGGAAGCCCCTGAAGGGGAGGTGGGCCGCGTGAGGCCCCTGTTCCTGGACGATGATGAAAAGGACGCCTTTGACCGCCGCCATCATCAGAGTCGCATCCCCCGGGGGGATATCAAAGAAGCTGCCGGATCCCTGTTCCTGGGGATCGATGCCGGCAGCACCACCACCAAGGCGGCGCTGCTGGACCGGGAGGGGAGCCTGGTTTATGACTATTACGCAGGCAACCAGGGCGACCCGGTTAGTTGCGCGCTGGAGATTCTGAAGGAAATCTATGCCCTTCTTCCCGATGGCGCCTATATCGCCTCCTCCCTGGTCACCGGCTATGGCGAGGAGCTGATCAAGGCGGCGCTGAAAATGGATTACGGGGAGATCGAGACGGTGGCCCACTACCGCGCCGCCAGCCTCATGGATCCCGATGTCAGCTTCATCCTGGACATCGGCGGCCAGGACATGAAGTGCCTGCACATCAAAGACGGCGCCATTGACAGCATCAAAATCAACGAGGCCTGCTCTTCCGGCTGCGGCTCTTTCCTGCAGGCCTTTGCCCAGACCCTGGGCCTGGACCTGAATGCCTTTACCCAGGCGGCCCTCAAGTCGCAAAGCCCGGTGGACCTGGGCAGCCGCTGCACGGTGTTCATGAACAGCCGGGTGAAGCAGGCCCAGCGGGAAGGGGCAGCTGTGGGCGACATTTCCGCCGGCCTGGCCTATTCCGTGGTGCGCAACGCCCTGTACAAGGTGATGAAAATCAAGTCGCCTGAGGAACTGGGGGCGCATGTGGTGGTGCAGGGCGGCACATTCCTGAATGACGCAGTGCTGCGCACATTTGAGCTGGAACTGGGCCGGGAGGTGACCCGACCCCGTGAAGCCGGCCTGATGGGCGCCCTGGGCGCTGCATTGATCGCCAAAAGCCGCTGGCAGGAGGGGGAGCGTTCCGGGATATTGACGCCTGAGGAAGCAGAAGCCTTCACCATGTTCTCCAAAGCCAGCGCCTGCGGCCGTTGTGAGAACCGCTGCCGGCTGACCATTTCCCGCTTCCCGGGCGGGCAAAGGCACATCTCCGGCAACCGCTGCTTAAGGGGCGAGGGCAAAGGGCAGGGCAGCCCGTTTCCGGACCTTCTGGGCTACAAGTATGAGCGGCTCTTTGACCGGGCGCCTTTAGACGAAAAAACAGCGCCCCGGGGCGTCATGGGAGTCCCCCGGGCGCTGAATATGTATGAGAACTACCCCTTCTGGCACGCGTTTTTGACTGGGCTGGGCTTCTCCGTCCGGCTCTCGCCCCCTTCCAGCCATGTGGGCTTCAAGGCGGGCATGGACAGCATCCCTTCCGAATCCGTGTGTTACCCGGCCAAGCTGGCCCACGGCCACATCCAGGCGCTTTTGGACGCGGGCTGTAAGGCCATTTTCTATCCTTCGGTGGCCTATGAGCAGGAGGAGTTCCCAGGGGCTCACAACCGCTTCAACTGCCCTATCGTCACCTCTTACCCCGAGGTTATCCTCAACAACATGGGGCAAATCCGCCGGGAGTGCATCCGATTCCTCCACCCCTTCCTTGACCTGGGGGACCGGAAGCAGCTGCCCCGGCTATTGGCTGACGCGTTTGCGGACTACAGCATCCCCAGGGCGGAGATGGAACAGGCGCTGGATAAAGCCTATGAGGCTGACCAGGCCTACCGGATTGAGTTGGCACAGAAGGGCCGGGAAACCCTGGCCTGGATGCGGGAGAACGGGGTCTCCGGCATCGTACTGGCCGGACGCCCCTACCACTGCGACCCGGAGATCAACCACGGCCTGCCCCAGCTGATCACCTCCCTGGGCATGGCGGTGCTGACCGAGGAGAGCGTGGCGTATGAAGGCGAGCTGGAGCGCCCCCTCAGGGTGGTGGACCAGTGGGCTTATCACTCCAGGCTTTATGAAGCGGCGGCGTACACCGCCAGCCAGCCGGAGCTGGAGCTGGTGCAGCTCACCTCCTTTGGCTGCGGCCTGGATGCGGTCACCGCCGACCAGGTGCAGGAGATCATCGAAGCTTCGGGCAGGGCCTACACCCTGCTTAAAATCGATGAGATCAATAACTTGGGCGCCGCCCGCATCAGGCTTAGGTCGCTAAAGGCCGCCAGGGAAGAGCGGGCTGGCAAGGCGCTCTGCAAAAAGGCGCCCTACGCCAGAAAACCCCTGCGCCTTGAGAAGGGCATGGGTGAGGGCTACACCCTTCTTGCCCCCCAGATGGCGCCTTTGCAGTTTGACCTGCTGGAGCCGGTGTTTGAGAAATACGGCTATGACTTCCGGGTGCTCAAGGTTGCCACCCGGGAAGATGTGGACTGCGGGCTTAAATACGTCAACAACGACGCCTGCTACCCCTCCATCCTGGTGACCGGGCAGATGATCAATGCCCTGATTTCAGGCCAGTTTGACCCGGAGCGCACGGCGCTGGTTATCAGCCAGACCGGGGGCGGCTGCCGGGCCACCAACTACGCGGCCTTTATCAGGAAGGCGCTGGTTGACGCGGGCTTCCCCCAGGTGCCGGTGGTGGCGCTGTCATTAACCGGTATTGAGCGCCATCCGGGCCTTTCCATCACGCCGGGGCTGCTGGCCGACGCGGTCAAGGCTCTGTGCTTTGGCGATTTGCTGCAAACCCTGCTGTTGAGGATCCGCCCCTATGAGGAAACACAGGGAATGTCGGAGGCAGCGGCCGCCCACTGGCAGAAGGTGTTCGCCGAGGTGATGCTAAACCGGGGGCACAGTGTGAGCCTTGGGCGAAAGCTGTCAGGCCGGGAGCTGATCCGGGCGTGCGTCCGGGCCTTTGACGCGATTCAGATAAAAGACATCACCCGGCTGCCCCGGGTCGGGGTGGTGGGCGAGATCCTGGTGAAGTTCCACCCGGACGCCAACAACCAGCTCATCCGGGTGATTGAGACCGAAGGCTGCGAGGCGGTCATGCCGGGGCTGATGGACTTCATCCTCTATTGCTTCTACAATACCGTCTGGAAGACGCGCCACTACAAGAACAAACGGGGCCTGGAGAAGTTTGTCAGCCTTGGCATCAGCGCCCTTGAGGGCTTCCGCCGGGAGATCCGCCGGGCGCTGGCCAAATCCCCCCGGGGCTATGATATTCCCCAGGACATCCGGGATATCGCCCGGGGCGCCCAGGATTACCTCTCTCCGGGCAACGCCACGGGGGAGGGCTGGTTTTTAACCGGGGAGATGCTGGAGCTGATCCATTCCGGAACGCCCAACATCGTCTGCGCCCAGCCCTTTGCCTGCTTGCCCAACCACGTCTTTGGCAAGGGCATGATCCGGGAGATCAGGCGCAGGAATCCCCAGGCCAACATCGTGGCCGTGGACTATGATCCGGGCGCCAGCGAGGTGAACCAGCTAAACCGCATCAAGCTCATGATCGCCACCGCCAAACACCGGAGCGGGCAAGGCGGCCAGGCGCCAAAGGCGCCTGCGGGTGGTTCAACTCCGGCCCCGAGCATCTTAAGGCGCGCCATCCGGGAAGGCGGCCGGGCGGCGGCGCTGTGACATCCCCCGACAGGGCTGCCCCAGCCTGGCAGGGATATTACCGGGTGCCGCAGCTTAGGCGCTGGCAGCGTGCCATCACAACCCGTTTCAGCTGCCGCGCGTTTATCAAGCCCGCGGATGTGTCCCAGCTGGCGGGGCTTGAATACGCGGCCCAGCGTGTGTGCCTGCCGGGCACGCGCATCGCCCTCTCCACCTGGGGCGCTGACAACCTGGTGATTCCGGTGCCCCTGTTCCCCGCGTTCAAAGGCCTAAAGCAATACGCGGTGTTGTTGGCCCGGCGGGATCTGCCCCTGGCGGGACTTATGGCTGGCGTATCGGGTGAGGCATTCGTGCTGGAGGCAGCGCACCTGGGGGTGGGCACCTGCTGGATGACGGGCAACTACCGCCGTTCACAGGCGGGGACTCTGGCCCTTGAAGAAGAACAGGTGATAGCTGTGATCCCCCTGGGCCAACCCCTTGACCCGCAGGGCGCCAGGCACCGCAAGCGCCGTGACTTAAACGCCCTGTGCCAGGATGACCCGGCGGGCTGGCCCCACTGGGCGTATAAGGCGGCGGAAGCCGTGCGCCAGGCGCCGTCGGCCCTTAACCGCCAGCCCTGGCGGATGAGCTGCGCCGGCAGCACCCTAAGGCTCACCTCCCCGCGCTTTGGCACGCTTGAGGACGGCATTGCCTTGATGCACCTGGAGGCGGCCGCGTATGCCTGGGAGCGGTCCTGGCGATATTGCCGGGACAAGCGCGGCATCCTGCTTCAGGCGGAGGAACCCCATGACGCTGTTTGATTACGCGGCCCCTGACAACCGACCCCTGGCTGACCGGATGCGCCCCCGGAACCTGGATGAGTTCCTGGGCCAGGAGCACCTGGTGGGCAAGGGGCGCCTGTTGCGCCGGGCCATTGAGGCCGACCAGCTCACCAGCAGCATCTTCTACGGCCCCCCCGGCTCCGGAAAAACCACCCTGGCCTATGTGATCTCCCAATCCACCCGGGCCGCCTTTGTGCGGCTTAACGCTGTCACCGCCGGCGTGGCGGATGTCCGGGAGGTCATCAAGGACGCGCGGGAGCGCAGGCTGATGCAGGGGCAGAACACCTACCTGCTTTTGGACGAATGCCACCGCTGGAGCAAGGCCCAGTCAGACTCCATCCTGCCGGCTATTGAGGAGGGCGTGATCCGCTTCATTGGCTCCACCACCGAGAACCCCATGATCTCCATGACCCCGGCTATCTTAAGCCGCTGCCGAATTTTCCAGCTCAGGCGCCTCAGTGACGCGGATGTGCGCCAGGCGCTTCAGGCCGCCATTAGGGACCAGGAGCGGGGGCTGGGGGATATGGGTGTCCAGGTGGACCCGGAGGCAATCGGCCACTGGGTGCAGGTGGCTTCGGGCGACGCGCGCACGGCGCTTAACGCCCTGGAACTGGCCGCGCTCACTACGCCTACGGTAGGAGGAGCCATCCACATCACCCGGGAGATCGCCGAGGACAGCATCCAGCAGCCCCTCATCAAGGTGGATGAGACGCTCTACTACGACATGCTCTCCGCCTTCTGCAAGTCCTTAAGGGGCTCCGACCCGGATGCGGCGCTTCTGTGGATGTCCAGGCTGCTGTACGCCGGCTGCGACCCCAGGCTCATCGCGCGCAGGATTATCGCCCACGCCAGCGAGGACGTGGGCCTGGCGGACCCCCAGGCCATGGTGCAGGCGGTGTCCGCCGCCAAAGCCCTGGAAACGGTGGGGATGCCGGAGGCGCGCCTGTCCATTTCCCAGGCGGTCATCTATGTGTGCATGGCGCCCAAGTCCAACGCCGTATGCCAAGCCATGAGCGCCGCCCAGTCGGACGCCGAGAGGGGCCAGTTGGGTGAGGTGCCCGCCGCCCTCAGGGACACCCACTACAAGGGCGCAGAAAAGCTGGGTAACGGCGTGGGCTACCGCTACCCCCATGATTTCCCGGGCAACTGGGTGGAACAAAACTACATGCCCGACGGCTTTGAGGATACGGTGTATTACACCCCCGGAACCCAGGGGTTTGAAGCGGGCCTCCGGGACCGGAAACACAAGGGCAATGAACAAGACATGAAAGGCGGCAAGTAGCCAATGGCCAACCATTTTTTTGCCTACCTGTCCCGGATGAAACACATCCGGCGCTGGGGTCTGATGCGCAACACTTTGCCTGAGAACGACATGGAGCACGCCATGCAGGCCGCCATGATCGCCCATGGCCTGGCTGTGCTGGGCAACACCCGCTATGGGCGGAATTATGACCCGGAGCACGCCATGGCCCTGGCGCTCTACCATGACGCCAGCGAGGTGATCACGGGGGACCTGCCCACGCCCATCAAGCACAACAACCCCCATATCAAGGCGGAGTACCGCAAGATCGAGCGGGTAGCGGTGAGAAGGCTTTTGGAAATGCTGCCCGATGACATGCGCCCGGCCTTCAGGCCGCTTCTGGAGTCGGACCCGGAGAGCCCCGAATGGCTCCTGGTGCGGGCGGCGGACAAACTCTGCGCCTACACCAAGTGCCTGGAGGAGACCAAGGCCGGCAACACCGAATTCCTGGAGGCCCGGGACAGCCTCATCGCCACCCTCCACGCCAATCCCCTGCCGGAAGTGCAGGAGTTTATCGCCGACTTTATTCCGGGCTTCGGGATGTCGCTGGATCAGATTTCGAGGTAAAAAGGCAAAAACAAGGCTGCCGCCCGGAAGGCGGCAGCCTTGTTGTTTGCTTTATGGCTTATTTGCTGAATTCCACAAAGGCCTCGTTAATGGCGTCAACAACGGCCTGGCTTGTGATGGTGGCACCTGAAACGGCGTCCGCCAGGTTGGGGGCCTCCCCGGCCTCCGCCTGGCGCAGGGACAGCGGCGGCATCTTGCCGATCAGGCTCTGGATAAACGCGTCATCCAGCACCAGGGCGCCGAGCCCCGGGGTTTCGGCGAAGTCATCATCCCCGATGGCGACCGCAGCGATGCTTCCGTCCGCGTTAAAGCTGACCGTGACGGCCACGGGGCCAGCATAGCCCTGCCTGATCACGTTGAATTCCTTAACTTCAGGCTCCAGTACGGGAACCTGGGCTGCCAACTGTTTGGACAGCGCTTCCCGCTGGGCCTGGAGTACCTTGACTTGTTTTTCCAAATTATCCCGTTCCGCCATGGCCTCATCCAGCAGTCTCTGGGTATCGGCCGTATCTTTCTGGACAGTGGCGAGTTCGGTCGCGGCGGCTGTCCTGGCTTCTGTTTCCGCTTTCACCTGGGCCTGGGCTTCGGCCAGGGCTGATTTGACGGTGTCCAGTTCCGCCTTCATCGCGTCCAGCTCTTTCTGCAATTCCTGGATTTGTTCCGGGGGAACCAGGCTGGCCTGGGCAGCGGCGAGTTCGGCCGCGGCGGCATCCTTTGCCTCCGCTTCCGCTTTCACCTGGGCCTGGGCTTCGGCCAGGTCAGATTTCGCGGTCTCCAGTTCCGCCTTCAGCGCGTCCCTGGCCGCGATTTCAGCGTCCAGCAGGGAACTGGCCTGCGCCGCCTGGCCCTGGGCCGCTTTCAGGTTGGCGTTCGCGGTGTCCAGCTGCGCCTCAAGGTTTTCCTTGTCCAAAGTCCATGCTCCCTGGATCTCAACGTTTCTCGCGGCCTCATCCTGGACAGCCGCCAAATCGGTCTGCGCCTGGGCCAGTTGCTCAAGCAAACCGTCCCGCTCCGCGGTGACCTCCTCCAGGGACTTGAGGGCGCCGGCCGTTTCGGGTTCCCTGGCCAGCAAGTCCTGAGCAAGGGTGTCCCGCGCTTTGGTCACCTCATCAAGGGATGCCTGAAGCGTCCCGGCCTGGGTTTGCGCCTCTTCCATGGCTGCCTGGGCCAGGGTCAGGTCGCTCTGCGCCTTTTCCAACTGTGCCCTCAGTTGCTGGTTTTCAGCGCGCAGGGCATCGCCTTCCGTTCTCGAGGCGGCCAGGTCGATATTGGCGGTGTCCACCAGTGCCAACAGCTCGGTGTTTTGGCTGGCGGCCTCCGTCCTGGCGGTCTCCAGGCTGGCGGTGGCCTCATCCAGCGCGGCCTGAAGGCCCTGGGTGGCGGCGGCGGCATCAGCCTTGGCTCGATCCAGTTCTGCCTGCAAAGCGCCGGCATGCTCGGTCAGGGCTGTGAATTCCTTAGCCCGTTCTCCCGCTTCCGTCTGCGCCTGGTTCAGAGACGCAAGGACCCCGTCCAGCTCGGTCTTAAGGGCGGCGGCCTTCTCCTCCGCTTCCTGCCGGCCCTGGACCAGAGTTTCCTCCTGGGCGGTCAGGTCGGCCCTGGCGGCGTCAAGGTCGGCGCTCACCTGGTTCTTTTGGTTGACCAGCACGCCGATTGCCACAGCGGCAACCAACACAACGATGGCAAGAATGAGAGCTAGTTTCTTCATATTCTCCTCCTTAATCAATTTGGTCGACTATTATGAACGGCCCTGGGCGGCGGTGATCAGCGCCAGCAGCCGTGCCTCATCAAAGCCGATGATGACAGTGTTCCCCTCGCGGATAATGGGGGTCTTCAGCAGAGAAGGGGTCTGGATCAGATAGTCAAGAATATGTTCCGGGTCGGTGGTGTAGGCGATGGGGTGGGATTTTACCTGCTCCCTCTCCATGTCGATGGCATCTCTGGTGCCGCCCGCTGCGCGCAGGAACAGTTCGGCTTCCCGTTTTCCCAGGCGGTGCTTGTTCAGGTCCACCGACTGGTAGGGCACCCGGCGCTCCTTGAGGAAGCGCTCAGCCTTTTGGGTGGCGAAGTCCCGTTTGTGCCAGTAAACCTGGATGTTCATACTTCCAGGGCGTCTTCGGCCCGGTCAAAGGGCAATTGGACCCGGTTCTGGCCGTCGGCCCAGAGGCGTTCCAGATGGTAGTATTCCCGGTCATCGGGCCTGAAGATATGGACGATCACATGGGTGTAATCCATTACCACCCAGCGCATGTCCCCCCGGCCCTCCACCCGGCGGGGCTCAATCCCCATCCCGGTCAGGCTGTCTTCCACATGGTCGGCCAGCGCCTTCACCTGCAGCGCCGAGCGCCCCGTGGCAATCACCAGGTAATCGGCCAGCACCGTCAGGTGGCCAACCTTGAGCGCCACGATGTCCGAAGCTTTTTTGTCATACAGGATGTTCGCGATATGAAGCGCCAGTTCTTTTTCTGTCATGCATATCCTCCTTTTATAGATTGGAGCGCGCAAGCTGTGACTCAAGGTCTCCGATCGCCTGCGCTGACAAGGGGCTGTAAACGCCCCCTCTGTTTTTAATCGCGTCCCGGGTGCTTGTCAGCGCTGTGAGCGCTGCCTGAACCAGGTTTTGTTCCGCCTGGGCCCGGGCCTTCTCCAGGCCGGGATAAGTCTTTCGGCTGGGCTCAATGGCGTCCGCTACAAATATAACCATTTCCAGGGCGTTCATATCAGCCCGCCCCGTGGTGTGGCAGCCAATAGCGCCAAGAATTTCCCCGTCATAAATATGGTAGCGCAGCTTTGCAATCAAGGCTCCTACCGGGCCGTGGAGCAGGGCGTTGCTGCCCATGGCTTGGGGGGATACCTTAAGCCTTCCCTTTCGCGCGATGGCTTGCAGGCGGGAGAGCTCCATGCACTTGGCGCAGTCATGCAGGATGCCGGCCACCCCCGCCTTCTGGATCGGGGCGCCGTGGATCAGCGCCAGGCGCGCTCCCATGGCGCGCACACCCAGGGAGTGGGCAAAACGGGAGGCGCTCACTGCCTGGCGCACCATGCCGGCGTAGTCCGGCTGGTAGAGGCCGTGGGCTGCAATGTAGGCCGCCAGTTCGGGAAGCAGCATCCCGGGGGCGTCAGACAAAAGCCGCAGTTTGGCCCGCACCTGGGAAGAGGACAGGTTGACCTCCCCACAGGGCAGGGCTTCCACTCTGGCGCCTTTTTCCCGCAAGTTGTCTAATAAAGCGGGAGCGTCATACCCCGCCCGGGGATAGACGGCAAATGTGCAGGCTTCATACAATGCCCCGGCCTCCCGCCAGGAAGGAATGCCGGGCAATTTGTCAGCGCCCACGATGTAGACGATCTCCTGGCCTGGGTACTCCATGGCGATGGCTTTAACGGTGTCAATGGCGTAGCGGGGCGTTTCAGGCAAATCAACGGCGCTTACCTCAATGCCCTTCTCCCCGGCGCAGGCCATCCGGAGCATCTCATACCGGTGGTGGGGCGCCGCCATGGGGCGGCGAATAAGCGGCTTGCCATAAGGCGCCAGTAACACCTTGTCCAGCCCCAGCAAAGCAAGGCAGGCCCGCGCGACAGCGATATGCCCGATGTGCACCGGGTCAAAAGTCCCGCTGAGTATGCCGATCCGCCCCATTTAGCGCTCCTTTTATATACCTTGATTCATTATACACCAATAAGGTCCCGCGCGCAAAAGATACAGGCGTAAAAAGGGGAGCGCTTGTCATGCACCCGAACAGGCCGCGTATTCATATTTCCCGTACGCTGCTCATCATCTTTCCGGGCATTCATGGATGTACGATGGACACAAGCGCCACCGTTGAAAATATCCTGTTGACAGAAACCCGGGAAAAACCAATAGCCAGAAATCCTGCCATAGCTCTATTCACGGATTATAGGAGAGATGGGACAAATCAGGTTTGTATTTGTGCATAATATGGCCATCCCGTGCCGAGTATTCATTGAAGCAATTAATGATTGAGGCCTTGTATTCGGATTTGCCTGTCAACCTTTCGAATGCATCTTCAGTATAGCGGGGCTATATCGAGTTGGCTTTACGAAAATTTCAGGTATGGCATTGGCGAAAATCTTTCCCGCATCACTGAAGGTGCCTTCCTGTTGAGCCATTGGGTTTCCCCGCGTTCCGGGTATCCGGCAGCATCTCCTGAAGCGCGGCCCCGACAGTATGGCCGCTCTTCTTACGACCGGGAAAAGGATAGGGCCTTGGCGATGATACCAATCATGACGATCAAAACCCACAACACCAGCACTATCAGCAACAGCAGCAGGGTCCCGACCAGGTAAAATGCAAAAATGCTCTGATATGCCATATTAAAAAGCCATTGCCTTATCCTTTGGAAGACAGTCAGCCCGCTGTCTTCCAGCCTGCTGTCAAGGTCAAAGGCTTTCTCCTTTGAGGTGACATTGAGTTTATCATCCACATTCAATATGGCCGAAAAAGCCGAATTGTCCTCATAGGTGAAAGTAAGTACGGTGTATCCGGGCTGGATCCCCTTTACTTCGACCTTGTACCAAACTGGCAAACCAATATTCACCGAAGTTACACTTTCTATTTCAACAAGGCCCCCCTGGGAAAAATGATATGTGCTCAAGCTGCTCGCAAATGAACCAGGTATTCTGATGGCAAATCCCTGGTTGGAGCATGCGGTGACAGCCAGCACGATAAAAAGCAGAGGAAATAGCATTGCCCGCCTGGTAAGCCTCTTGTTCCCAAAAAGCCGCATAACAGCATCCCCCTCCCTATTGATTTAAACGGGCAATGATCCTCCGGAGCACCTCTTCACTGTCTATGCCAGTTTCCTCTTCTTCATCCCGAAGTTCGGCACAACCCGAATAGTCATCCCACTTTTTTTCGATTTTCTTGAAGTCCTCTTCCGTGATGGCGCGGGGGGTGGTGGCGAAACGGATAATGATATCGCGGATCAATACCTCGTTGTCATGATCCTCCTCCTTGTCCAGCCTGGGCATTTTTACATCCGGACACCACGACTGTGTGCGGTTGATGAGTTCCACCTGTGCGTTGATCCTCGTGATCGTGGTTTCCGCCTGTTCCTCCGCTTCCTTTTGCGGAACTTGCCTGCCATAGTACATCTCAATCAGCCCATTCAGGTCATCCACCTTTTTGGGATCGGGTTTGGCGCCAAGCAGTTGCTGCAGGCGGGAGAAAACGGCATCAAGCACGGGGTTCGCTTCCGGGTGCTTCCTGTAAAAGTCCTGCGAAAAAAAGTGCGTGCGCAAGAATACGCTGGCTTCGTTATGGTCTCCCCGATAGTGTGAATACTCATGAAACAAGACTGGAATCAGTACAAACGTATCAGCAAACAGGCGCAGGTGGAAGCCCGTACTGTTGGGCAGGGTCATGTCCATCACTTCATGATATCTTTCCAGTACTCTCCCCTGATGAAGCGGTGGTTCATACCGCGTCCACATGCTATGTATATAAGGCTCAAACTGATAGAAACCCAGCGCGCTTTGATTGGCGGGATCTATGATGCGCATGGGATACTCCGTCAATAGGCCCATCACACCGGGGATGGCTTCACTTGCCCTTTTCACCAGCCTGTGGAGATCTTCATAGGACAGCTTAACAGATGGATTGGCACACCAGAGCACTTCCCTGAGGATGATAGAATAGTCCTCAATGCGCAAATCATGGGCCTGCACTATGTCGTCCACCTGCCCGTCTCGTCCGGTGAAGAGCTCATTGGAATATCCCCTTACCTGGAAGAACGCCATCCTGTTGTCAGTGCTTATCAGGGACCGCCGGGCTGCAAGCACCGCGTCTGATACCTGTTTGGCATCGGGATTGCCCTGATACTTGACGATATAGGGGATGAAACCCATGATAACGCCCTGCTGCAGAAAACGATCGAACTGCTGCTGGGGGTTCCCGGCTATGTTCAGCATGAGGCTGACAGGCACACCTCCCCGCGATACCGCATAGAGCAACTGGTTATGGCCAAATTTGCGCAGGAACCTGTCCCTTGCTGCTCTGTGCGCTTTGGCTTTTTTTGCGCTTTCGCTGCTGAAGCCTTCCGGGATTTCCTGCTCCAGCTTGTCCACCAACTCTTTCGCCGCTTCATATGCTTGCAGGGCCTTGTCCATCCTGAGCATCCCGGCCTTCAGCCTGGCCGGGGTCATGTGTGCCAGCATATTGCGAACGCACGCGCACAGCATCCAACCCGCATCCGTGATGGTGTCCGCTCTCCGGTCTTCCAGGTTGTATGTCATGAAACTGTGAAACAAGCGCCGGAACGTCATCTGCTTCCCATCGGGAAAGACAGAAAGGTATATCCACGCATAGGTAGCGCCCAACCGCCATTGCAGGACGTTTTCCCTGAGGCGATGCCTGGGTTTTGTGCCGGGGGCACCGGCACCCTGTTTGAGGGATTCAACAAATTCGCGGTGTATGCGCTGATTCTTTTCCTGGCTGTAGGAGAATTTCGCCATCTTTTTTTCCAGCCTGTCGGCATGGTTTTGCCATCGCTCATCCAGTGGGACCCAGCCGTATATCAGATTGCGGACAGTAAGAATCAGGATGAGTATCACCAGGAGGATCAAGCCAATGTAAGCCGCCAGCCACCAGACGCTGATGGCCGGTAGAATGCGCAAATCATGAAGGGGGCCCGGCACGCCCAACTCCTTGCTTGAGGATGTGGTCGTCAGCAGGCGGGCCTGGAACTGCTCGCCCAACAAGTCGGCCAGCTCCTTCTGCACATCCTCGCTGATATCAACGATGCTTTGATATTGCGCCATGGCCAGCACATAGAACTGTGCCCAGGCTTCAATCCGCGCATTCATATCAGGATAATCAAAGGCTTCTGAAGCCATTCCCATGTTTTCAAGCCTGATACCATTCAGGAGTAGGTAAGTGGAAATGACAGGATCCGCCGGATCCGCCTGTATCAACCATTTGCCGCCCTTATCCCGCACGACATGAAGCGTGCCCGATACTTTCAAATCCCTGTGCGTTTTGCGGAACGAATGGTAGAATCTGTCCTCCGCCATGTTTGCCGCAATTGAAGAGGGCACGGGAAGCTGGCAGGTGTAAGTATATGTGTCCGCACCTGCCGGCCTCAGCTTTACCTGCATCGGGGCAAAATAGGGATGAAAGCGGGCTTCCGCCGGCGTGCTGAGAGCCGCGGCATTGTCCACCCTAAAGTGCTGCTCTGCGTCATTCCGCTGCATGGATTCCAGAACCTTATACACAAAAAGGGCTTGCTGGGTTCCAGGCTGCGAATAAAACTGCCATAACGCACTGCAGGCCAGCACAAGAACAAGCAGGCATATAAGCAGCGGCATTCTGTTGCGGAGGACGCTTTTCATGGTGTAATCCCTTCCTTATCGTACAGGATCCGGTTAGAGTATCCGGAGCAGGGTTTCAAGCAGCATTCTGTAATTCTTCAACCTTTTTATCGACTTCCCCGCCGCGGCGGCAACAACATGGCGAAGCGATGGGTTCTCAATGTTTTGGATGGCTTCAACCGTTCGGTTGATCTGTCCGTCATCGAGAAACACAAAACTGAACCACTCTTCCAGCGGATGCAGCTTCAGGAACTTTTCAGTATTCGGGGCGTCATTAGCCAATAGAAGCGCGTGAAGCTCTTCCAGGCGCTCCGAGGCCATTCCACAGTCCATGACATACTCATCTTCATACAGGGACAGGGCGCTGCGATGCGCCATAGACTCGCTGGGAGCCTGCAGCTGGCGCTCAAAGAACTGGAATGGCAAATCCGCCACCATGCCCTGTCCCGGGCCCACATCCCATATACTGGATTCAACTTCAACAGCGGGCCTGCCCTCAGATAACCCCAGCGCAATTTCGCGCGCGCGCAGATATGCTTCAGACATCTGATGATTCCCTTTCCTTATTAAGTAAGTATTCTATCTTTGACAACAGCACGGAGTTGTTTTGAAGCGCAATCGCATGTGCCTGTAGCGCATCCACCATAGATTCCGCCTGGCGGCCCGCATCGTTCAGCAACACAGCCCGCCGGTACAGCGCGTCACACAGATGCAGTATGAGGTGGCACCTGCGGCAAATCTCTATGCGCTCTTCTGAACAGGATAGCGCGGCCGGAATATTCCCATACGCGGTAAATATCTCCATTTTATTGAGCAAAACCTTTTGCAGCGACATGGCATTGCCGCTTTTCCGGCATATGTCCTCCGCCTGGGTAATCATCAGAAGGGCTTCTTCCTTTGCCCCATATTGAAAGTAGCATTGTGCCAGGTTATTCAGTGCGTTTTGAAGTCCGCTCATGTTGTGCATCGAACGGGCGAGTTTTTCCTGTTCACGGCCACACCTGATGGCATTTTGCAGTTCGCCTTTTCGCATGGCAAAGATGCAGAGGCTGCCCAAGGCCGTCATGATGCCATCCGTGTTTTTGCTCTCAGCACACAGCGCTTTCTGTTGTAAATACTTATCCTTCGCCAAATCGAGCTCGCCAATCGCGTAATAACAATGCCCTTCGTTCCCGAGCACGACCTGCAGGCCATCATGGTAACGCAGTTTTCGGCAGATGGCTTCCGCCTCTTCAAACAGCCTGAGCGCCGTACGGTATTCACCCCGTGCAAAATGGACTAGCCCTGTATTCCCAAGAGCGCGCTGCAGCTCCATTTCATTCCCATGAACGATACACGCTTCTCTCTGCTGCTGGTACATAAGCAGCGCCGTTTTCGTATCTCCAACCACATGCAGGAGATTCCCCTTATAACCAAGCGCCAGCTGGTAGGTACGGGTTTGGGGATGGGAGGCTGCGATAACCTTGTTCAGCAGCACCATGGTTTCCTGGGTATTCCCCGTGCTTTGAAAAAACCGCGCCAACTTCAGCCCTGTTTCTGGCGGGATATCCGACCGGATCACACCCGCGAACGCTGCCTCCTTTTTGATTCCAGTGTTATTCTCAACAAGCACCCAGCGCCGTTTGAACTCAAAACTGTTATGGGACCACAGATAGTCGAACACAGAGACATTGCTCAGGTAATTTCCCAAAGCATCCCACTCCCGGCTCTTCTCATAGAGCACCGGGAGTTCATCCATCGCCCGCCTGTTGGCCGGTATCTGCTCGAAATATTCCCTCAGTTTCAAACGAATTGAGGTTTTCTTTTCATTCACGGGAAATATGCTGGTTACGGCAGAGAGAAAGGCTCGATTGCGGATGGAAAGCACGCCATTGACGTCAAGCAAAAACGGGGACAATGCGGCCCGCAGGGATGACCACAGCAAATTCCCGGCACCGGAAAGGCGGAGCATTTCGCTTTCCGTCAGGCCGCATCCCGCACAGGCAAACAGGGAAAGCACGCGCTCCACGTGCTGATGGGGAAAGTTTTCTGCCAGGCGTTCCAATAGTTTTAAGAACAGACCGGGAAGGGATCCTGCTTCCAGATACCAGTCCACCCTTGATTCCAGACCTTCAAAGCTGCCAAACAGGCGGAGTTCATTGAGCAGCGTATGCAAAAACATGGCGTTGCCCGCTGCAGGTGCCCGCACGATCCTCCCGAGGGTTTCCTCATTGAGGTGTTTTGCGTATTTTCCAAGATAGTCAACGGCCAACCGGCTGCGCACGCTTGCAGTCATGCGTCCTACACGCAGCTCCGGATACCCCCGATTGCGAAGCGTGTCCAGCACAGGCCCTGTTTTTGCCGACAAAAAGACATGCACATCGTTTGGAAACTCCAGCGGCAGCCAGGACAGGCCACGCTCGCTGGATGCCTGCTCAAGCCCATCCAGCAAGATGATGATCGGTTTTCCGCCCCGGGCGCTGGCCATGTACAACGCGTTTGTAAATGTGCGTATTAAGGCTTCATCCTCTTCGGGCACTTCCATCTCCAGCGTAAAAGCTGTGGAGAGTTCATCAACAAACCGCGCAGCCATGCGCTGCCAGGAATTGTCGGCTGTTTTGCCGAAAAAGTGCGCAAGCACAAAGCATCCTGACCCCATCTGCTGCCAGAGCCATCCGCCCAATAAACTGGACTTTCCGCTGCCCGGTATGCCGGAAACAACGAGCGGAGTGCTGCCTGGCTGCGCCAAGTACGATGACAACTTCTTGTAAAGCGCTTTGCGCGGCATCCCCTGCTCCGCGCAAGCGCGGGAAAACTGCATATGTGATATGCGTTCAGCTGCCAGGGGATCCATCATCGTGGGGGGAAAATCCCGGTCTACAATCATGCGCAGATCGCGGTCCACACAAACGGCAAACTCGTCAATGGTGTTGTATCCGTTGAGGCAATGATAAGCTCCTTCAATGACTCTCCTCTTCAGCAGAGAGAGTTTGCTCTTGGCACTGGGTGGTTCAGCATTGCCCGGATACTGCAATTCCGACAGCCCGTCCGAGCGCAGATATATCAGCGCCCGGCTGGCATCTGCCCCCTGGCTGAAGACGCCTCTCTCAAATTCCAGCTCCGTAACCGATATCTCCGCCCCAGGCGGTATCCACCCATATCTGTTTCCCAGCATCCCGATAAAGTAGGGCCGGCATTCCTCAGCCTCGCGCATGCAGGTGGCCACGGTTTCTCCGCGCTCTGCTTGCTCCTGGGTGATTCCCCAGCGCAGATCCACAGGGAAAAAGGATACGCCGCGCTGCTGGCAATATGCTTCGACCCGCGGAAAAACTATTAGGACCAGCGCATTGCGCTCAGCATGAAAATCTTTGAATGTTGAGGATATGAAAACGCGCACACTGTATCGCCTGGCAGAGCAATCACTGTTCATCTGAGGTCCTCGGATGCTTCCAGTTTCCTGCTAATCGCACTGGAATGGGGCATCGGCAGCTGTTCGGGCCCTGCCCTTCGCGCAGCGCTGCCTCTGCGCCATCCTGCAATAAATGGCGGTGTATGGCCTTATCACCGGGGCATCCAAACATATGCCGATCCTCACAGATGCAGTGGGAGTTTCCGGAAACCTGTCGGATACTGGGAATCCTATCCACTTGGCTGATTCTGGCCTAGTTATAAGCAACGCTTTCCCGGTTTTATCCGGAAGCCGGGCTCGGGGGTGTTTCTATCGGTTTCCGGTTCCTTCGTTGGCGCGAAAAATTCCGTATCCACACGCTCTGACGATTTCCGGCATTTTTCTGATGGTGTTTCTATCCAGCTCCCTGGTGTCCTCATCCAGGAATTCATAGTCGATGATAAAGGGGTTCTTCCTTCTCTCCTTGTCCCGCTCCGGTCCATAGGTCCACCCATGGCGGATCTTATCGCCCATCCATTCATCATGTTCGATTCTTGCAAGCATTTCAGTATCCCCGGGGGAGAATACTGTAATTGGTTCGCCAAATCCTTTTGCGCGTGTTGGTTTCAGCATACATGCAATGTGTGACAGCTTGTTGGGAATCCCTCTGGCTTGGCGGCGGTTGGAGTCTTTCATCTCTTCAGACAAGCTGTCGTATTCTTCAACAGGTTCTCCCGGGTTGTTAGCGATTTTTGCCTCACAGTAATAATGATGGATGAGCTGTGCCATCGCTTCGATCTCTTCCGGGGAAAAACTGTCTGCATGCCCTGTTTTTTTGTGATAGACCCCAAGCCCGATAGCACCCAGGAGCGCGGGGATATCGCGCACCGGATCGCGGTCAAACTCCTTGATGGCTTCCGGAAGGTCCTCATAGGCCACCATATACTGGTTGAGTTTCTTTTCTTTGTTGCTGGACGAGGCATATCTGTAGCCCTGTTCAGCGCGTCCCTGCATCCACCGGTCATGCTCGCGTTTGGCGAGTATTTCCACTTCCTCAGGAGAAAACCCTGTCACAGCAGTATCATTCTTACCTGTGGAGAGAGGCCTGATTTCACAGTCAATCGCATTAAGCATGACGGGATAATCCATCGCGGCGCGAAAGTTGTAATACTTCTTATCCTTGGGCAAGTCCGAATAGTTGGGGTACTTGATGATCTTTCCCGGATTCATCCGCAGGGAGGTGTCATTGTACCGGTTGTGAATCGCAATAGCGATTTTCTCCAGTTGTTCGCGGTCAAGATGATAACTCGCCGGAAGCGCCGGCATATCAGCAATAGCTTCACAGGAAATATGGATGCCATCCGGGAAGATATCCTCGGCATACAACAGCACATTCAGCAAGCCTGTTTTTGCGCCTATGAACTCCTCAGGCATTGCATCCCTGGTGAGGATATAGTTTATCTCCAGTTTGCTGTCGGACAGCATCAGCTGTGCCGACTGGATACTGATGGGTGTTTTGTCCGTGTTTCCATAAAATTCCCTGTTCCATTCCTGCAGCTCGTCACAGAGAATCAGCAGGAAAGAAATGGGGCTTTTTTCCGCAGTCAGCGGCTCCAGGGAGAAAGGGTTGGGGCGGTTGGCGTTCTTTACCAGCGCTATGCTAAAAAAGTTATGCAACAAGATCGCCATGGCAACATCGAGTATTGGAACGAAGAACTCGTCCGGATCTCCCCCGTCCCGCTGGACCAGGTAGCCAAACCACTTCAGAAGGATGACTGCCGAAAAGAAGCCGTGGTCGACACGGCCGGAACGCCCGGAATCAGCGACATAGCTATCCAGCCGCTCCTTCACCTCGGCAAGGTCTATGCCCAGCGCCAAATGCAGCTTGTGGGCAAGAAGGTCTACCGGCTTAAGGAGGTCGACGTAGACGCATGTGTCATGCGCATCGTAATATTTGCTGATGAATGATCTTTTCGGGATGGCTTCGGGAATGGAATTCACCAAGTCGAATCGATCGTATTCCACCCGCGCGTGGATCCGGTGCTTGCTGCATCCAATGCATGATGCGAAATTGATGAAGTCGTTGACCTGATTGGTGATGATTTCTATGGGGTAACCGATGTCATGGCACAGGGATGCCAGTCCCCATCGAAAGAAAAACTCCTCGCGCGGGGTGCTTTTCCGGGCGGAATAAGGTTCCGACTCATAAAGCGCGGAGAGAAAAAAATCCCGGTAGGCGCTGTTGGCTTCATAGATGGCAAGCCCCAGGAGAAAGACATTCACCGAGTGGATAAAATGATCCCTCTGCTTTTTCGTCAGAACCGCGGCTTTTTCTTCATAACCGCGCATTTTTTCAGAGAACGATAAAAAACTGAGGCCATCGCTTGCCCCTGAATGTCCGTAGCATTCGAGGAAAACGCGGTATATGTCATATGCCAAATCCTTTGTTTCTGACTGTTGAAAGCGAATAATGGCCTGTTGAAGATATTCGCCGTAATGATGTCGGCCTCCCGCATCGGCATCGACCCTGAGGCTGGAAAAGAAGGCTTGGATACACTCCCCAATCTGTCTCATAAAACATTCTCCTTCGCGTTCTGGTGTTCGCGGTTCCAAATCCTTTTTTATTATTGGATTAATGCCAAGCGCTTTAGGTGGATATTACTCCTGATCAATATATAATGCAATACCATATTGCTATAATTTGAAATTATATAGGAATGGCTTATGGGCAGATCAGGCAAAATGCGGTTCAGTGTATCCTGTGAGTTTGGATCCGGGCACGGATAGGCGCATACTTGGGCCAGGTGCACTGAAAACCTGGGCCCGCCACGCCCTGCACGCATTGCCGCGAAGTACAAAAACCGCCGCGGCAAGTTGCTCCGCGGCGGCTGGGTTTGGCTGGCTGTGCTATAGGGTTTATACCGGCCTGATAAGTATCAGCGGCGTCAGCTCATCCCCCTGGCCTGAGGGGTTGTCCCTTAGGGCGTCCTGCACCTCGGCGTCGGTCAGCGGGAAAGCTGCGCACTTGCCCAGCTGGTCGCTCTGGAGGTCATTGGCGTCCATAAGCACCACGGGGATGCCGGTCTTGTCACAGAGCTCATCGCACAGCGCGTCCGGGTTGGGCGGGTTTAGGAGCGCCAGGTCGTGGTAAATGGGAAAACTGGAGCGGGTGTAGAAGCCGTCGATGCCGCCCACCCCCTGGCCGCAGACCCTATAGAACACGCCTTTGATGCCAAAGGGTTTGGTCACGGCAGATAGAAAAGCCGCCAGGAGCATCCGGGGCAGGCCCACCTGGTCAATGACCAGCTGGAGTTTGTAGGGCTCATGCATCCCCACCCCCGTATGGTTGATGCCGGCAAAGCGCCAAAGGGCATTGGCCCAGAAGCCCGGCTTCACCTCGTCCCGGCGGCGCACCGAACCCACGCACATGGCCATCACCTTGGCGCCAAAGCTCAGCATATCACCGGGCTGGTACAGGGGCCTGACATAGCGCTCCACCAGTTCCGCCTGGTCCTCTCCAACCTGGACAAAATGGGTCTGGATGGCATAGCGGTCATAGGCCCGGCCGCCTTCCGCTTCAATCCTGCCCCGGTCAAAGTAGACGATGCCGTCCTTCTCCCGCCGCTGTTCTTCCAGGTTCCTGGAGGGAATAATCCCCATGCCGCCACCTCCCTTGTATTCGCTGGTATTGTAAAGCCGGAGGGGACAGCTGTCAAACCGCCCCCCTCATACGGGCGCTCTGTTTCAGCGCTGTTTCAACGGCTGGTTATGGCTTCCAGCTGGTATACCAGAGTCCCCATGCCAAGCAGCACGCCCATCATGGCCAGGTAGAGAAGCCAGTTGGCCACCACTTCCCATTTGTCCAGCGCAAACTCAATGCCGATCAGCAGTGCCACGCCAAAAAGGAAAGGCAGGCCCTGGCGCGTGATGAGGGCAATCACTCTGTGGCCCTGTTTCCTTGCCCTTACAACAAACGAAATCATGATCAGCGCCAGGAGGAGGACCGCATACAGTTGGTGTACCCGCACAAAGCCCCACTTGAGGCTCTCGGCATGCAGGCTCTCTGTGAGAATCTGGGCCAGCATGAGGGACGCCAGCGTCAATTTGAACACCCTGCCAGCCGGCGTTTTGCGCGCGCGCAGGGCATATAGAATGGCCAGCCCGGCGACGACCGCTTCCAGCATGAAAATGGCGTAATACCATTCTCCCCACTCATTTTTCACCGCCAGGGGGAAGAACTGATGGGCGGGGGATTCCACATAGGCGCCCTGGCCGAAGGAGACCGTGTATTCCGCCAGACGCGCCAGAAGCACCATTAAGGCGCCCGGTGCGGCCAGGGCGTCGAGCAGGGCATATTTTCCCGCTTGCAGCGTCTTTTCCGCCAGCCGCGCGCCCAATATGGCGCCCGTCACCGCGCCGCCAAAGGCAAGCTGGTCAGAAGGCAGCGACACCAGTGCGCGCCAGCCGTACATGGGCACCAGAAAACCAGCCCGGGCCCCGAAGTAAAACAACCGCGCCCCGATCAGCCCAAACAGAATGGCCATGGCGGGTGTGATGAGGACGATTGCCGGCGGATGGCCGCGCCTGTTAAGCGCCGCTGCATAAACCATGCCGGATACAATTGCCGCGGCCAATATGGCGGGCAGGTAGGCATTCTCACTCAGCAAAGTCTACTCTCCCTCCCCCGGCCAGGCACTGGCAAAATAGATGATGTCCGAGATCGGGCGCATGGTTTCCTCATTGATTTGGTTCACGTATTCTCCCCGGAACATCATCATGGTGGAGTTGCC
>JAQVQY010000090.1 GCA_028701335.1 Eubacteriales bacterium
TATGCTCCGGCATTGAAGCCCTGGGCTGGCTGTGGCTGTAGAAGAGGAGATGATTCCTATCAGTGTGATGGAACAAACGGCCAGCCAGCAGGATACGCATGCCTTCGCTCCCCTGGTGGAGGTAAAGAGATGTACCATGGAGTTCCCTGGAGTCAGGGCGCTGGACAATGTGGACTTCACCCTTTTACCGGGAGAATGCCACGGCCTGGTGGGTGAAAACGGAGCCGGCAAATCCACCCTGTCCAAATGTATCATTGGGGAAAACCGCATGAGTCAGGGGGAGCTTTTCCTGTCCGGGGAAAAAATCAAAATTGCCTCATATTCCGTCCGCGAATCCCAGTCGCGAAAGCTGGCTGTGGTGCATCAGGAGTTCCAGCTGATGCGGGACTTGAACGGCATCGAAAATATCTTTGCCGGCCATTATGCCACCAGGGGCGGATTTGTCCGCTGGAAAGAGCTGGCGCGCCGGGCCCGGGAGCTGATGGAATTCCTCCAGGTGGATATCAACCTCACCATCCCGGTCAAGTACCTGCGTACGGCAGAGCAGCAGATCATCCAGCTTGCAAAGGCCCTGCTGCACGAACCAAAGGTGCTTATCCTGGATGAACTGACCGCCGTATTGCAGGAGAAGGACATCCAGAATATCTTCCGCATCATCAGCATCCTGAAATCACGTGGTATCGGCATCATCTATATCTCCCATCGCCTCAACGAAATCTTTGAGTGCTGTGACGCCTATACGGTGCTGTGCGACGGGCGCCATATCGGCAGTGGGCGTGTAAGCGGGATCAACAAACCTGAACTGATCCGGATGATCATCGGCCGTGAACTGACAGCAGTCTATCCGGCCATCAACGGCAACCTGGGGGAAACGCTTCTTGAAGTCCGGGACCTCACATCCCCCAAAGCTTTCAGGAACCTCAATCTCAGCGTCCGCAAAGGCGAGGTGGTGGGAATCGCGGGGCTGCTGGGCGCGGGCAAGACAGAACTGCTCCATGCCCTCTATGGTGACCATAGGGTCGTATCCGGGGATATCCTGGTCAAGGGAGCGAAACTCCGCCTGAAAAGCCCCAAACATGCCATCCGCCGGGGCATGGGGCTGGTGCCTGACGAACGCCGGCTGCTGGGCCTGAACATGTCTTTTGATATCAAAGACAACACCACCCTGCCCAGCTTCCCCCGGTACCGCAAATGGCTTATCTTTCAGGATCATGCGGCAGCCAGCAAGGCGGCCTATGAAGTGAATGAAAAACTGGAGTTGAAGTATTACTCCCTTTGGCAGAATGTCAGAAAGCTGTCCGGAGGAAACCAGCAAAAGATCGTGCTGGCCAAATGGATGCTATACAACTGCGACATCTTCCTGCTGGATGAACCGACGCGGGGCATTGATATCGGCGCCAAGCACGAAATCTACACGCTGGTAACGGAGCTTGCCAAGGCGGGGAAAGCGGTGATTCTGGTTTCCCCCGAGCTTGAGGAACTGATAGGCCTGTGCAACAAGATCTATATCATGTTCGAAGGGCAGATCATGGACATGGTGGAAGGCGAACGAAAGACCCAGGAGACCATCATACACAGCTTGTTGGGGGTGAAAGAGGATGAGTGACTACAGCATCAAGAGCAGGCGTTACCGGGCCGGGTTCAAATCATTTTTTCTGGAATGGATGATACTCTTCCTCTTTGTAGCGCTTGTGACTATCAGCGCCCTGCTCAACGAACAGTTCCGCTCCACCAGCAATATCATGAACATCCTCAGGCAAGCAGCCTTCCTGTCCATTATTGCCATGGGAGAGTTTTTCGTCATATTGGTGGGCCACATGGACATGTCCATCACCTCCACCATCGGTATGACGTCCATTTTCCTGGCCGGATTTGTCGTTAACGATGGCATCCCACTTGGGTTGGCACTGGTGCTGGTCCTGGGTATGTCCGCCGTGGTGGGCCTGATTAACGGCACCCTGGTCGTATTCGGGAAGATGCCCTCCTTTATCGCGACCCTGGTGGTGATGAACATCCTCAAGGGTCTTTACTACATCTATTCCAAGGGCTTGCCCATCTCCGGCCTGCCCAACAGCTTTAACTATCTGGGCGCGGGATATGTAGGCAGCATCCCATTCCCGGTCATCCTGATGCTGGTGGTGGCGCTGCTGCTTTATCTTTTATCCATGCATACCTCCATCGGCCGAAGTTTTTACGCTGTGGGCGGTAACCCCGAAGCCAGTAAATTGTCAGGCATTAACACTAAGTTTGTCATCATGCTGGCTTTTGTGCTTTGCGCGCTCCTGTCATGCCTGGGCGCTTTGGGGCTGACCGCCAAAACGCTCAGCGGGAATGTTTCCATTGGAGAATTCCTGCTGTTTGATGTGATGACCATCTGCGTCCTGGGCGGTACTTCCCTCTCCGGCGGCCGGGGAAAGGTATTTGGCATCATCATTGGCGCGCTGTTCCTTCAGGTCATCAGCAACATTATGGTGCTGATGAGCATCAACACCTACTGGCAGTGGGTCGTCAAGGGCATCATCCTGGTGGTGGTTGTGCTGATCGACTCCAATACGAGAGAACAATAATACCAGAAGCAACAAAGGAGGTTTACGCAATGGACGGAAGCAGAACCTGGTTTTTCCCGGATGGGGACCGCCCTCCCCTGGGGGAGAGCCCCATGAAGGGCCATGAGTCCTATGTCATCCTTAACCCCAATGCTCAGGATGCCAATGTGACCTTCACCCTGTACTTTGAGGATCAGGAACCGGCCAGGGAAATTCAAATGCTGGTGCCGGCTGAGCGCGTCCGCTGCTTTCAGACACATAATCCCGAGCATTTTGGCGAACACACCCTGCCCGTGTCCAGGCAGTACGCCGCCAAGATACAGAGTGACGTGCCGGTCATCGCACAATACGGCCGACTGGACGCGCGCCAGGAAAACCTGGCGTATTACACCACCATGGGGCATCAGAGAGGCTGATGATGAAACGCTTCGGCCAGACCGCGCGCCTCAAGCCGGATAGAATCGAGGAATACAGGCGGCTTCATGCATCCGCATGGCCGGAGGTGCTTGGCACCATCACCGCCTGCAATATCCGCAACTACTCCATATTCCAGCAGGATGACCTCTTGTTCGCCTATTTCGAGTACCACGGCAGCGATTATAGCGCGGATATGCGCGCCATGGCGGAAGATCCGGTGACGCAGCGCTGGTGGAAACTCACCAAACCCTGTTTTCTCCATCACAGCATTCAGGAGTATTACACTGATATGTTGGAGATTTTTTACCATCAATAACTTTAGGAGGAAGAATCATGTCTAATCACGGAACGATCCACATTCCCAAAAACGAGTATCTGGAGCGCGTACAGCGCGCGGCCGCCATCCTGCGCCGCGAAGGACTGGACGCTCTGATCGTTAACTCCAACGAGGCAGACTACGCAAATGCCCGCTATTTCTCCGGCTTTTGGCCGCTGTTTGAGCGGGCCGGTGTGGCCATTTCCGCCGCCGGAGACGCCGCCCTGATGTGCGGACCAGAGAGCCGTCATTTCGCGGGTGACCGCAACCGCCTGAATAAGCTTTTCATCCTGATGGAATACCGGGAGAGTGCGGATCCTGCCTATCCTGAGCTTGTTCCGGACACTTTCCATGATGTGTTCAAGGCCATTGGCGTCACCGGGAGAAAACTCCGTATTGGCGTGGCCTCCTACCTGGACACTTCCGTCATCACCATGGAGGGAATCAAGGCCGCTTTTCCGGAGGCCGAAATTGTGCGCGCTGACAAAATCATGGTGGAACTGCGTTTAATCAAGTCGGACAATGAGATTGCCTGCCTGCGCGAGGGCTACCGCATCGCAGACCTTGCCACGCAGCAGGTAATCAAGGAAATCAAGCCCGGCATGACGGAGCTTCAGGCTGTTGGCATCGCCCAGCGCGTCATTTACGAAAATGGCGCCGAATATGAAGGCCTTCCGATGTATGTGTTTTCCGAGGCGTCCACTCGCCACGCTATTTCCCGCTCCTCCTACCGCAAGTTTGAGAAGGGCGATATCGTTCAGCTTAACCTGTCTGCCAAGATAGACGGGTATTCAGCCGCCATCGGCTACCCCATTGTGCTGGGCAAGCTGGAAGGCAAGCGCCGCGACGTGGTGCTGTTTGGCCTGGAAGCCCATAAATGGACTGAAAAGCAAATCAAGGCCGGAGTAGCGGCGAGTGATGTCGCCAAGGGGTTCTACAAGTTCTACAAAGACAACGGCTATGAGCAGAACTTTGTCTACGGGCCCATGCACGGAACAGGCCTCATTGAGGTGGAATCTCCCTGGGTTGAGACCTCATCGGACTACACATTCGCCCCCAACATGACCTTCCAGATTGACACCTACATCTCAACGGATACCTTTGGCGTTCGTTGGGAGAAGGGCATCGCTGTCACCGAAAGCGGACTGGATGTGCTCAGCGCGCCCATCGGCAAACTGTATGAGCTGGAGTTCTAAGCCAAGCAGCGAGATAACACCGATGGAGAGGAGGGCATGATGGAAAAATCTTATGCGGTCATCGGCGTTGACATGGAAACGGACGTGGGGAGCTTTACGCCCTTCTATGAAGGCACGAAATACGGTACACCCAGGCTGGTTGACTTGTTTTGTCAAAAGGGCATCAAGGGAACATTTTTCTTCACCGGCGAATGCGCCAGGGAGAATCCGAAAGTCGCGCGTCTGGTTCATGACAGCGGCAATGAAGTGGGCTGCCATTCCCTGTATCATGAAACGGTGGGAGATGAGTTGTTCCCCATTCCCGGCGTGAAGCCTCTCCTCCCCCATGAAGTCAAGCCACGGCTTGAGCTTGCCACCCAATGGGTTGAAAAAGCTGCCGGCGTCAGGCCCGTTTCCTTCCGCAGCCCAAGGCTCTGGGGCTCAACCGCTGTGGTGAACGCCCTGGAAGATCTGGGGTATCTGGCCGATGCCTCTTACCCCATGTACTTTTACCGGGAGCGCTTCAGCCCCTATTATCCCAACCGGGTTGACTGGACCCAAAAAGGAGACTCAAGCGTACTGGAGATTCCCAACTTCGCGGACATGACCATGGAAAGCATGGACCCGGGCCTGGAGAGGGACCGGGACCAATGGCCGCTGTTCCGCACAGAAGGGGCGGACGAAGTGCTTCGGCGCATTGACAGCTTCCTCGCGTTCTGTGAAGAACGCGGGGAGCCCAAATGCGTCTGCCTCTATATCCATCCATGGGAGTTCTGGCCCATGCCCAGCCAGTTCAACTTCGGCGAAGCTACGGTTATTCCTGATGAGTTCATCATCCAAAATTGCGGAGACCAAGCCCTGCTTGAACTGGACAAGCTTATTGGCGGGATGCAGCAGCGCGGCTTGCTTTTCAGGACTGCCGCAGAGCTGGCGGAAATATATAGGAACCAGAACAACACAAAATAAGCAGTAGCCGTTCACGCATTCTATTAGTCAACAGAGTCCCGGTCATGCTTTCCGGGACTTTTTTATTGCAGGCGTTTGGCTGGGCGTCATCCATTCATTTTGGCCCGCACAAAAAGGCGCTGGCACAGGCCATCATCCTTTCAGCAAGCCTGGAACCCAACAGGCTGGAGTATCCGTAAGCCAAGGCGCACCGAAGAGACGTCATATTATCCTGCAAAACGTGCTTCTCTATGGTTCTCCACCAATACCCCGGCTGTTCACAAATCCTTAATCAGCCATTCATTTAATACGCAATAATCAAAGGGTATATTATGATTGCAGCATGAATCTGCGGACAGTTGCTTGATGGCAGAAAGGTATTGAGATATGTTAAAAAACAAACGTGTGCTCCCGATTGTCGCCTTAACCCTCGTGATGATGCTGGCGTTGGGCGCAGGCCTCTCCGTGGCGGCCACCGGCTCCATTACCCAGGATGAAATATCCGGGATCATCAACACCACTACTGATACAAGCCTGATTGAAAGCCCCCTCCTTAACGTGGCAAACACCGCCAAGGAAAGCGTGGTGGGCGTGAACAACTACCAGATTGGAGGTATCAGTCCCAATTTCGACTTCGGTTACGGATTCCGCTACCGCCAACCCATGGATGAAACACCCCGTCTGCGGGGTACGGGCTCTGGTGTGGTGGTGACACCCTACGGCCATGTGCTTACCAACCAGCATGTAGTGGACGGCGCGGAGAAGCTCACCGTAACCTTTGGCGAAACTGAACTTGACGCAACGTTGATTTCCAGCGATGAGAACCTGGACCTGGCGGTCCTTCTGGTTCCCGGCATTGAGTTGCCTGCGGCGCCACTTGGCGACAGTGATGCGCTGCAGATCGGTGAATACGCTATCGTCATCGGCAACCCTCTTGGCAGCCAGTTTGAGCGCAGCGTAACCCTGGGCGTGGTTTCCTCCGTGTCCCGTACCATGCTCTCCTCCAGCCGTGACCGCTTTGGCCTGCGCACCGACAATGAAAACCAGATGATCCAGGTGGATGCGGCCATTTCCTCCGGCAACTCCGGCGGTGGCATGTTCAACACCTTAGGACAGCTGCAGGGCGTTCCCACCCTGAAATTTGACTCCAACTTTTTCTCCCAGACCAGCGTTGACAATATCGGCATGTGTATTCCCATCAACGCGGCAAAGCCCATGATCAAATCCGCCCTTGAGCAGTATGACGCTGAGGAAGCGCAGCAACAAGCTGCCGCCCAGCCTCCGCAGGAAAGCGCTGAGGCAGACATCCCCGCCGGCCAGAACACACCTCGCATCGGTGTGCAGATCTTCTCCCTTCCGACCAACTACCTCCCCGTGGCTCAGGGCATCCTGCCCCAGGGGGCTTATGTGGCGGAGGTAGAGCCCAACTCCCCCGCAACCGAAGCCGGCCTCATGGTGGGTGACATCGTTGTTGAAGCCGCGGGCCAGGTGATCCAGGACGCGGATGGGCTTGTGAATATTATCCGCCAGCAGCAGGCTGGAGAGTCGGTCAGCATCAAAGTCTACAGGGTTCCCGGCCTGGATGCGGTCCTGGAAGATGCCGAGGGAATCAACGACCTGGAGACCGGCACATACCTTGACCTCACCGTAACTCCCCAAATCATGAGGGACGCGGCCGGTATGTAAATGGCTTCACACCCATCAACTTGAGGGGCCGCCTCAGGCGGCCCCTCAGAGCGTAGACAAAGCGGTTATAGCGATTAAGCTAAAACCGCTTTGTTAGTTACGATGCTTCTGTTCTTCAGTGATCCAGGGTCAAGATAAATAGCATCTTTGACCCAAATCAATAAACGCGCAA
>JAQVQY010000091.1 GCA_028701335.1 Eubacteriales bacterium
GGAAACCGGCGGACAAGGTAATGTCCTTCGCCAAGGCCTACTGATCCGGGCTCACTGCCTTACTCCCGGTCCAGCCCGGGGGTATTTTTTGGGGGACAGGCGCCTGGACTCGGAGGAATTGATACACCCGGACACGTGGACAGATGACGCCGTGCAAAAGGCGATAAAAGCCCGGCAATCACAGAAGATATTTCTGGAGCATTGCAGAAAGTCAGCAAAAAAAAGTGAAAAAGGGCTTGCTTTATTTTTAAGGTTTACGTATAATATCCAAGCTGTCTGCTTATTTGGGATGAAGCGATAGGTTGCCGCCCCGGCCTTGGGCGGGTCATTATCGCGGACCAGGCCCGGCAATCGGGCGACGGGCTCACAGTCCGGGAGACAAGCGCCCCGGCGCGCGGGAAGGCTTCCGCGCATGAGAACGCGAGTTAAAGGAGGAAATCTAATGGCCAGCCAGAAGATCCGCATCAAGTTGAAGGCGTACGAGCATCACCTCATCGACCAGTCGGCCGAGCGCATCGTTGACACCGCCAAGCGCACCGGCGCCCGCATTTCGGGCCCCGTCCCGCTGCCGACCGAAAAGGAAATTATCACCATCCTGCGTGCCCCCCACAAGTACAAGGACAGCCGCGAGCAGTTCGAGCGCAGGACGCACAAACGCCTCATTGATATCCACAACCCCACTTCCCGCACGGTGGACGCCATGATGAAGCTTGATCTTCCCGCCGGCGTCGAGATCGAAATCAAACTCTAAGGCAGGAGGCAAGCACGATGAAGAAAGCAATCTTGGGCAAGAAACTGGGCATGACCCAGCAGTTTTTGCCGGATGGCCGCCTGGTGCCGGTCACGGTGGTCCAGGCAGGCCCCTGCACGGTGGTGCAGAAAAAAACCCAGGAGAAGGACGGCTATGACGCACTCCAGCTGAGCTTTGACCAGGTGCCTGAGCACCGGGTGAAGAAGCTGGTGAACAAACCCGAAGCCGGCCATTACAGGAAGGCGGGCGTAGCTCCCGCCCGGCACCTGAAGGAGTTTCGCCTGGATGACATCAAGCCCTACGAAGTGGGGCAGACCCTGTCCTGCGCCCAGTTCGCCCCCGGCGACCTGGTTGATGTGACCGGCACCAGCAAGGGCCACGGCTTCACCGGCGTCATCTACCGCTGGAACCAGAGCCGCGGCCCCATGTCGCACGGCTCCAAGTACCACCGCGGCGTGGGCTCCATGGGCGCCAACTCCGATCCTTCCCGTGTGTTCAAGAACAAGCACATGTCAGGCCAGTACGGCGTTGAGCGGGTGACGGTTCAGAACCTGGAAATCATCGCCGTGGACCCCGAGCGTAACCTGCTGCTGATAAAAGGCGCCGTCCCCGGGCCCAAAAAAGGCCTGCTGATGGTGCGCGACGCCCGCAAGGCCTAAGGAGGAACACAATGCCTACCATTCCAGTTGTCAATATGCAGGGCAAGCCGGCCGGGGAGATGACGCTGAGCGAAGACGTATTTGCCATCACCCCCAATGTGGCCGCTATGCACCTGGTGGTGCGTTCTATCCTGGCCAACCGCCGCCAGGGCACCCAGAGCGCGCTGACCCGCAGCATGGTGCGGGGCGGCGGCCGTAAAATTTACCGCCAGAAGGGCACCGGCCGGGCACGCCACCACGGCAACCGGGCGCCCCAGTTCCGCCACGGCGGCGTGGTGTTTGCCCCCCAGCCCAGGGACTATGTAGTGAAGGTGCCCAAGAAGGTGCGTCGGCTGGCCATGAAGTCCGCCCTTTCCGCCAAAGTGGCGGCAGGCGATGTCATCGTGCTGGACCAGCTTTCCCTCAAAGAAGCCAAGACCCGCCACATCGCCAGGATGCTCAGCGACCTGGGCGTGGAAAAGAGCTGCCTGATGGTGCTTCCCGGCCGGGACGAGCTGGTGCTCCGGGCAGCCCGGAACATCAAGCGGCTCAGCGATACCAACGTGGGAAGCGTCAACGTCTATGACATCCTGCGCGCGGACAAGCTGCTTCTGACCCAGGACGCCGCCCGCGCCATTGAGGAGGTTTACGCGTCATGAAGAACCCCCATGATATTATCCGCCGCCCGGTGCTGACCGAGAAGGGCTACGACGGCATCGCCGACAAGCGCTACGTGTTTGAGGTGGACAGGAACGCAAACAAAATTGAGATCAAACGCGCCCTGGAGGCCGTTTTCAAGGGCATCAAGGTGGAAAAGGTGAACACCCTGCGCACCATTGGCAAAATGAAGCGCCAGGGCCGCACCCAGGGCCGCACGCCTGAAACCAAGAAAGCCTATGTCACACTGGCGGAGAGCTCCAAGCCCATCGAGTTCTTCGAAGGCATGGTTTAAGGGAGGAGCGAGATAAATGGCTATCCGACTGTACAAACCGACTTCCCCCGCGCGCCGCTTCATGTCTGTGAACGCGTTTGCGGAAATCACCAAAAAGAAGCCGGAAAAGGCGCTGGTTCGCAGCAAAAAGAAGCATGCCGGGCGCAACCATCACGGCAAGATCACCGTACGCCACCAGGGCGGCGGCAACAAGGTCAAGTACCGCCTGATCGACTTCAAAAGGGACAAGCTCCAGGTGCCGGCCAAAGTGGCTGCCATTGAGTATGATCCGAACCGCTCGGCCTTTATCGCCCTGCTCCATTACCTGGACGGCGAGAAGCGCTACATCCTGGCCCCCGTGGGCCTGAACGTGGGGGACATGGTGGTGTCCGGCGAGGGCGCTGACATCAAGCCCGGCAACTCGCTGCCCCTTTCCGCCATCCCCACCGGCACGCTCATCCACAACCTGGAGCTGCGCGCCGGCGCCGGCGGGCAGCTGGTCCGCTCAGCGGGCGTTTATGCCCAGCTGATGGCCAAGGAAGGCGCTTATGCCCAGGTGCGCCTGCCCTCGGGCGAGATCCGCAAACTGCCCGTGAATGCCCGGGCCACCATCGGCACGGTGGGCAACACCGACCACGAGAACATCCGCATCGGCAAGGCCGGCCGCAAGCGCCACATGGGGTGGCGCCCCTCGGTGCGCGGCGTGGTCATGAACCCGGTGGACCACCCCCACGGCGGCGGCGAGGGCAAATCGCCCATCGGCATGCCCGCGCCGGTCACCCCCTGGGGCAAGCCCGCGCTGGGGCTGAAGACCCGCAAGCGCAAGAAGTATTCCAACCGGCTGATCGTTAAGCGTATCAACCAGAAGTAAGCCCCGGATGATGAAAGGAGGACGCCCCACAGCATGAGCCGCTCACTTAAAAAAGGACCTTTTATCGACGAAAGGCTCCTCAAGCGCGTTGAAGAGATGAACAAATCGGGCAAGAAGTCCGTTTTGAAAACCTGGTCCCGGGCCAGCACCATTTTCCCCGAGTTTGTGGGCCATACCGTGGCGGTGCATGACGGCCGCAAGCATGTGCCCGTCTATGTCACCGAGGACATGGTGGGCCACAAGCTGGGCGAGTTTGCCCCCACCCGCACCTTCCGCGGCCACGCGGGAGAGAAGAAAACCGACCGCCGGTAAGCGAAAGGAGAAGCAGAAACATGGCAACCAACACCCGCACCAAGGGCCAGCGTCATGATGAGACGCGGGAAAAACGCCCACATGCCCATGCCAGGCACATACGCGTCTCCTCGCGCAAGGCCAAGCTGGTGGTCGACCTGGTTCGGGGCAAGGACGTAAGCGAGGCCCTGGCCATCCTGTCCTTTACCCCAAACGCGGCGGCCCCCGTGCTGCACAAGCTGATCAGCAGCGCCCAGGCCAACGCCGTCAACAACCTGGAGATGGACCCCGGTTCCCTCTATGTCGCTGAAATCTATGCCAATCCCGGCCCTACGCTCAAACGCTTCCGCCCCCGGGCCAGGGGGAGCGCTTCCACTATTTTGAAGCGCACAAGCCATTTCAGCGTGGTACTGGACCAACGATAAGGGAGGGAATCAAAAAGCATGGGTCAGAAAGTCAATCCCCACGGCGCCCGGGTCGGCGTGATCTTTGATTGGAGCACGCGCTGGTATGCCGATAAGAAGAGCTTTGCGGATAACCTCATTGAGGACCACAAAATCCGCAAGATGCTCAAGGAACGCTATTACAACACCGGCGTCAGCCGCATCGACATCTCCCGCAGCGCCGCCCGGATGACCATTGACCTGTTCACCGGCAAGCCCGGCATGGTTATCGGCCGGGGCGGCAAGGGCATTGAGGAGCTCAAGGCCTTTGTGGAGAAGGAGCTGGGGCACCCGGTGAACATCAATGTTATCGAGGTGAAAAACCCGGACACCGATGCCCAGCTGGTGGCTGAGAACATTGCCCAGCAGCTTGAGAAGCGTATCTCCTTCAGGCGGGCGCTCAAGCAGTCCATCCAGCGCACCATGCGCGCGGGCGCCAAGGGCATGAAAGCCGCGGTGTCCGGCCGCCTGGGCGGGGCGGACATCGCCCGCACGGAGCACTACCATGAGGGCTCAATCCCCTTGCAGACCCTCAGGGCCAACATCGACTATGGCTTCGCCGAAGCCAAGACCACCTACGGCCGCCTGGGCGTGAAAGTGTGGATTTACAAAGGACAGGTGCTGCCCCAGGCCAAGAAGCGTTCGGGCGCCCGTGTCGAAGGAGGCAAGTAAGCCATGTTAATGCCAAAACGCGTCAAGCGCCGCAAGGTATTCCGCGGCCGCATGAAGGGCAAGGCCAACCGCGGCAACGTCATCACCTACGGCGAGTACGGCCTGGTGGCCATGGCCCCCAGCTGGATTACCAGCCAGCAGATTGAGGCCGCCCGTATCGCCCTCACCCGCTATACCAAGCGCGGCGGGCAGGTGTGGATCAAGATTTTCCCCGACAAGCCTGTGACGGAAAAGCCCGCTGAGACCCGCATGGGTTCCGGCAAAGGCTCCCCTGAGTACTGGGTGGCCGTGGTGAAGCCCGGCCGGGTGCTCTTTGAGGTTGCGGGGATTGAGGAGTCAGTCGCCCGGGAGGCCCTGCGCCTGGCCGCCAACAAGCTGCCCGTGAAGTGCAAAATTTACTCCAGGGGGCAACTGGAACAAATGAATGGTGGTGACGTCTGATGAAGGTGAGCGAATACTTAGCCATGAAGCCCGAAGAGCTGACGGCCAAAATCAATGAGCTGAAGACCGAGCTGTTCAACCTTCGTTTCCAGCTGGCCACCGGCCAACTGGAGAACACAATGCAGATACAGGCGGTCAAGCGGGATATCGCCCGCGCCCTCACCGCCCAGACCCAGGCCAAAAAAAAGGCCGCCAAGGCCGGATAACCGCGAAAGGAGGCAAGACTCATGTCAGAACAAGCAAGAACCAGCAACCGCAAGACCCGGGTGGGCATGGTTACCAGCGACAAGATGGACAAGACCTGTGTCATCACCATCACCAACCGTTACCGCCACCCTTTGTATGGCAAGTATATCAAGCGCCACAGCAAGCTTATGGTGCATGACGAGGAGAACGCCTGCGGTATCGGCGATACCATCCGGGTGATGGAAACCCGGCCGTTGTCAAAGAACAAGCGGTGGCGCCTTGTGGAAATCATCGAGAAAGCGAAGTAAGCCAGTCCCATGGGGCAAGGCCCCCTGGATACCGGCATAGAAGGAGGAACCCCTTATGATCCAGCCGCAAACACGGCTTAAGGTGGCCGACAACTCCGGCGCCAAGGAAATCATGTGCATCAGGGTGCTGGGCGGCTCATTCCGCCGCTCGGGCTCCGTGGGCGATATCATCGTCGCCAGCGTGAAGTCCGCAGCCCCCGGCGGCCAGGTCAAAAAAGGAGAAGTGGTCAGGGCCGTCATCGTCCGCGTGGTCAAGCAGAACCGGCGGCCCGATGGCACCTACATCCGCTTTGACGATAACGCCGCTGTCATCATCAACGACCAGAAACAACCCCGCGGCACCCGCATCTTTGGGCCGGTGGCGCGCGAACTGCGTGAGAAAGACTACATGAAGATCGTCTCCCTCGCGCCCGAAGTGCTCTGAGGAGGCGGCGGTCATGAAAGTACACGTTAAGTCCAAAGACGAGGTTATCGTCATCGCCGGCAAGGACAAAGGCCAGAAAGGCAAGATCCTGGCGGTTAATCCCAAGACCGGCCGCGTCACCGTCGAGGGAGTGGCCATGGTCACCAAGCACCAGAAGTCCCGCGCCCAGGGGCAGCCCGGCGGGCTGATCCACAAGGAAGCCCCCATTGACGCGTCCAACGTCATGCTGGTCTGCCAGAAGTGCGGCAAGCCTTCCCGCGCGGGCCGCAGGATTCTGGATGACGGCAAGAAGATCCGCACCTGCAAAAAGTGCGGCGAACAGATTGACTGATAGAGGAGGAACGGCAACATGGCAACCCGCCTGAAAGAAAAGTACCAGGCCGAAGTCGTCCCTGCCCTAAAGCAGAAGTTCGGCTATAAAAACCCCATGCAGGTCCCCAAGCTTGAGAAGATCGTCATCAACATGGGCCTGGGTGACTGCAAAGATAACGCCAAGGCGCTGGAGAACGCGGTGGACGAACTCACCCAGATTTCCGGCCAGAAGCCCATCGTTACAAAAGCGAAGAAATCAATCGCCAACTTCAAGCTCCGCGAGGGCATGAACGTGGGCGCCAAGGTCACCCTGAGGGGGACCCGGATGGAGGAGTTTTTTGACAAGCTGGTCTCCATCGCCCTCCCCCGCGTGCGCGACTTCCGGGGCGTGTCCCCCAAAGCGTTTGACGGTCGGGGCAACTATGCCCTGGGTGTCAGGGAGCAGCTGATCTTCCCTGAAATCAACTATGACAAAGTGGAACAGATCCGCGGCATGGAAATGATTTTCGTAACCACTGCCCACAGCGACGAGGAAGCCAAAGAGCTTCTGGGTCTCCTGGGCATGCCGTTCGCGCAGTAAGGGAGGAATAGACAATATGGCAAAGACCAGCATGCGCATCAGACAAGCCCGCCCCGCAAAGTTTTCAACCCGCGCCTATACGCGCTGCCGCATCTGCGGCCGTCCCCATTCTGTTCTCAGGCGTTACGGCGTCTGCCGCATCTGCTTTAGAGAGCTGGCCTACAAAGGCCAGATTCCCGGCGTCCGCAAGGCGAGCTGGTAAGCGAAAGAACGCAAAGGAGGTTCCCCCATGGTCGTGA
>JAQVQY010000018.1 GCA_028701335.1 Eubacteriales bacterium
ATCCGAATCTCTTGTCATCATAAGGCATAAACCCCTTTGTTTCTTGCCCTATTATATCATATTTCGTCTTGTTTCCCTTGATTATTCCTTGCTTTCCTGCAGCTCAATGACAAAGTCCCAGCCGCTCGGGGCTGGGACTTTGTCTACAGTCTGAAGACGCCCTGTGTGGGCGTCTTTAATTTGTGTTGTACTTGCACCCTTATGTATGCTAAGATGCAATGAGTAATTCGTTTAGGGGACACTATGATCAGAACCGGGAGAGTCGTTGATAAAGAGCAGAACCTGCTTAAAATTTGCTTTGATAAAGAAGAAGCCTGCAGCGGATGCGGTATGTGTTCGCGCCAGGAATCCACGCTGTCCATTCCAGGAGATGCCGCGGTGGGAGATGTGGTGGAGGTAGCGCTGCCTGATGCCCAGGTGCTCAAAGCCTCTCTGGTGACCTATGCCATCCCCCTTCTGGGCTTGATCGGCGGCTTGTGGATTGGGACCGAGTTGTTTCCAGGTCGCGAGGGCATGACGCTTTTGACAGGCCTCGCGGGGACAATGCTGTTATTTGCCGGGGTAAAACTTTTTGACCGTAAGCTGCGCCAGACCGCGGCCTGGCAACCCAGGGTGATCGCCGTGCGGCCTGAAGCCGCAGCCGAAACCGAACCGAAAGGAAAGGACGCCTGACAGCCAAAGCTTCAGGCGGCTTAATTGATACCAGTATTCTGTTTGACACATCGCTCATGTCCCGTGCGCCCGGAGCGTACGGGAATTGACTGACGATATAGGAGGTATTTGTGGCAGAACAATCAAAACTAAAAATCATCTCTCTTGGCGGTATTGATGAAATCGGAAAGAATATCACCGTCTTTGAGTACGAGGAAGACATCATTGTGATGGACTGCGGGTCCATCTTCCCCAAGGAAGACATGCTGGGCATCGATTTGGTGATTCCTGACATCAGTTATCTTATCGCCAATAAAAACCGGGTGCGCGGCTATGTGTTTACGCACGGGCACGAAGACCATATTGGCGCTACGCCCTATGTGCTGGACAAGGTACCAGCCCCCCTGCACGGGTCAAAGCTGACCCTGGCGCTCATTGAGAACAAACTGCGGGAACACCGGATCACAAAATACGAACTGGTGCCCGTTGAACCCCGGGAAACGGTAGAGCTGGGCAAGTTCTCCGTACAGTTCCTAAGGGTCAACCACTCCATCGCCGGCGCCTGCGCGCTGGCTATCACCTGCCCGGCCGGTACCGTGGTTGCCACCGGGGATTTCAAGATCGACTTTACCCCCACGGACGGCCAGGTGACAGACCTGGCGTCGCTGGCTGCTATTGGCGAGCGGGGCGCTTTGGCGCTTCTGGCTGACAGCACCAACGTGGAGCGGCCCGGCTACACCATGAGCGAGCGCAAAGTGGCTGAAACGTTCAATGAGCAGATCGCAAGCGCTCCCGGCCGCGTGATCATCGCCATGTTCGCCAGCAATGTGAACAGGGTGCAGCAGGTGGTGGACTGCGCCATCGGCTTTGGCCGCAAGGTGTGCTTTGTTGGACGCAGCATGATCAATGTTTCCACCCTGGCCATGGAGTTGGGCTACCTGGTGATTCCAAGGGAAAATCTGATCGAGATCGATGACCTGGACCGTTACCGGGACGAACAGATTCTGGTGATAACCACTGGCAGCCAGGGGGAACCCATGAGCGGGCTGACCCGAATGGCCTTTGCTGAGCATCGCAAGCTGCAGATCAAGCAGTCCGACAAGGTCATCATTTCGGCCACGCCCATTCCTGGCAACGAAGTATCAGTTTCCAGGGTGATCAACCAGCTTTACCGCTCCGGCGCCGAAGTAATCTATGAAGCATTGGCGGAAGTGCACGTGTCCGGCCACGCCTGCCAGGAAGAGATCAAGCTGATGCACGCGCTGGTTAAGCCGCAATATTTTATACCGGTTCATGGCGAATACCGGATGCTGTGGCAGCATGCGGAGCTGGCCGAGTCTATGGGGATGCCCCGTGAGAATATCATCCTGCCAGAAACCGGTCAGGTGATTGAGATGAACCAGAACAGCCTGTCCATTTCCGGCGTGGTGCCTACCGGCACGGTACTGATCGACGGCCTTGGGGTTGGAGACGTGGGCAATGTGGTGCTCAGGGACCGCAAGCACTTAAGCCAGGAAGGGCTTATCATCGTGGCCATGGCCTTTGACCGCACCAACGGTGTGCTGACCTCAGGGCCTGACATTATCTCCCGCGGCTTTGTCTATGTCAGGGAGAACGAGGACATCATCGAAGGCGCCCGGGAAGTGGTGCGCAAGATCATCGACTCCTTTGAAAGAATCGAAGGCAGCGACTGGCCCGCCATCAGGAACCGCATCAAGGATGACCTCAGGCGCTACTTCAATGACAAAATCAAGCGCAATCCCATGATCCTGCCGGTGATCGTGGACCTGGGGTAATCGGATGAACTATGATGCGGTGCGCGCACTGGAGCAATCCCTGCGTGGCTCCCAGGAGGTGCAGGAGTACAAGCGCCTCAAGGAGCTGGTGGAGGAAAACGAGACCACGCGCGCGCTGATCAAGGAGCATAAGCGCCTGCAGGTGCTGGTGCAGATGTCCGCCATGGCCGGGCAGAAGATGCCTGAGGAGGAGGTTCAGCGCTTCCAGCAGATTTCCTCCCTCCTTTACGCCGGCACAGACACCTCACGCTACCTTGTGGCGGAGATGCGCCTGCAGCAGCTGATGGCGGATATCTATAACGCCATCAACCAGGCTTCAGGCCTCTCCCTGGAGTTGCCAGGCCTTGGCTGAGGAGCCGTGATGAGGAACCCACACCAGGAATACACCCCTGAAGAACTGATCGAAGAGCGGGAATACGGCCTGTACTGGTACAGCTGGCTGTGGAGTATCCTGCGGCCCGTTCTGATTTTCGCCTGCTCGGCGCTATTGCTGGTGGGCGTTATTTCCTTTGCCTGGGGGCAGTTCAGCGCGGTGATGATCGACCCGGTGGATCCCCAGGACCAGACGCCTATCACTTTTGAAATCAAGAACGGCGAGAGCCTGACCCGGGTGGCCAATAACCTTCAGGGCATGAATCTGATCCGCAACCGCACCTTCTTTAAGTATTACGCCGATTTCATGGGGTTCGGGCAGAAGATCCAGGCCGGCAGCTACACCCTTAACCGGGGGATGACCGTCTCCCAGATCACCGATCAGCTGACCCGGGGAGACGGGAAACCGATCGTGCGCAATATCACGGTGATACCCGGCTGGACGGTGGAGGGAATTGCGGACTACCTTTTAAAGGAGGGCGCCATTTCAGACCGGGCAGCTTTCCTTGAAATGTGCAGGTCGGGCCAGCAGTTTGCCGACTATTATTACGTCAATGATGTCCTGGCGGGCGGTACCGTCCCCCAGCGCAAATACGCCCTTGAGGGCTATCTGGCTCCGGACACCTATGAGATATACACGGATGCCAGGCCTGAGGACATCATTAAAAAGCTCTTGAGCCAGACGGGCGCCGTGTTCAGGGAGGGCTATCAGGCCCGCGCCCAGGAACTCAACATGTCAATGGACCAGGTGCTGACCCTGGCTTCCATGATCGAAAAGGAAGCCAAGGCCGCCGACTTCGCCCGGGTGTCGGGCATCTTCCATAACCGCCTGCGCCAGAAGATGCGCCTGGGGAGCGACGTGACGGTGAAATATGTCACCGGGACCACCCGCATGGCGCTTGCCGGCAGCGACCTGGCTGTGGACTCGCCCTACAACACCTATCAGCGGGAAGGGCTGCCTGTCGGGCCCATCTGCGCGCCCTCCCCGGCCGCTGTCCAGGCCGCGCTGTACCCGGATGAGGCCTTTATGGCGGAAGGATTCCTCTATTTCTGCTCCAAGGATCCGGATACCGGGGAACTGTATTTCTCCAAAACCCTTCAGGAGCATGAACAGGCCGTGCGCGTTTACGCTCCCCTGTGGGAAGCCTATGACAAGCGCACCAATGCGCAATGACAAAACGCCATCAGCTCATTTTTGGCCCCGGTGGCAACTCTGAGTCGTTCTATGCCCAGGGGCATAAGCGCACCGTGGAGACCTTTGCCTGGCAGAAGGAGCAGTTTGGCCTGAAAGCCTTTGAGTATTCCTTCGGCCGGGGCATCAATGTATCGGACGCGGCGGCCCGGGAGATAGGGCAGGCGGCCAGGGACAGCGGGGTCACGCTCAGCGTACACGCGCCCTATTACATCAACCTGGCCAGCAATATGCCGGAAACCCGGGAAAAGAGCATCGGATACATCCGATACAGCGCCCGTTTGCTCAGACTTATGGGCGGGCGGCGCCTTGTGGTACACCCCGGCTCTCCGCTGAAGCAGCCCCGGGAGGAAGCCCTTGCCCGCTGCGTCCAGGCGCTCAGGCAGGCACGTGCGGCGCTTTTGGAGGACGGCAACGGGGAGGTCGCCCTGGCGCTTGAAACCATGGGGCGGCCCAGCCAGATCGGCACCCTGGAGGAAATCCTGGATTTTGTGCTGCTGGACGCTTCTTTTTTGCCCTGCGTTGATTTTGCCCACCTGCACGCAGCAAGCGGCGGCGCGCTGAAACAGGAAAAGGACTTCGCGGCTGTGCTGGACCGGACGGAGGCCCGCCTTGGATATGAGCGGGCCAGACAGATGCACATCCATTTTTCAAAAGTTGAATACGGCCCCAAGGGGGAACTCCGGCACCGTCTTTTTTCAGATGAAGGTTTTGGGCCGGATTTTCATCCCCTGATCCGGCTGCTGGTCAGGCGGGATTACCGCGCGATCATCATCTGTGAGAGCCGTGGCACCATGGCTGAGGACGCCGCGGTGATGCAGCGGGCGGCGGATGAGGTTTTGACGGGCTAATTTTAATTTGGTTTGCAGAAACTTATCTGAGGTCATCCCCTGCGGCCCAGGTAATCCGCATAGATGCCGGGCGTGCTGCCCGGGATGGGCATCGCTCCTACACAATGCTTATAGAACGATGCGGGGCCAACGCCTCCGATGATGGCATAGGCGTAGCCCTTATCAAGCATACCGCGTAAAGACCGGATGAGCAGGGCCTTACCGATGCCTTTACCCTGATAGGCGTCTTTCACCAGCGTGGGTCCAAAGAAGTTTATACAGGTGGCGTCATAACAGGCATAGCCAATGATGTCAGCGTCCAGAGTGGCGATAAAGCAACTGGCCGGTTTGTTAGAAAAAGAAACATCACCCTCGCCGGCGGCGGAGAGACCCGCATGCTCCTGAACCCAGGGGACAACGCGGAATTTGTCAGGCGTCATGGCGCGTCTGATTCTTATGCCTTCGCCTTCCAGGCGTGCTATTAAGCCGGAGTCGTCCGGCAACTCATAAAGCTTGACCAGCATATCAGACATTCTCTTCAGCCTCCTTGAGCGCAACCGGCAGTCTGCCATTGGCGCTAATTTCCCCCGCAAGCAGACGGCGCAGCGCCCGGAGCGTTGGCGGGTTGTAGGCGTAGGCGGCGATGGCGCTGACAGAATAGGGGAGGCCGCTCAGGTCATAAGGGCTCCCCAGCGCTATTGTGATAAGGGGGATGCCAGTTTGGCGCAGCGTATGGACCACGGCCTGCTGCCCCGGGCGTTGGTGAGCATAGTAGGTGCCGATGATAAGGCAGCTGTGGCCTTTAGCCTTGGACGCTATACGCGTTGTTTCCTCTTGATCCGGGTTTCCAGACATCACATGCGCGGTGCCCCCAAAGGACGCGTGCAGTTGATCCGCGAAGGACACCGTGGCGGCGTGGGGCGTGTCAGCCTGGCTAACTTCAAACGGCAGGCAGCCTATGAACATGGGGTTTTTTCCCACACGCGGCAATCCGCCGGTTGGCAGGCGCACTGCTGTCAGCGCCTGCTCATGAAGGGACTGCGACAGCCTGCGGTGCTTCGGGCCGCCTACTATGGCAAAGGTCTCAGGGGCGGGTGGCCTGATCGCTTGCTTGTACCTGAGAATCCGCTCCGTAGAAGCCCGGAACTGGTTTGCGTTTAGAAAACCTGATCGAAGGTCCTGGCGTATCTGCTGGGCCCCCTGTGCCGCCAGTTCGGCGCTGTGGGAGGCGAACACCAGATCCACCCCGGCCTGCACCGCCTGGGCCATGCCTTTTACCGTGCCATAGTGGTCGGCGATAGCACCCATCATCATGCAGTCAGAGAGTATCAGGCCATCAAAACCCATGCGTCCCCTGAGCAGATCCGTCATGATGACCGGCGACATGGTAGCCGGAACCTTTTCCGCGTCAAGTTGGGGGAAAAGGATGTGGGTGGACATCACGCCGGGGATACCGGCCTCAATGGCGGCCTGGAAGGGGATCAGTTCAAAGGCCAAAAGCTCCTCCAGGGGTTTGTTGACCATTGGCAGCCCCACATGGGAATCAACCGCCGTATCGCCATGGCCTGGAAAGTGCTTGGCGCAGCACAGGATACCCGATTCCATCAACCCGCGTGCCATCTCAACGCCAAAGGTGGTGACCTCTTGCGGCGTATCGCCGAAACTTCGCACCCCAATGACGGGGTTATCGGGATTTGAGTTGATATCCAGCACAGGCGCCAGGTTGAAGTTGACACCCAGGGCCTGGAGCTCCCGGCCGGTGATCTGGCCTGCCACCCGGGAGTTTTCCGGTTTTCCGGTGGCGGCGAGGGCCATGGCTCCCGGCACCGCCGTGCAGTCCTCGCTCAATCGGGACACCGCCCCACCCTCCTGGTCGATTGCGATAAAAGCGGGATAGCCCGTTGCCTCCTGAACCAAGGCCTGGATGTCCGCGCAAAGCGCTTTCAGCTGCGGGGCGGATCGCACATTGCGAGCGAAGAGAACCACGTTGCCGATTTTGTGTTCACGCACCGTGCGCGCGAATTCCGCCGGGATGCCGGGCCCCAAGAAGCCGGTGAAAAGATGCTGGCCAACCTGGATGCGTTCGTCCATCGCCTTGCCACCTTTCGATGTATGTTGAATTACCGGCATTATAGATGCGGGTATTAGGGCTGTCAACGGAGCCACTGCCTTGACGCTGCCAGAAAGATAATATAGATTAGGCCTGACAAGACGATAAATTTTCAATAAGCGAAGGAGCAGCAGGCGGCATGGAGGCAAAATTATCCTCGGCTTGTCTTTGGGGGCAGATGGGCGGGCTTGAGGTAGGAGGATGACTGGAAGGCTGAGCCTGCGCACCCGTATTCTCCTGATGATGCTGGCCTGCTGGCTGGTGCCCATTGCTGTGCTTGGCGCCTATATGGGAAGCGTCTTTTTTGATTCCCTGCGGAACAGCACCCAGGCGTTCCTATCTGCCCGCGCCCAGCTGGCCCACGAGCGGACCCGGGAGGAAGTGGAGCGTATGATCCGGGCCAGCAAGGATGTCACATATGATGGCGTCCTTGAGCATGCGGCGGCGGAGTACCGGCGCGGCACCTTAAAGTATCAGAGCTTTTACCGCACCAGCCGCGCCTATTTAAACCAGCGGTTTTCCCGGGAGCGGGGAATCAAGGTCGCGGTGTTTTTCCTCTTCAGCGAGCCGGAACGTCTGATGTATACCCAGGGAGGCGAGGAAGGCGCTGAAAGGTACGCTCAGGGCCTGCATGGGCATGTGCTGGGGCTGAGTTCCGATCTGGACACGGCCACCAGGTTTTTGGCGCATGAAGGCGAACTCTACCTGGCGCGCAACCTCTATGACCGGCGCCTGGAGCCCTTTGGCATGCTGGTTTTTTGCCTGAATCAGGACGTTTTTTTCTCGCCTGTTCTGGCCGCGGCGCCTGAGTTGGGCAAAGCTGAGGTCGGGCTGGACGGGTACCATAGTCCGGGATTCAGCGCTCAGGGGCAAACGTTGGGATTTTCAGACAGCCAGGAGTTGCTGCTGTACACGCAGGCGGACAGCCAGCGGGACTACAGCCTGATCACCCGGTTTTCCATGGAAAAGAGCGTGGCCTTTGCCCAGATCGATGCCTACAAGCGCCTGATGGTGACCTTGCTGCTGGGAATGCTGCCCATTGGCGTGCTGATTTTCCTGTTTGCGAACAGGCGCATCACAAGGCCGCTGCGCAAGCTGGCGGAGGCCTCCCGGCGCATTGAACAGGGTGAGTGGGGGCTGCAGCTGCCCATGAAAGGCCCGGATGAAATCGGCCAGGCGGGACGGGCTTTTACCGCCATGAGCCTCAGACTTGAAGAGCTGATCGACAACTCCTACCGAAAGGAAATCCTCCTGCGCGATGCCCGTATCGCGGCCCTGCAAAACCGGGTCAACCCGCACTTTCTCAACAATGCCCTGGAGTTAATCAACTGGCAGGCCAGGATGGATGGCAATGCCCAGATCGGTGCGATGATTGACGCGCTGAGCACCCTTCTCAATGCCAGCCTGGACCGGGGCGGCGGGCACCTCAGGGTGCTGGGGGATGAGCTGGAGGCTGCGCGCGCTTACTTCTACTTTCTCAGCCTGCGCTACGGGGACGGGCTGAAAACCCATATTTCGGCGAATGAAGCCCTTTTTGGCTTTGAGCTGCCCGGGATGATCATCCAGACACTGCTCGAAAACGCGCTGGAACACGGCATCGCTCCGGCCGGGGGTGGGGAGATCAGGCTGGAGGTCAGTCAGCCGGAGAACCGCCTTGATATCATGGTGAAAAACACCGGCAGGCGCATGACTAGCACGGATAAAGCCCGGGTGGCTGAACTGCTGGACCTCGCCGGGCCCGGCCTGGCCAATCACCTGGGCCTGCGCAGCATCGCCGAGCGTCTGCAGCTGCACTATCGGGGCCGGGCCGCACTTTCCCTGGGCCTGGGCCCGGATGGGGGCACCGTGGCACTTATTTCCATCCCCCTCACCGAAAAAATGGACGAAACGGGCAAGAATCTGCAAGAAAGCACATGAATGGAGAATGACTTGGCGTATGCCCTCCGGTATGATGAATGAGACAAATATCAATTAAGGAGGATTCCCATGCGCAAGATTCTGGCTCTCCTGCTCAGCCTGGCGTTGCTGCTCAGCCTGAGCGCCCTTTCCCTGGCGGAGGGTGTAACGCTTAAAACCGTCTCCACCTTCGCCGGCACCGATGCGGCGGCAGAAACCTATGTGGCGCTGCTGAAAGCCTGGGAGGATAAGACGGGCAACAAGATTGAGGACGCTTCAAGCACCGGAGACGAGGTCTTCAAGGCGGGTGTACTCAATGACTTCGCTGCCGGGAACGAGGCAGACGTGCTGTTCTTCTTCGCCAAGACCGCCGACTCGGCTCCCATTCTTGGAAAGGTGGTACCCATTGAGGAAATCAACGCCGCCTATCCCGAACTGAACCTGCCCATCAATACCGCCATCGCGGAGCCGGACGGCGTGGTCTACAGCATCCCGGTGCGGCCCTTTTGGGAAGGCTTGTTCTGCAACATCGACCTGTTTGAGCAGGTAGGCGCTGAACTGCCCACCACCTGGGAGAACCTGGTGGATGCCATCGCCAGGTTCAAGGATGCCGGGATTGTTCCCATTGCCGTCTCCTTCTCGGACATCCCCCACTACATCGCCGATGCCACGGTGTTATCCGCTTCCTCTGAGGCCGACTACCTGGCGCGCCCAAAAGCCGGGGATCCCATTCCCCAGGCCTGGATTGATGGCAACGCCAAAATCAATGAGCTCTATGAGCTGGGAGCCTTCCCCGTGGATGTAAATGCCACCACAGAGGCGGTGACATCCCAGATGTTCCGGGACAAAAAGGCCGCCATGCAGATGGACGGTTCCTGGTTTGCCAATGGTATCCCGGAAGAAAACTATGACACCACCGTGGTGCTTCCCTTCCCGGTGACTTCAGCTGAAGCTCAGCCCACCGCCTTCATGGGCGGCGTGTCCATGGGCTTCTATGTGTCCCGCAAAGCATGGGATGACCCGGCCAGGCGTGACGCTGCCGTGGATCTGCTGGCCTATCTGACCACCGGGGACAACGCCGTGGCGCTGGCAGCTTTCCAGTTTAAGGGAAAGTTGCTGGAAAGCTCCTTTGAAATGCTCAACGCCGGTTTGACCACTATGTATGGCCCGATTCAGGACGCCATGGACCCTGAGGCGCGCTCCTACTGGTTTAGCCAGATTCCCGGCATCGCCGATGGCACTGTAGTTCCCGCGGATGCCTGGAAAGGCGTCATGGAACTAGCGCCATTTGGCAAATAGCTGACTGAGACTTCCACCGATCCAAGCCCGCTGCCGCGCCCCCTGCGGGCAGCGGGCTTGACATTGGCCGCTGTGCTGTTCAAAGCCATTCCCGGCTGATAAAATGAAACAGGAGCCCTTCCGCCCTGCCCTAATAAAGGATGTGACACATGCTCTACCGCGACAGGCGTCCCCTATTGGTTTTCCTGCTGCTGCCGCTGTTGTTGATGGCCGTTTTTCTGTATTACCCTTTTGTTGTAAACATCTATAACTCGCTTTTTGACATCAAAGGCTTGATCGGCAAGCCAGGCGAATTCCTGGGGCTTGGGAATTTCAGCACCTTTTTTACCAGGGATCCAGTGGCCATGCGCGCCTTGCGCAATTCGGCGTTGATGATGCCCCTGTCGCTGGTTTTTCAGGTAGGCCTGGGGCTGGTGTTGGCGCTGATGGTCGACAGCGTGCGGCGCGGACAGCAATTCTTCCGTATTGTGTTCTTCTTTCCCATCGTCATTTCCGCCACTGCCATCGGGCTGATGTTCTCGCTGTTTTATAGCTATGAGGGGGGCATGCTCAATCAGCTGATGGTGCTTATGGGCCGGGATAAGGTGCTGTGGCTCAGCAAGGAGCGCGCCTATACCATGCTGGTCATCCCGGTCTTATGGCAGTATGTGGGTTTCTATTTTGTCATCCTCCTGGCCGGCGTCAACGCCATCCCGGACGAGATCTTCGAGTCCGCGGCCATGGATGGCGCCGCCGGCCTGCGGCGGATCTGGTACATCACCCTTCCGCTGCTGCGCGATGTGCTCATCACCTGCGCCACCCTGGCGGTTACGGGTGCCATCAAGGTCTTTGACCTGCCATCGGTAATCGCCAGAAACGGTGCGCCCAACGGTTTGACGCACTTCCTGGGCACGTACATGCACAACCAGGCTTTTGTGGCGCAGAATGTAGACTATGGTTCGGCCATTTCCATTATCATCGTGCTGCTTGGGGTGCTGGCGGCCGGGCTCATGACCGCACTGATGCGCCGGGGAGGTGAGGCGCTGTGATGTCGCGTGTTATCGGGCGCGGACCTGTTGTGCTCACGCGGACAGTGATATATGCGCTGCTGGTCCTTTGGGCGTCAACTACGATTTTTCCATTCGCCTGGGTGCTCAACAACTCATTCAAGGACACAAGCCTGGTGGTGGGCGACTCCTTTTCGCCGGCCTTTGAGCAGGTTTACCGGCGCGATCGCAACGGCGTGATCGTGCGCCAGGAGGTCCTTAAGGATGACTTCGGCCGGGAGCGGTATGACCGGATGCTGTTTGACGAGGAGGGGAACCCCGTCCTTGAGAAGGAACAGGGCAGCGGAGAGCTTGACCCGGAAAGCCCCTTTGCCCAGCTTATGGGGCAAAGCAGCTTTGAAAGGAGCAGGCCGGACAGCGAGTTGCAGGCCTATGACACACTGAAGGGCTCCCGGGTGTACGACTCTGCTTCACCTGCGGTAAGGCTCAGCCCCATATGGGATAATTATCGGGAAGCCTTTACCAATCCCAACGTCAACATCCTGCGGGGTTACAGGAATTCGCTGGTACTGTCCGGCAGCGTCACGCTGGGTGTGATGCTCTTGTCTGCCATGATGGCCTACGCCATGACGCGTTACGTTTTCAAAGGGAAAAAGGTCCTGCGTTCCCTGCTGGTCGCCGCGCTGATGTTTCCGGCATTCTCCACCATCGTGCCGGTCTACCGGATGATCTCTTCCGCAGGGCTTTTTGATACCCTGCAGGGCGTGGCGCTGGTCCAGGTCGCCGGAAACCTGGCGTTTGCCACCACGGTCATGGCGGGTTTTATCTCCTCCCTGCCCTATGAGCTGGAGGAAGCAGCCTTTATCGATGGCGCCGGCGTGTTCAGGATATTCCTCCGTGTTATTCTGCCCCTGTCCAAGTCCGCCCTGGCAACGGTGGGCATATTTACATTCATCTGGAGCTATAATGACCTTTTTCTGCAGATGGTACTGTTGCGCTCAAGAGCCCTGATGCCCGTCAGCGCCATCCTGCGCGAGATTTCCAGCCAGTATGGCACCGATTTTGGCCTGATGGCGGCCGCCGTGGTGGTGGTGGTGGTTCCGATGTTGATTGTTTATATAGCGCTGCAGCAGAACATCATCAAAGGGCTGACGGCAGGCGCTATCAAAGGCTGAGGAGACAATGGACAACACGAAGAGGCAGCTGAAGGTGGTCCTGGTGGATGATGAGCGCCTTATCATCAACGGGCTCAGGCGCATGATCCCCTGGGCGAAGTATGGCTGCGTCGTGGCGGGCGAGGCCCACGATGGCCTGGAAGGGTTAGCGACCATCCGGCTGCTGAAGCCGGACATCCTTTTAACAGATATCCGCATGCCAAACCTGGACGGCCTGGGAATGATCGCGGCCCTTTTAAGCGAGCTGCCCGACCTGCAAATCAGTGTGTTGACAGCCCACCGGGATTTTGAGTATGCACGCCAGGCTATCCGCCTGGGAGTGACCCGCTATCTGCTCAAACCCAGCAAAATGCCCGAGCTGGTGGAGGCGGTGGAGGAAATGGTGAAGCGCTGCAGGGAGCTGATCCCACCGGAGATAACTGAAAAGCCCGCGAATGCCCCGGACAGCGAGGCCTCCAGCTTTGTGCTAAACGCGGCCATGGAGCATATCCGTCAGCATTATATGGAAGCCATATCGCTTGAAAGCGTTGCCGCCAGCGTGTATGTGAGCCAGTGGCACCTATCGCGCCTGATTAACCAGCACACGGGACAGAGTTTCCTGCAGACCGTCAACAGCCTGCGCGTCAGGAAGGCGGAGGAGCTTTTGCTCGACCCATCCCTCCAAATCCAGCAGATAGCACACCAGGTAGGCTTTGGTTCCGCAGCCCACTTCACCCGTGTTTTCAAGCAAATCAATGGTGCCACACCCGGGGAACACCGCCGGACTTGTTAAAATCCGCCATTTTCCGGCAGCTTCAGGGATTCTCGAACAGCCAGGCCGCACCGCGGAGGAAGCGGCGGCGTTTTGTGATAGTCAAACCACGCTTACTGTGGTAGAATACGGCGTGTTCCATAGAAAAGCGTGGGAGGAATGAATGGGCAGGACCGAGCGGCTCATGGACGTCTGCGGGCTTAAGGCCGGTGAGGGCATCATCATCCACAAGCCTGCCAATGTGTTTTATCTCAGCGGCTACACGGGGGAAGGGCTTTTGTTGCTCTCCCGTGGGTTGAGCGCCATTGTGACGGATTTCCGCTATGTGGAGCAGGCCCAAAATCAGGCGCCGGGCTTTGAGGTCCATCAGATTTCCACCGGCGAAACCCATGCCCAGGTGGCCGCTTCCCTTATCCATGGGGCGGGCATCACGGGGGTTTATTACGAGGACGATTATGTCACTGTCAGGGACGGCCGGAAGCTCAAGGAAGCATTGGGGGAAGTACAGCTTTGGTCCCTTGACATGCGGCCGGAGCAGCTCCGGGAAATAAAGGATGACGGCGAGGCGGCGCTGATTGAAAAAGCCTGCGCCATCTCCTGTGAGGCTTTTGACTATATCATCACGCAGATCAAGCCCGGCATGACCGAAAAGCAGATCCAGCGCGCGCTCAACTTCCGCATGCTGGAGCTGGGGGCCGATGACGTTGCCTTTGATACCATTGTGGCTTCCGGCCCAAATGGTTCCCTGCCCCACGCTATCCCGGGCGAGCGCCAAATAGAGAAGGGCGATATGATCACCCTCGACTTTGGCGCGAAATTTGGCGGGTACTGCGCGGACATGACCCGCACCGTGGCCCTGGGGCAGCCGGGCAGCCGGATGCGGGAAATCTATGACATCGTGCTCTCAGCACAGATCGCCTGCCAGGAAGCGCTTGCCCCTGGCAGGGTTAGCCGGGATGTGGATGCCATCGCCCGGAAAATCATTGGCGACGCGGGCTATGCGGAGCGCTTCGGCCACGGCCTGGGCCACGCGGTGGGCATTGACATCCACGAAAACCCGCGGCTGAGCCCCACCTGTATGGACACCCTTAAGCCCGGGCATGTGGTTACGGTGGAGCCGGGTATATACGTTCCGGGCCTGGGCGGGGTGCGGATTGAGAACTCCTGCCTGGTGACTGACACGGGCGCCCGCTCTTTGGTGAGCGCGCCCAGAGAAATGATTATCCTGTAAACAGAGATACATTTGTTGATTCGGAGGAGATAGCATGATCACAGCGGGCGATTTCAGAAAAGGCATTACAATCGAGTGGGACGGCGGCGTCTGGAACATCGTGGATTTCCAGCATGTGAAGCCGGGTAAAGGCGCCGCCTTTGTGCGTACCAAAATCAAAAACGTGATGACAGGCGCTGTGGTGGAGCGCACCTTTAACCCCACGGACAAGATGCCCCGGGCCATCATCGAGTCAAAGGACATGCAGTATCTGTACAACGACGGTACCCTGTATTACTTCATGGACCCTGAAACCTTTGAGCAGATGCCCCTCAACCACGACCAGGTGGAGGAGGCCATCCAGTTTGTGAAGGAAAACACCAGCGTAACCATCAAGTTCTTCAAGGGCAACGCTTTTTCCGTTGAGGCGCCAAACTTTGTGGACCTGGAGGTGACCCAGACGGAGCCAGGATTTGCCGGCAACACCGCCTCCAACACCTATAAGCCCGCCACCATCGAGACTGGTTTTACCCTGATGGTGCCGCTTTTCATCAACATCGGCGATGTTATCAAGATCGATACCCGGAGCGGGGAATATCTATCCAGGGCTTAATCCCCGGACACCATAAGAGAGGAGAGCACCATGAGCGAGCTGTACAGGAGAGTTGAGTTTTTAAAGGGTTTGGCCGAGGGCATGAGCCTGAAGGAGGACAAGCCCGAGAACAAGCTGCTGCTGAAAATTGTGGAGACGCTTGAAGCGTTTGCCGAGGAAGTGGATGAACTGCAGCTGCGCCAGGATGAGCTGGACGAGTTTGTGGACGATCTGGATGAGGATCTGGCGGAGCTGGAGGACGCGGTGTTTGAGGACGAGGATGGCGACGCGTTTGACGATGATGATGACACCTGCATCGGCTGCGGCCAGCGCTCAAGCCAGGCAGGGGAAGCGGTGGTGGAGTATGAGTGCCCCAACTGCGGCTATCAGACCCGCTTTGACATTACGGATTTCGACTTTGAAGAAGACTACCTTTGCCCCCAGTGCCACCAGCCCTTCTTCCCGGAACATGCCGAGGATGAGGATGACGGTGAGGATGAGGGCGAAGGCGGGCAGAGCGAGGGCTGACGAAAACCCCACCAGGTTCATTTGGGTTGTTAATGCGGCTGGTCCGCATTGCAGCCCTTTCTTTCTTGAGAGCAACAGGCCATGAACGCGCAGGAGAAAAAACACAAAGCCCCCCGAAGCCCCAACCCCGCCAAGACCCTGGCAGTGGGTTTCATGTTCATTATTCTGGTGGGAACGGGGCTGCTGATGCTGCCCCTGGCCCATGAGCCGGGGATTACCATCACGCCTCTTCAGGCGCTGTTTACCGCCACCAGCGCCACCTGTGTCACAGGGCTCATGGTGGTGGATACGGCGGCGGATTTCTCCCTGTTTGGAGAGATCGTTGTCCTCAGCCTCATTCAGCTGGGTGGGCTGGGATTTATGCTTTTTGCCACCTCCGTCCTGGTTTTGGCTGGCCGGCGCGTATCCCTTCGCAGCCGCGTCCTGCTGCATGACACCATGAGCTTGCCCGGGCTTTCCGGTGCCGTGCGGAACACCATGCGCTTTGTGCTGATCGCCTTTGGCGTGGAGCTTCTGGGCGCGATACTCCTGTCCATCCACCTCGTTCCCAGGCTGGGGACCGCGCGGGGCGTGTACTTTGCGGTATTCCACGCCATCAGCGCTTTTTGCAATGCCGGGATTGACCTGTTTTCAACAGCCAACAGCCTAACTACTTTTGTGGATGACCCGCTGGTGCTCCTGACCATCGCTGGGCTGATTATCCTGGGCGGCCTGGGCTTTGCGGTGCTGGCGGATGTTCTTGACAAAGGCCGCCACCCGCGCAGGCTCGCCCTGCACACCAAAATTGTGCTGGTGACTACCGGCTTTCTCCTGCTTTCCGGCACCGTATACTTCGCCCTGGCGGAGTGGAACAATCCATTAACCCTGGGGGCTGGGCGCGGGACCGCGAACAAGCTGCTCAATGCCCTCTTCCAGTCTGTCACCACCAGGACGGCTGGCTTCTATTCCGTTCAACAGGGTAACCTGAATGACGCCAGCAAGATGGCCACCACATTGCTTATGTTTATCGGCGCTTCGCCCGCCTCCACCGGCGGCGGTGTGAAGACCTCCACCGTCTTTGTGCTGGTGGCCATCATCCGAAGCGTGATTGCCGGGCGGGAGGATGTCAACGCTTTCAACAAGCGCCTGCCGTTGGTGCTCATCCGCACGACGCTGAGCATCTTTCTGCTTTATCTGGCGCTGCTGTTCGCGGGGAGCGTGCTGATGGGCTTGCTGGAGCAGCCACGCGGTTTCTCCATGGTTGACCTGGTGTTTGAGGAAGCTTCGGCCTTGGGGACGGTGGGGCTGACGGCGGCCAATACGCCCGCTCTGACTCATCCAAGCCAGATATGGCTGATCCTGCTCATGTATTTTGGCCGGGTGGGGCCGCTTACCATGATGCTGTCCATCACCCGCCGGCACGCGGGTTACAGGACCGGCGTGCGCTACCCTGAGGAAGATATCATCGTCGGGTGACGTAATAAAGGAGCACACAAAATGGCAGACAGGATGCAATTTATCGTCTTTGGTGTGGGCCGGTTTGGCTCGGCCCTGGCGCGCACCTTATTTGACCTGGGGCATGAGGTGCTGGCCGTGGACTCGGATGACAGCCGGGTGGCCGCTATCGCGCCCTATGTGACCAGCGCGCTTCAGGTGAGCGCCATGGATGAGGAAGGGATGCGCAGCCTTGGCATCCGCAATTTTGACGCCGCCATCGTGGCGATTGGGGATAACCTGCAGCACTCCATTATGGCCTGCATCATGTGCAAGGAGTTGGGCGCCAAATACATCGTGGGCAAGGCCACTGATGACATGCACGCCAAGGTGCTGCGCAAACTGGGTGTGGACCGAGTGGTGTTCCCTGAGCGGGACATGGGGGAGCGTGTGGCCCACTCCCTGGTGAGCCCCCATCTCCTGGACCTGATCAGCCTGGAAGGAGACTATGTGCTGGCCAACCTCTCCTGCCCCGGCTCCTGGGTGGGCAAATCCATCCGCGAGGCCGACATCCGCCGCCGCTACCGGGTGACCCTGCTGGCCGTCTATCACGGAAGTGATATGTCCATGGACATCACGCCGGAGTTGCTGCTGAAGGAAGGCGACCGCCTGTTGGTGCTGGGGCACCGGAAGGATGTGCAGGGCGTAGAGGCGCTGTTATAATAACAGCCGGCCCCAACTATGAATGAAATGTTGCGAATACCTTGCTTTTTATGGAGTGTTTGTTGTAAAATATGAACAAATCATTATTTGTTCCGGTATTCGGGAAAGGATGACTCATCATGGCCAAGCAGATTCTTCTGGTAGACGATGAACCCATTCTCATCAAGGGGCTGAAGTATACCCTGGAGAAGGACGGCTATGAGACCCTGGTGGCCTATGATGGGGAAGAGGCCTTAACGCTGTTTAAGGAGAATGAGGTAGACCTGATCCTCCTGGATGTGATGTTGCCCAAAATCGACGGCATCACCGTTTGCCAGCGCATCCGGGAGGTGAGCAACGTCCCCATCATCATGCTCACCGCCAAAGGTGAGGACATGGACAAAATCCTGGGTCTGGAATACGGCGCGGATGACTATATGACCAAGCCCTTCAACATCCTGGAGGTCAAGGCCCGGATCAAGACCATTTTGCGCAGGGCTGCCCAGAACACGGCGCCGGAGGATGGCAAGGTGATCAAGGTGCGGGATCTGGTGGTCAACACGGTGAACCGTTCCGTGCAACTAAACGGCAAGGATGTCCGCCTCACCGCCAAGGAGTTTGATCTGCTGAACCTGTTTATCACCAATCGCGGCCGGGTGTTCAGCCGTGAGGAGATGCTGGACGCCGTCTGGAAAAGCGACTACGCGGGGGATGAGCGCACAGTGGACGTGCACATCCGGCGCCTGCGGGAGAAGGTGGAGCGCAATCCCACCCAGCCTGAGTTCATTTTTACCAAGTGGGGTGTGGGCTATTATTTTACCGACCGGGATGAGTAATCCCTTTGCCAGCATCCGGTGGAAGGTGATGCTGGCGTTTTTTTTAATTATTGGGCTTTCCTTCCTGATGATGGCGGGAACGCTGATGAATATGCTGGGGGAATACTTGTTTTCCCAACGCATCCAGTCAGACCGCGCCGGCCTTGAAAAATGGGCTGTGCAGGCGGCGGGCTACCTAACGTTTTCAGATGCCGCGGGCCTTGATGACACGGTGCGCCGCGCCGGGGCGGAGCTGGGCGGCAGGGTGCTGCTGATGGATGAGCTGGGCAAGGTGCAGGCGGACAGCTTTCAAACTGCCCTGGGCCGCCGGCTGGACTACCCTGAGGTGGCCAGCATCCTGGTGAGCGGCGAAACCGCGGACTATGGTGTACACTCCCTGGAAACAGGAGAAGCGGCCCAGGGGGAGAATATGCTGCGCTTCGCCGGGGAAGAGGAGTGGGTGAGCTACTCCACCGCTGGCATCGTCAGTTCCTCCCATGTAATTGGGGTGATGATGCTGGTTTCCTCCGTGCGTGGCCTGATGCAGGGCCTATCCACCGTGCAGACGCAGATGACCGTTCTCTTTGTAGTGGTAGCGGTGGCGGCGGTTGCCTCCGGAATGATCTTCTCAGGTGTCCTGACCCGCCCCATCGCTGAAATGACCCGGGTGATCCGGCGCATGTCCAAAGGCGACCTGGGAGCCCGGGTGGCGGAGAAGGGCAGCGGAGAAATTAAGCAGCTGGCCATTGCCTTCAACTCCATGAGCGAACAGCTGGAGGCGTTGAACCAGACACGCAACCAGTTCGTCTCAAACGCCAGCCATGAGCTGAAAACACCGCTGGCCACGATGAAAATTATGATTGAAAGCCTGATTTACCAGCCGGACATGGACGCGGAGCTGCGCACGGAGTTCCTGGGCGACGTGAACGCGGAAATCAACCGCCTCTCCTCCATCGTGTCAGACCTTTTGGTGCTGGTGAAGGTGGATTCCCGTTCAAGCGACCTCGTCAAGGAAAAGCTATCGCTGGCGGAGGTAGTGAAGGACGCCCAGCACCGCCTGCAGCCCATCATGGACCATCGGGAGCAGGACATCATACTGAAGCTGCAGGATAGCTGCGACATGTTGGCGGACAAGTCCATGATGCAGCAGATCGTCTATAATCTCATGGAAAACGCGGCGAAGTACACGCCGGACAAGGGGAAGATCACCGTCACGCTCCAACGCATGGGAAAGGACGCTGTGCTGACGGTGGCGGACAACGGGCCGGGTATCCCCAAGGAAAGCCAGCCACATATTTTTGAGCGTTTTTACCGCGTGGATAAGGCCCGCGGCCGGGAGTCCGGCGGCACGGGCCTGGGGCTTAGTATTGTCCAGCAATATGTCAATCTGCATGACGGCAGGATAAGGGTGCAGAGCGATGTGGGCCAGGGCACAACCTTCATCGTGGAGCTGCCGCTCAACAAGCTCTAGCGCGCTACCATCCCGGTGCTTGGAAGGAAACTGCCCGCCAGGTCAATGTGCCCGGCGAACCGGCCTTCCTGCTTCCCATCAATAAAAAACTGAACCTTGTCCACCCCCGCAAGCTCAGCCAATGTATTCACCATGCCATACACCATCAGCCGCTCCTGAACCTCGTTCAAGGGATTGAATAATGTGTTGGCAGCGGCCGAAATATTCACCGCCAGCGTACCGTTATGCCGGGCGATACCAAGCCAGTCCGCGTCCTTAATGCCCTGTGGCAATACGGCGGAGAGGCCGGGGTTGGTGTCGGTGTATTCAGGGCCGGACAACAATTCATTCAGCACATAGCGGGGGTTGCGGGTTTGGTGATAAGGGACGGCGCGGCGGGAGGCGCCAAGCGTCCCCGCGCCATCAGCGAAGTATAGCGTACAGTAATCCAGGAGAAAATTCAGGAAATCCGTGCGCCGCATCACCTGGTCCTCAAAGACGATCTCCTGCCCCGCGCCCTCCAGCACCCCGGCGGGCACCACGGCGCTGATCATCTCCGTGCCGATGCGCACCCTAATCCCGGCCACGCCCGGCAAAAAAGTGGTCAGGGTGAGGCAGATGGAGGCCATCATCACCGAGCGGGGGATGCCGGCGGCGATCAGCCGCTCGTTGGCGCTTTCATCAAAAGAAAGAAGGATGACCCTGCCCTGGGCGCCCGGCAGCTCCTCAACCAGGGGGTTGCTGATGAGCAGGCCGTTCAGGTCCGGCACCTGGGGTACCCCGGGGAGCGTGGCGGCGCCGGCGGACAGGGCGCCCAAAAGGGATCTTGCCAGAGTGGACAGGCTCGCGCCGGGAAAGCTTAACGTGCGTCCCTCCGCCAGCACACCCCTGCCCGCAGCGGCGGGGAAGTAGAGGGTAGCGCCCAGGGAAAAGCCGCCCTGCACGTTGCCGGTGCGCTGGCTTCCCCTGGTTTCCCACAGGCTGGCGGCGGCCCCGGGCGAGGTGTCCGCCACCAGGCTGCCCAGGGGCATCGTGGCGGCTGGATCCAGCCCAGGGTGCTGGTCATTGACCAGGATATTCACATGGCGGATGTCCCCCCACTGGGAGAGCGTGTTGGTGACGGCCATACCGGCCCGGAAAAGTTCCTGGGCGGAAAGGCTTAGGGCGCTGGCGGCCAGGTTAACCACGGCGGTGCCGCCGGATATCTCCACGCCACGGCCCGGCATCAGCTGAAGCGCGCCACTTTCACTCAGAGCCCGAGCCTGCTCATTGGTCTGAAAGGAGAAGAGCCGGGACAGCGCCGCTTCCGCCGGATGGCGTGAGGCGGGCAGCGCCAGGCGGTCGGAAACAAGGGTGAGCTGCCCCGTTACCGCTCCGGGCAGGGACAACATCACCCGCTGGGTGATCTCCCCGCCCTGATCACCCACAGGGGCCGAAACGGGCGATGCAATGGGCGGCAGGGTGACGTTGGCCGTGTCCCTGATCGGTACGCTGCTGCACCCGGCGAGCGCAAGCAACAAAGCCAGCAATAGGGCAATTCCGCGCATTTTCATTGGCAAGCCTCCAGCAAGGCGTTAAAGGCGGCCCAGGGTACATCCCAGGCGCCTGCTCCGCGCGACAGGCGAAGGGGCCAGTTCTCAATGCCCTTTTCCGGGCCGCCCATCACCTGGTATTGAAGTGACACGCTGGTAAGAGCGTAACTGCCGTCCGGGGAAGGGACGCCGGGGCTGACAGAGTATCCAAGAATCGCGGGTGAAGCATCCAGCGCCTGAGTGAAGGCGTTTTGCGTGGCGGCGTCCGCCGGGCCCTGGGCCAGGCGTTCCTCAAGCGCCATCCAGTCCCGCCGCTGCCACAGGGCCATCACCTGCTCAGCGGCATAGCCTGGCAGCATAATCAAGGGTTCCTGCCGGGTAAGGGGATCAGGAAGGGCGTCGTTGTCTGACAAGTAATAGCGGTTGCTGAGGCGAAGCGAGCCCGTAAGGGTGGTTTCGGCCCGCACCAGCACCTGCACCTTGATATACTCGCCGCTTTCCGTCAGCGTGTTGACCAGGGACCCCATGGCCAGCTCCCGGCGCAGCCGTCCTTCGCCGGAGCGGTAATCGGGGGTATTGATAACCGCTGCTTCATCAGGGTAGCTGGCCATCAGGCGCTCATTTAAGGTGACAAATAGCTGCCGCCCCTCTGAGATAACCGAAAGCACTTCGGTACCCTGGGGGAAGAGGGAGGTGAGCCTCGTTCCCTGGGAGGGCCCGTCCAGAAGCGCCTGCACCAGCGTTTTTTCATAACTCTCACTGTGTGGGACGGTGACCAGCCGCTGTTCCCGCTCAAGCCAACGGCTGCTTCCGGCCCTGAAAAAAAGCGTGGCCGTGCGCTCCTGGAAGTCCTGGGGGCTTTGGTCACTCAGGAAGGGTTCTGCGGAGGCCGGAGGCAACGCAAACAGGACCGCCAGCACAGTCAGCACCGCCAGCCGCGAAAAAAGCCGCCCTGTCCTACAACGCATTTTCATCCAGAGGCTCGGGCCCCAAACACCACCCTCCCAGTTTGTTGGCCGTACGCTCCAGGGCATCTTTGCTTTCACCCCAGGGCGCATCCTGGTTGCGGTAGTCGAACTTTCGGGTAAACCAATCCAGTTCCTCCTCAAGCCGCGCCAGGTTCTCCGTCATCCCATGGCGCAGGCAGGCCAAAAACTCCTTGCGCGCATTTTCTGAAAGCTTATCGGACATGTCCGCCAGCATGGCGGCATCCGGCAGGCACACCCACCTTGAAGCCATCAGCCTGGCCTTGAAATCCGGATCCTTTTGCCAAAGGAGGATGAGTGTTTCCGCCTGCCGGGCTGAGTGCACCTCCAAATCCCGGCAGATGAGGCAGGTTCCGCTCATGCCTTTGAGCGCCTGGGCTGGGAAATTGGAAGGCGTTTTCTGCCGTGCCAAGCGCTTGCTGCCAACCATCCCAGTCCGGTCAAAAGCCTTCTCCACCTGAGGTTTTAACGTCTGAAGGCGTGAGAGCACAAGAAGCGCGTGGCCCAGGCGGTTGCTCTTTGCGTAAAGCTGCCGGTGGTGGTTGGCGCAGAACCCGGCGGCATTTGCCCGCTGCCGATCATCAGGAATCATCACAGCGCCGCCGAGGCAGCGGTCAACCAGTTGCCGCTCGGTCTTTCGCCTGAGGGAGCACAAGGGGCATTCGTCCCCCTCCTTCAGCGCTTCCCAGACGGCGAAGGTGTCCAACCGGTGTTCCATACTCACCTGGCGGGCGCGTTGCATGTGGGGCAGGGGATCAGGTTTTTAAGCTTGGTGGAGGACACATCCCGGTAGTAGAACATGGCGGTCAGCGGCCGGTACTGGGCCCCGACAGAAGAGCAGTTCGGGTCTGCGTGGTAATACTTGCCGCCGTCGGCGTTGTAGTAGAGGATGGTGTCCGGGCTTACAACCGGGGTTATGGGCGCCTGGATCTGGGTTGTCACCTGCTCCTGCGTCTGGGGCGCCTGCTGCTGCCCGGCCTGGGCGTTTACCACCTGGGAAGAGGAGATGGAGTTGGGATCCACATACCAGACATTGTTCACCCGCATCAGAAGAATCTGGAAGTTGTACTGCAGCGGCGCTTCGCCGTTATTCTTGCTGACAGAAGCCTGCATGGTGATGGTGCGGGCTTGGTCCCCATCGTTACCGGACACATCCAGAATCTGGTAGTCCAGTACCGAGCGGTTTGCCCTCAGGTGGAACATGCTCTTCTCCGCGTCCGTGGAGCTTTCGTGCTGGTTGACCCAGTTGGGGAGCGACAGGCTCACCATGCCGGCGTAGTCTGTGTTCATCCAGGCTGACATGAACTGCTCCAGCTTCTGCTGTGCCTGGGAAGCGGAGCCGGGGTTCTCGGTGGGTTCAGGATGTGCCTGTGCCTGGCTTTGCGCCATGTCCACCATGCTGGCGCTGGAATTTTCATTGAAGATGGATTGCAGGCTCTGGGTACTCTGCACGGTGTCCGCGGGGGGCGGGGGGGTTGAGACCAGGAGCGCGAAGAGCACCACAGCAATCATAGCCGCGTGCACCACGCCCAGGACTTTCCTGGCGTTGGGCACAAAAGCGCGAAGCAGCCCCATGGCCAGCAAACTTAATAAGCTTGCTCCCACAAACACCCAATATAGCCGTGTGTCCTTAGCCAGCAGGGACACCACAAACAGGATGGGCAGTATAATGATCAGCATCACCTGAAGAACCGGGAAGCTGCGGACCCTTGCGGGCTGTCCCATTTGCTGGGCGGGCGGGCGACTGCTGTTTGCGGGTTTGGGCGGCCGCCGGCTCATGTCCCTTAAGGGGGCGGAGGAATATCTTGCTCTGTTTTCACTCATGGGATGGGTCCTTTCTGCCACGAAGGTTTCGCGGATAAATGGCAGGCCGGCCTTATTTGCCGGTTGCGCCGGATTACTTCGGATCTGATTTGACGATAATTTTGTCCCGTCCGAAAACCTTGGAGAGCAATTTGAGGTTCTCCCGGGCCAGGGCTTCCTGGTCTAGGTCCTGCGTGTTTGCCTGGCGGGCTGCCCGGAAGGAGACAGGTATGCCCATCTCTTCCGAAAGAAGCTGGCTTATCACCTGGGCCCGGCTGTCTTCGTTGAGCATGTTGGTGAGGATGTCCTCCTCCGGCGGCAGGATAAGGGAGAATAAATCCTCCTGAAAGCCGCCGTAGCGGCCCCGGTGCATAAGCGAAAAGAGCCCTGGATTCTCACGGCCCAGGCGCTCAAGCATCCGGTTCCAGGCCGCTTTGGGCTGGACACCTGGCGCGGCGGGCCTAGGAGACTGGATCAGAGGCAGCGAGGCTTCAGGCTGAGCGGCAGGCTCAGGAACAGCCGCTGGCTCCGTTTCCGGCTCCGTTTCCTGCACCGGCGCTTTGGCGGGCATTGTATCAAGCCCCGCCATGGCAGTCTCAAGCTGGCTTAACCGGGCGAGGATGCCGCTTAAGTCCTGCTCCTGGTCCACCTGGCAAACGCGCAGCGCGAACACATCCAGCACCGCCCGCGGCGCGGCTGCCCAGCGGGCGTCATTTTCTGCCTGCATGCATTTTTCAAGCATCCGCAACAGGTTGAGCTCACTCACCCCGCTTGCCTGCTGGCGCAGCTGTTCTGAAACCGCGTCGCCTACGGGGTGGATGGGTTGCCCGGTCAGTTTCACGCCCAGCACCTGGCGCAGGTGGGCGCTGAAATCCCTCAGGAACACCTGCACATCCCGCCCCTGTCTCATTAAGATATTGATCTGGCTGAGGGCGTCAGCGCTGTCGCAGTGGGCCAGGGCATCCAGGAACGAGAACAGCATCTCCCGGCTGACGGAGCCCAGCGCTTCCCTGACATTCTCCTGGGAGAGCGCGAGCCCTGAGGCCAGCACCATGTCCATCAGGCTCCAGGCGTCCCGCATGCTGCCCTCCGCGGCGGAAGCGATCAATTGGAGAGCTTCCTCATCTGTCTTGGTGCCCTCGGGGATAGCCTGCTTAAGCCTTTCCACAATCTGCGCGTCGGCGATGCGGCCAAAATCAAAGCGCTGGCAGCGGGACAGGATGGTGGCGGGGAGCTTCTGAGGCTCTGTGGTAGCCAGGATAAACACCATGTATTCAGGCGGTTCCTCAAGCGTCTTGAGCAGCGCGTTGAAAGCGGCGCCGGAGAGCATATGCACTTCGTCAATGATATAGACCTTGTATTTGACAAACTGCGGGGGATAGTCCGTTTTTGAGAGCATCACGCGTACGTTGTCAACTGATGAGTTGCTGGCCGCGTCCATCTCCAGCAGGTCCAGGGAGGTCTCGTGGCTCAGGTTTTTACAGCTGCCGCATTCCAGGCAGGGATCGCCCTCCTGGGGGTTTTCGCAGTTGATGGCAAGCGCCATGATTCGGGCAGCGCTGGTCTTGCCGGTGCCGTGGCTGCCGCAAAACAGGTAGGCATGGGCCACATGCCCCGTTTTCGCCTGGTTCCTGAGCATCCGGCGTGTCGCCTCCTGGCCCACCATGTCCGAAAAACGGCGGGGACGCCAGGTGCGGTAAAGGGATTGGTAATTGCTCATTGATCCTCCCCGGAAAGTTTGCGGAAACCCTCACCCAGGGTCTCATGGGTGTCAGTGATATAAACGAAGGCAAAAGAGTCTTCGTCTTCCACGATGCGCTTGACCTGCATGGTCTCAAGCCGTCCCACCACGCAGATGAGCATCCTGTTCTCCTCGCCTGAATAGGCGCCGGTGGCTGGCAGGATGGTGACGCCCCGCTCCAGTTCCCGCATCAGCCGCTGGGAAATTGCTTCCCACTTGGCTGAGATAATGTGGCAGGCTTTGTCCGTGCCTACACCAGCCAGCACCTTGTCCAGCACCCGGGCGGAAAGATACACAGAAACAATGGCGTACATGGCGTGCTGGGCGCTGATGAAGATCCAGGCCAGCAGGATAACCGCCAGGTCAAAGGCAAAGAGGAATGCGCCGGTGGAAACCACGGGAAACTTCCTGTGCACGATGCGGGCCAAAAGGTCCGTTCCCCCGGTGGTGGCTCCCCCGCGCATAATCAACGCGATGCCCACGCCCAGGATAACCCCGCCAAAAACCGCGGCCAACATGGGGTCGAGGCTCAAAGGCGGGAAGGCCATCACATCAATCAGCACGGAGAAGAGCGCTGTGGCAAATACCGTGCGGATAACAAACTTAAGGCCGCTCACCTTCCATCCCGCGAACAGAAGCGGGATGTTCAGCGCCAGGCTGCTAAGCCCGACGGGCAATCCAAAGTGAAAATTCAGAATGGTGGTCAGCCCCGTAACGCCCCCTGGGGCGATGTGATTGGGCACCAAAAACAGCGGGTAGCTGGCGGCTCCGATGGTGCAGCCAACGATGATCAGCATCAGTTGCCGTATGGCGGCGCGATTGGCCGCTGTTTCCGAACTCATCCCCACCCTCCTGTAACGGTTTCGTCATAATCAAGTATAGCATGCCGGGCCCTTTGGGCACAAGCGACACGGCGGGATATAAAGTGGAAGGCGATGTTTTTAGCACTCAAAGCACCCGAGTGCTAAAAACGGGTTGCATTTGCCTCCTTTCAATGTTAAAATAAAGGCGTAATTATTTGTTGATTCGGAGGATTTAGTATGGCCAGGGAACAAACAGCGGCGCAGAGGGGAAACATCTCCATCGACGCGCAGGACATCATGCCGGTGATCAAACGCTGGCTTTATTCGGATAAGGACATCTTCATCCGGGAAATTGTCTCCAACGGCGTGGACGCCATCACAAAGCTCAGATTGCTGGGCCTGGGGGATGATGAGGAATTAAAAGTCACCGTCACCGTGGATAAGAAAAAGCGAGAAATCCGGGTGTCAGACAACGGCATCGGGATGACAGCCGAGGAAGTGGACAGGTACATCAACCAGGTGGCTTTTTCAAGCGCCGAGGTGTTTTTAAAGAACTATACCGGGGAGGACTCATCCGGTATCATCGGCCACTTCGGGCTGGGCTTTTACTCAGCCTTTATGGCAGCTGACCGGGTGACCATCGATACCCTTTCCTACCAGGAGGGCGCTGAGGCGGTGGCCTGGGAAAGCAAGGATGGTATCACCTTTGAGATGAAGCAGGGACAGCGTATCGAGCGGGGTACCACCATCACCATGCATCTGCTGGAAGATGCGAAAGAGTTCCTGGAGAACAACCGCGTTTGGGAAGCGCGGGAGCAATACTGCGGCGTTATGAGCGTG
>JAQVQY010000019.1 GCA_028701335.1 Eubacteriales bacterium
GGATCTTGTTGCGGAGTTTGTAGTGGAAGTCACCCCAGATACCCTCGGTAGACCGCGAGAGGTCGATCGTGTAGTTCTGTCTTATTCCGCGGGGGAAATATCTGTTTGTATACAGCCTGAGCCAGCACGTCCCGCCCTTCACCGGTTTGAGAGGAAAAGGAAATAATCTCCCACGGCTGCACCGCCAGCAAGCGGGCGATATCCGACAGATGCCTTTGCCGCTGTCCGCGGGAGACTTTATCCGACTTGGTTGCCACCACCTGGAAGGGGAGGCCGGTCTGATAGAGGAAAGCGTTCATCTCCAGGTCCTGCCGGCTGGGCTCATGGCGAATATCCACCAGGTGAAGCGCCAGCCTCAACTCATCCGCCTGGCTGAAGTAATCAGACATCATCTGCCCCCAGCTCTCCTGCTCATGCCTGGACACCTTGGCGTAGCCATAGCCTGGCAGGTCAATCAGGTGAAATGCGTTGTCAATAAGGAATACATTAATAAGCCGGGTTTTGCCGGGGGTGGAACTGGTCTTGGCCAGGCCGCGCCTGCGGCACAGGCTGTTGATAAGGCTGCTCTTGCCCACATTGCTGCGCCCGCACACCGCCAGCTGCGGCAGGTCGCGCCCGGGGAAATCCCCGTAGCGCGGCAGGCTGATGACAAACTTGGCATCATTAAACACGCCGGCTATTCCTGTTCCTCAAGCGTCAGGCCGATTACCTCGCCCACGGCGCTGACGTAGTGAATTTCGAAGGCATCCTGAATATATTCCGGAAGCTCCGCCACATCCTTGCGGTTTTCTCTGGGAAGGGCCAGGCGCTTTATCTTGCCACGGTAGGCGGCCAGCAGCTTTTCCTTGATACCCCCTATGGGCAGAACCCGCCCGCCCAGGGTTATTTCCCCGGTCATGGCGATGTCCTGAAGCACCTTGCGCCCGCTGAGCGCTGAGACCAGGGCTACTGTCATTGTAACGCCGGCTGAGGGGCCATCCTTTGGCACCGCGCCTTCAGGCACATGGATGTGGATGTCACGGTCTTTGTGGAAATCGGCGTCTATGCCATAGTCGGCCGCGTGGGCGCGCACCCAGGAAAGGGCCGCCTGGCCGCTTTCCTTCATAACATCCCCCAAGTGGCCTGTAAGCGCCAGTTTGCCGGAGCCGGGCATCACCGCGCACTCCACCTTGAGCATCTCGCCCCCCACCTCCGTGTAGGCCAGGCCGTTGACAACACCCACCAGGGGCTGCTGCTCCGGCTTGTCCCTTAAAAACCTGGGCGGTCCCAGGTATTTCTCCAGGTTATCCGCAGTGACGGCCAGCTTCTTCTCCCCCGTCTCCAGCATCTCAACCGCCGCCTTGCGCACGGCCTTGGCCAGCGTGCGGGAGAGGCTCCTGACGCCGGCTTCCCGGGTATGGCCTTCAATGGCCTTGCGGATCGCCGCTTGGGTCATGGTCACGCTGTTCTTCGCCAGGCCGTTCTCGGCGATCTGTTGGCGCAGCAGGTGTCGCTTGGCGATCTGGAGCTTCTCCTCCTCGGTATAGCTGGCCACTTCGATGACTTCCATCCTGTCAAGCAATGGCGGTGGGATGGCTGCGCGGGTGTTGGCGGTGGTGATAAACAGCACCCGGGACAAGTCAAAGGGCACGTCCAGGTAATGATCCCTGAAGGCCGCGTTTTGCGCCGGGTCCAGCACCTCCAGCATCGCGCTGGCCGGGTCTCCCCGGTAGTCGTTGCCCATCTTGTCAATCTCGTCAAACAGGAACACCGGGTTCATGGTACCCGCGCGCTTGATACCTGAGATGATATGGCCGGGGATGGCACCGATGTAGGTGCGGCGGTGCCCGTAGATCTCCGCCTCATCCCGCACACCGCCCAGGGACATCTTCACGAATTTGCGCCCCATGGCCTTGGCGATAGCCTGGACGATGGAGGTTTTGCCCACTCCAGGCGGGCCCACAAAGCAGAGAATAGGACCTTTGGGAACCACCGTGGCATCCGCCTCCCGGCGCATGGACATCACCGCCAGGTATTCGATGATGCGCTCCTTCACCGGCTCCATTCCGTAGTGATCCTGCTCCAGGATACGCCGGGCACGCTTCAGGGATAGCTGATCCCTGGTGTACTTTCCCCAGGGCAGTTCCGACAACCAGTCCAGATAGTTTTCAGACACGGTGGATTCAGGACTGCCGGCCATCATGCGGGAGAGCTTCTCCAGTTCTTTATCCGCTTTTTCCCGGGCTTCCTCATTCAGCGGGATTTTTTTCAGCTTCTCCCGCATTTCCTCAACATCGTCAAAGTCGCCCTCGCCCAGCTCCTCCTGAATAGCCTTCATCTGCTCCCTGAGATAATACTCCCGCTGGGATTTATCCACCTGCATACGGATACGCTGCTGGACAATCCGGTCGACGTTGGCGTTACGCACCTCCCGCGCCAGGTACACACAAAGCTGCTCCAGCCGGTCCCCCGCTTTTTCCAGCGCCAACAGGGCATAGCGCTCCTCCACCTGTGGGATCAGGTTGGCGGCAATCACATCCACCAACTCATGTGGATCCTCAATGCGCTTAAAAGACTTGATAAGGTCCTCCGACAGGCGGTTACCCGCCTCGGCAAAACCATCCAGGCTCTCCTTAGCCAGGCGCCTTAAGGCCTGAAGCTCCGGGTTGTCATCGGATTTGTTAAAGGGCGGCATCACGCGGACAGAAGCCATCCAGGTCTCCTCATCCTCATGGATTGCCTTGAGAACAGCACGCTCCTCGCCCTCGATCAGCACACGCATATTGTTGCCCGGTAGGTGGAGCACCTGCTTCACCCGGGCAATGGTGCCGGCCGTGTACAGGTCATTGAGTATCGGATCTTCATTTTCGATATCTTTCTGCATCACCAGGAAGATGCGCTGGTCGCCCATCATGGCCTGGTTAATGGCGGCCACGGATTTTCCGCGGCCCACATCGATATGCAGCACCATATGCGGGAACACCAGGGTGCCTCGCAGCGGCAGAAATGGAATCGTTAACAGCGTAACGGATTTATTGGGCATGGGTTCTCCTTTAAAATGCCTCTTCCCCGCAAACTGGGAAGAGGCTCTTCTGAATCTGGTCAGGAAGCATCGCTCTCCAGGGGAAGGGCTCGCTTGGGTGCCGGCTTGGCCGGCGATTTGAGCGGTTTGGGCTGGCGCAGGGGCAAAATCGCCTCCCCCTCCTCCACAGCGTCCCGGGTTACCACGCACTTGATGGGCTCATTGGCCCCCGGCAGTTCAAACATGGTGTCCAGCAGCAGGTTTTCAATAATGGCGCGCAGGCCCCTGGCGCCGGTTTTCCGGGCAACGGCCTGCTTGGCGATGGCGCGCAGGGCATCCTCTTCAAAAGCCAGCTCAGCGCCATCCAGCTCAAACAGATGCTGATATTGCTTGACCAACGCGTTCTTGGGCTCCGTGAGGATGCGCACCAGGGCTGATTCATCCAGCGTATCAAGTGCCAGGCTCACCGGCAAGCGTCCTACCAGCTCAGGGATCATGCCGTACTTGACCAGATCCTCAGGCTCCAGTTTGGACAGCAGGCGGCTTGCCTGCTCCTCCCGGGTGCCCGCCTGATCCACGCCAAAGCCCATCATTCTGCCCCCGAAGCGGGTAGCTACAATGGACTCCAGCCCATCAAAAGCGCCGCCGCAGATAAACAGGATGTTGGTGGTATCGATGGGCAGCGTCTCCTGCTGGGGGTGCTTGCGCCCGCCCTGGGGCGGCACATTGGCAGTGGTACCCTCCAGAATCTTCAGCAGCGCCTGCTGTACCCCTTCGCCGGACACATCTCTGGTGATGGAGACGTTTTCACTCTTGCGGCCAATTTTGTCCACCTCATCCAGGTAGATGATGCCTTGCTGGGCGGCCGCTATGTCCCCGTCCGCGGCCTGAATCAGGCGTAGGAGGATGTTCTCCACATCCTCGCCCACATAGCCGGCTTCGGTCAGCGATGTAGCGTCGGCGATGGCAAAGGGCACATTCAGCACACGGGCCAGCGTTTGGGCCAGATAGGTCTTGCCGGTGCCCGTCGGCCCCACCAGAAGGATATTAGCCTTCTGGAGTTCAACATCGTTCTTTTTATTGTTATTGGACAAAATGCGCTTGTAGTGGTTGTACACAGCCACGCTCAGCGCCCGCTTCACCCGCTCCTGGCCGATGACATACTCATCCAGCGCCCGCTTGATTTCCTTGGGTTTAAGGAGTTTGGGCGCTTTTGGCCCGATGACGCCGGCTTTTTGGTCAAGCTCAGCCACCATATCCGTGCACAAAGCCACACATTCGTCGCAGATATAGGCATTGGGTCCCGCGATCAGCCGCCGGACCTCGCCCTGAGATTTGCCGCAAAAACCGCAGCGGGGTGTGCGCTTTGGGTCCATGGGTTCTTTAGGCATTCTTCTCCTCGTTCTTGCGCGGCAGGTAGATTTCATCCACCACGCCGTACTCTTTGGCCTCCTGGGCGGACATGAAGTAGTCGCGCTCCACGTCGTTTGCGATTTTCTCCTCCGGCTGCCCGGTCATCTCCGCCATCATGCGGTTCATTTTCTTTTTGGTTTTCAGCAACCATTCCGCGCGGATGGTTACGTCCGTGGCCTGGCCTTCGGCGCCGCCTGAAGGCTGATGAATCATCACCTCGCTGTTTGGAAGCGCCATGCGCTTGCCCTTTTCCCCGGCCATCAAAAGGAAGGCGCCCATGGAAGCGGCCATGCCCACGCAGACTGTGCGCACCGGCGCCTTGATGTGCTGCATGGTGTCAAAAATCGCCATGCCGGCTGTTACGGAGCCGCCGGGGCTGTTGATATACAGGGAAATGTCCGCGTTGGGGTTGTCCATGTCCAGAAACAGCAGCTGCGCCACCACGGTGTTGGCCAGGCCGTCCGTCACGGGGCCTGAGAGAAAGACGATACGGTCTTTCAGCAGCCTGGAATAGATATCAAAGGAACGCTCAGCATTGCCGGAACGCTCAATTACGTAAGGGATTAGATACTCTGCCATGTTTCCTCCTCAAACAGGTCCAGGGTCTGATAATTCCCGGGAAGCGCCGGACCCCTGTTCGCTTTCCTTCTTCTTGCCGGCGGTTTTGATTTCCCGGCTTACTTGCCCTCAGACGCGGGCTCGCCGGTTGTTTCATCGTTATCTGCCGCTTCCTCAATGGCCTCCGCAGCCTGGGCAGCGCCGTCCACCAGGTCTTCCACCGTCAGCTCTTCATGGGCATCCGTGTGGTCAGTCACCTGGGCGTTTTCCTTCAGCAGGTCCACCACCTTGCGGTTGCCGACGATGTCCTTGTAGTTCTCAAGCTGGTTTTCGTTCAGGCCGGCTTTGTATTCGTCATATTCGCGACCCATTTCCCCCGCGTGGCGCCGGATTTCTTCATCTATTTCTTCGTCAGAGGGGGATAAATCCTCCTGCTTGCGGATGGCCTCCAGCACCAGGTCAGTCTTCACGTTGTTCACCGCTTCCTGGCGGAAATTATCCCGCATCTGTTCCTCAGTGGTGTTGGTATAGGTTAAATAATCCTCCAGCCTCAGCCCCTGGTACATCAGGCGGATGCGCGTATTCTGGATCAGGTAATCAAGCTGCCGCTGAATCATGGCTTCGGGGATATCACAATCCGAGGCGTCCACGGCCTGCTGGACCAGCTCGTTTTCCAGATGGACTTCGGCATGCTGATCCCTCTGCTTGGTCAGTTCCTGCTGGATAGCTTCCCTGTATTCATCAAAGGTGGCATGCTCTGATACATCCTGGGCAAAATCATCATCCAGCTCAGGCTTGTTTTCCCGTGTGCCGACATTTACCTTCACATGGAAAACAGCCTCTTTCCCAGCCAGCTCCTCTGAGTGGTATTCGGCGGGAAAGGTTACGGTGATGTCCTTCTCCTCCCCTGATTTCATGCCGATCACCTGATCCTCAAAGCCGGGAATAAAGCTCTGGGAGCCCAGGCGCAGCTTGTGGCCTTGGGCCTCGCCGCCCTCAAAGGGCGTGCCGTCCACTGTGCCCAGGTAATCGATGTCCGCGGTGTCGCCTTCGAGCAGGGCATCCTCTCCGATATCTTCCTGGGTGGTCACCTTCTCCACATCCTGTGCGATGCGCGCGTCCATCTGCTCCTCTGTGATGGGGTGCAGATGGCGGGTGCCCTTGAGGCTCTTGTAGTCGCCCAGTGTGACGTCGGGGCGCACGTAGACCGTGGCCGTGAACTTAAGCTCTTTCCCGGCGCCGATCTGGTCCAGGTCAACCTCAGGCTGGTCCACGGGGAATAGGTCTTCAGTCTCCACCGCTTCCCTATAGGCGTTCGGGAATATAAGGTCAAAGGCCTCATCATAAAAAACGCCTTCTCCGTACATATTTTCAATGAGTTTCCGAGGGGCTTTGCCCTTGCGGAAGCCGGGTACGTTGATGCGACCGCGCGTTTTCAGGTACGCTTTCTGCATCGCCTCATCAAACGCCTTCGCCGGAATCTCGAATGTAATTTTCTGCTGGTTGCTGTTAACCTTTTCCACCTGGTAGCTCATGCTGTTCCTCCTCTGCGCTTCGCGTACGGTTTCCCAAATACGCTACCACTTAGATTATCATATATACCCCGAATTCGCAATAGTTTGCGGGGTTTTTGGCACCCCTGGCGCACACTGGGGGATGCTGGTATAATCAGACCATCCATCAACCCAATACCACAACGGAGGGAAGACCAATGAAAAAAGTAAAAGACAAGTACCTGCTGGTGGGCGCTGATTTCGCCGGCTATCCGCTTAAGGAGGCGGTGGTGAAGCACCTGGAGGAGAAGGGCTGGCATATCACCGATATCGGTGTCAGGTCTCCTGAGGACGAAGACCCCGACAATATGTTCCACAGGGTGGGCCTGAGGGTAGGCGCCAAAATTTCCGAAGGGGAATTTGAGCGCGCGTTGCTCTTTTGCGGCACGGGCATGGGTATCCATATCGCTGCCAGCAAATTGCCCCATGTCCACGCGGGCGTGGTGGAGAGCGTGCCGGCGGCTTTAAGGGCCATCACGGGCAACGGTGTCAACGTCCTTTCAATGGGCGCGTTTTACGTTGCCCCCCAAATGGGCATCGATATTGCCGAAGCCTATCTGAACGCCGAACTTGGAACGGGCTATGAGTGGTGGGAGAATTTCTATGAGTTCCACAAACTGGCCATTGATGAGCTGGAGGCGTTTGATTATGAGGAGTACAGGAAAAACGGCTACAAGCTCAAGCATCTGGATGAGGTGCCACTGAAACTGGAAACCAAGCCCGAAAGCTGACTGCTGTCCAATTGACAAAACCCAGCGGGCGGTGTTATATTCACAACAGATATTTGAATGCCTGGACCTCATTGCTTTGATAATTTGCTCCTGAATGGGGAGCGAAGATAATTTGAAGGAGGCTAACATGAAAAGAACCCTTTCTCTGTTTCTCGCCGTTCTCATGATCCTGTCGCTGGCAAGCTTTGCCCAGGCCCAGGAGAAGGACTGGGAGATCGTCGTCGTCCCCAAGGACGCTTCCAACCCCTGGTTTGTACGGATGAAAGTGGGCGTTGACGAGTACGCCAAGGAAACCGGCCTGAATGCCTACCAGAAGGGCACCGCCGAAATCGACGCCACCCTTCAAGCCCAGCTGGTGCAGGACCTTATCGCCCAGGGCGTAGATGCCATCTGTGTGGTCCCAGTCAACCCCGAATCCCTTGAGCCTGTGCTCAAGCAGGCCATGGATGCCGGCATTGTGGTGATTGCCCATGAGGGCGCGTCCCTGCTGAATGTCAATTATGACATCGAGGCGTTCTCCAACACCGGTTACGGCGCTTTCATCATGGATAACCTGGCTGAAGCCATGGGTGAGGAAGGCCTGTACACCACTATGGTTGCCCATGTGACCAATGCTTCCCACAATGAGTGGGCGGACGCGGGCGTTGCCCATCAGAAAGAAGCCTATCCCAACATGACCCTCCTGGAGGAAGAACCCCGGGTTGAGTCAGAGGACAACGGCGATGTGGCCTACAACAAGGCCAAGGAGCTGTTCAAGAAGTACCCCGAGCTCAAGGGCGTGATGGGCACCTCTTCCTACGACGCCCCCGGCGTGGCCCGCGCGATTGAGGAACTTGGCCTGGTTGGCAAGGTCTTCACATCCGGCACCGGTATGCCCGCTGACAACAAGGCGCTGCTTGAGAGCGGCGTGGTCAAATCCCTCACCCTGTGGGATCCCGCGCTGGCCGGCAAAGCCATGATTTCACTGGCAGTTAAAGTTCTCAACGGCGACGCCATTGAGGCGCCAATCGACCTGGGCGTTGACGGCTACGGCGCTCTTACCTTCAAGGAAGGCAGCGAACTGGTCCTGGAAGGCCAGGGCTGGATTGTCATCAACAAGGACAATGTGGACAGCTTCGGCTTCTGATAATTCGTGACCCTTTCCGGTCACCGCCGGGAAACCGGCGGTGACCTTTATCCATGTCAAAATCGGAGGGACAAATGGCCGACAGTTTACTGCGGGCTGTGGACATCCAGAAGTCTTTCGCGGGCGTCCATGCACTAAAAGGCGTCTCCCTGGACATCGCCCCGGGCGAAATCCATTGCCTGGCCGGAGAGAACGGCTCCGGGAAATCCACGCTCATCAAGATTATCTCCGGTGTATACCAGCCGGATGGCGGATACATCGAATTTGATGGGAATAAATTGGGCAAAATCACCCCCATCGACGCCATTCTGCTTGGCGTGCAGGTAATTTATCAGGATTTTTCCGTCTTCCCCAACCTCACGGTGATGGAAAACCTGGCGCTCAACAGCGAGCTTTCGGACAAGCGAAAAATCGTTAATTGGCAGCGCATGCGGCAAATCGCCGAGGAGGCGGTGGCGACAATCAACTTTCAGGTGGATCTTGATGCCCTTGTTGGAACGCTGACGGTAGCGCAAAAGCAGATGGTGGCCATCTGCCGGGCGCTGATATTCAACGCCCGGCTTATCATTATGGACGAGCCCACCACCGCCCTCACCCGCAAGGAGGTGCAGGCGCTCTTTAAGGTCATCCTCCAGCTGAAAGCCCAGGGTATCTCCATCCTGTTTGTCAGCCACAAGCTTAACGAAGTTTTTGAGATTTCGGAGCGCTTTTCCATCCTTAGGAACGGTGAACTTGTTGTCACGGGCTTCACCCGGGATCTGGACTCCGCCAAGTTCTCCTACTATATGACGGGGCGCGAGTTCTCTGATGAGCAGTTTTCAGCAAAAAACCCTGGCGATACTCCGCTTCTGGAAGTCAGGAACCTGGGGCTGTCCGGCGCCTTTGAGGGCATCAGCTTCAAGCTTCATGGAGGCGAGATCCTGGGCATAACAGGCCTTTTGGACTCCGGGCGCAGTGAGCTTGCCCTGGCGTTGTTTGGCATCAGGGAAGCGGACAGCGGGGAAATTTTGGTTAAAGGGAAAAGGGCGCGCATCAACAACCCCCAGGCCGCCATTAAGCGGGGAATCGGCCTGGTGCCGGAGGATCGCCTGAGCGAGGGGTTGTTTTTGCCTCAAAGCATCGCTGATAACCTAATTATCGCGGAAATCGACAGGCTGGCTAGCCGTTTCAAGGTTTTTGACAAAAAAAAGCGCGCCCGGGAAGTCGAGCGCCTGGTTAAGGAGTTCGCCATCGCCACACCGAATCCCGCCAATGCCTGCCAGACCCTTTCCGGCGGCAACCAGCAGCGGGTGGTGCTGGCCAAATGGCTGGCCTGCAACCTGGATGTGCTGGTGTTGAACGGCCCCACGGTGGGTGTTGACATCGGCTCCAAGCACGATATCCATGGAATCCTGCAGAATCTGGCCAGGGACGGCATGGGCATCATCATCATTTCTGACGACCTGCCCGAGGTCATCCGCAACTGCTCCCGGGTGATAGTCCTCAAATCAGGGCGCATTGTTGAGGAAATGGACGCAGCGGAGGCCACTGAACAGGCCATCCTGTCGCGGATGATGTGAGGAGGACGCTATGCATAAAGGATTTAGAAAACTCACAAAACGAAACGAAACCTATGTTTCGCTGGTGGTCCTCGCCCTGTGCCTGCTGATTGAAGTGCGCTCCGGCCAGTTCTTCACCGCAAACAACCTGGTGGACATCGCCAGCGCCATGGTGGTGCCTGGCCTGTTCGCTGTAGGCACGTTCATGGTAATCGTGTCCGGGGGGATTGATGTGTCCTTCCCAGCGCTGGCTTCCCTCACATCCTATGCCACCACAAAAATGCTGCTTGACGCCGGTTATACAGGCGGCATATGGCTGCCCATCCTGATTTCCATGGCCATGGGCGCTCTGCTGGGGGCCTTCAACGGCGTCTTTATAGGCCTTCTGGGCCTGCCTGCCATGATCGTCACACTGGGCTCCTCCAGTGTCTTTAAAGGCGTCATGCAGGGCGCGCTTGGCTCTGTTCAGTTGGCCGTGATCCCGCCAGGAATGCGGGCTTTTGGAACCTCATCGCTTTTTACAGCCACCAACCCGGTCTCCGGCCTCACTTCCCGGATGCCTGTGGGCTTTCTGGCCCTGATCGCCGTGCTGCTGCTTTCATTCTTCATCATGCGCTATACCTTCTTTGGACGCGGAATTTATGCCATCGGCGGCAATGAGGCCAGCGCCCACCGGGCCGGCTTCAACACGAAACGCACCAAGTTCCTGTTGTATGTCTTCGTGGGGATGGTAGCCAGCCTAGCAGGCCTGATCCGTACCTGCATGATGCAGCAGAATCACCCCACCAACATGCTGGGGATGGAGATGAACATCATCGCCGGCGTTGTGCTGGGCGGCACCGCCATCTCAGGCGGCGCGGGGTCACTGACGGGCTGCATGCTGGGCACCCTGCTGATTGTAATTGTTGAGAATTCGATGATTCTCATCGGCATCCCAACCATCTGGAAGAGCGTCTTTGTGGGCGCGCTGATTATCATCGGCACCGGGGTCAGCGCCTATCAGGTGGTCAGGGCCAACCGCGTCAGGAGTACCGGCAGGCTGGAAGGGGAGGTAAAAGCATGACAACAAAGCCCGCGGGCAACAAGCCCGCTTTTACAAACCGCGTTGACCAGCATGTGCTGCGCCTGCTGCTGGTGATGGCGGTGTGGATGGTCTTCATGGCGCTCACCCGCGCAAGCCGATTCTACACCCTCATCAACTTCCAGACCATGGCCTCCCAATTTCCTGAGTTTGGCCTGATGTCCCTGGGTGTCATGCTTTGCATGATTACCGGTGGCATAGACTTGTCCCCGGTTGGCGTGGCCAACCTGGTGGCCATTATGATGGCCCTGCTACTCAAACAGCTGGCACCTGCGGATGGCGGCGGCTTGCCCGTGTACGCGATCCCCCTGGTGTTTGTGCTGGGAGCGGCCATCGGCGCCTGTCTTGGCATCATAAACGGCCTCCTCGTTTCCAAGGTCCGCATCCCCCCCATTCTGGCCACCCTGGGGATGAGCGAGCTTTTGACAGGCGTTGCCATCGTCATCACAAACGGAGCCGCGGTCAGCGGCCTGCCAGTGGAATACGCGATGACTGTCAACAACAAGATCGGTGGCTTAGTACCGATGCAGCTGGTGATATTTGCCATCATGGCCATCATCGTCTGGTTTCTGCTGAACCGCACCACATTTGGCACCAAAATCTACCTCCTGGGCACCAACCCCACAGCGGCGCGCTTCAGCGGCCTTAAAAACCATCGGCTCATCATCTCCACCTACATGATCTCCGGCATCACCGCCGCCCTGGGCGGCCTGGTGATGCTGGCCAACTACAACTCCGCCCGCGCCAATTACGGTGGCGTCTACGTGCTTCAGTGCATTCTGGTGGTGGTGCTGGGAGGCGTCAGCCCCACCGGCGGCAAGGGCAGGATCTCAGGCGTTGTTCTGGCAATCGTGCTGCTGCGGATGCTGGAAACCGGCATCAACCGCTTCCCCCAGATCAGCAGCTACTACATCTCCCTGATCTGGGGCGGGGTGCTGCTGCTGGTTATGGTGCTGGACTATTTCAGCGCAGGTAAAAGGCCCATCAGACGGCCGCGAAAAATACCGTAAGGTTATAAAAGCGGAGGGTGCAGTTCACCAGGAGCTGCACCCTCTGCTTTTTTATCGCCTCAGTCTATGGTTTCGCCGGTCAGATTCTCCCAGCCTTTGCGGATAGCCTTCTGGTTATCCAGTCCGTAGCCTGGGGAGTTCCGGGTGACCTCGTCCAGATCCCGCAGGAAGTGGACGCACAGATGCCCGTCAAACCCATTGTCCCTGATACTGCCGGAAAGATGCGGCCGGTTGTGCATGCTTGCCATGGTCCAGCGCCCGTCCGGCAGTTTCACATACACGATGTTGATGTTCCAGGATGCTGGGCCAAAGGCTTTGTTCATCAGCTGGGTATCCCTGAGCGTTAGCGACTCAGAATCCGCATGGGCGCCCATGGAGTAAAACCGAAGGGTAAAACTCAGGCCGCTGGCGGGGTGATAGACATTGGCGCGCTGCCCTGAGGAAGCGCTCTTCTTCACATCGTCATACCAGTGCAGCAGTTTGACCTGGCCGCTTGAAGGTCCGCCGCCAGTGGCACCACCGGTATCAACCGAGATGGCCGAAGCGTCATACCGTTTGGCTGCGCCTGAAAAGAGCTTGGACTGCATCAGGGAATCAGCCACTCCGGTGGCAGGCAGGCCATTGATCTGCTGGAAGTTTACCACCGCCTGATGGGTCTTGGTCTCAAAGCGGCCATCAACTGACAACGGATAATCCAGGTCATTTAGCGCCTGCTGCAGAGCAGATACCAGTTTCAAATCGCCGTCCACGCTGTCAAGAGACAGGCTGGTGTAAGTTAGCGGAGCGCTGTCAGCGTCCCGGGCGGCTGTACTCAAGAGAACGCCTGATGACAGGCTGCCCAGAACCCCGTCAATGGTCAGGCCGTTCAAGGACTGAAAGCGCTTGAATGCGGCAAGGGTTTGGTCGTCAAAGCTCCCGTTGACCTCGCAGTCATACATGAGCGCCTTCAGTTTCTCCTGCATGAGCCGAACATCATCTCCCTTGTCCCCCGCGCGCAGAATGCGTGCAAAAGCGGGGGCAGGCGTATCACTGGGCTCAGGGGTGGGTGACGCCTCAGCGGAGGGCTCCGGGGTAGGTGTGGCGGGTGCCGTATTAAAGCGCAGGAAAGAGGTCATCACCCAGCCATCACGGCCCTGATAGGACACCTGGCACCAGGTGGCGCCTTGGCTTAAGACGGTGACATGGCTGCCGGAGGGAATAGTGCCGATGATGTTTTTGCCGGTGCGCGCCTCAGCGCGCTGGTTTAGAACGCCCCCGTTTTGTGTGTGGATTACGGCGGTGCCGCCGGTGTTGTTGGCAGGAGGCGGCGTCGTGGGTGCCGGGGTAACTTCTGCCTTTGGCGCGCCGGTGGGCGCGCTGTCAGCGGGCTGTAGGAAGGAAGCTACCACATAGCCCGTCCTGCCTTCGGCCTCCACCTGGGCCCACTGGCCACTGGTGTGGAGAATCCCCACGATGGTACCAAAGGGAATCTGATAGATGACATTATTGCCTGATGAAGCAGTACGCCTGAGGTTCAGGCTGCCCCTGTTGGCGGTGTACACCCGTGCGCTGCCTGTGGCGGGCGCGGCGGGTTGCGGAGACGCAGTGGGCGCAGGGTTTTCTTCAGGATTTTCGGCCGATTCCGGTATGGGTGCGTTGCCCATGCGCAGAAAATCCTGCTGAACATAGCCCACCCGGCCGCCGGCGTCCACACGGACCCAAGTCCCGGTTATGCCCAGGACTTTTAGCACGGTACCATTTGGAATCTGATAAAAGGTGTTTTGGCCGCGGGAGGCCGTGCGCCTGAGATTCAGGCTGCCGCCATTGGGGATATAAACCGTCGCGCTGCCCTGTGTATAATGGGTTTCCGGCGCCGGAACAGCCGCTGCCTCTTCAGTAGGGGCGGGCTGATCGCTGCCCTGGCTCTGTGGTTTGTATTGGGGGGCCAGCTCATACAGCGCGCATAGCGTACGGTTCCCGGCCAGGCCATCCTGGGTGAGTCGCATGCGTTCCTGGAAGAGTTTCACCGCCTGGGTGGTCATATTGCCGAATATGCCGTCATCCACCAGGGAAATCCCGACAAAATCAAGGGCCTTTTGCATCTGGCGCACATTATCTCCCCGGTCGCCGGGCCTGATGGTGGCGTAGCTGGCGGCCTGGGCCGGTACGAGGCTGGCCATCATTGCCACCAGTAAGATTAATCCCAGAAAACGTTTGGCGGAATACCTTTGATACATCATGACACCTGCCTTGTTCGTTTTACTGAAGCCACCTTAACATATTATTTCTCATTTGTAAACAATTATTACGGTATTATTACGGTTTTACTGATTCCAGGCCCAGCGCCTCACTTAAAATATCCGACAACGCAACATATTCCTGAAGGGTTAGCCGCTCCCCCCGGATGTTTTCAGGAAGGCCCGCGCGTGTAACATATTGAGCGGAATCCTCACGGCTTGCGAAGAAGGCGGCCGCCAGATTGTTCACCAGCGTTTTACGCCGCATGGCAAAGCCCGCATGGACCAGGCGAAAAAAAAGCGCTTCGTCCCGGGGTATGTGGGGCTTCACATCAAAAAAGGGCATCCTGACAAACACACTGTCCACCTTGGGCGGCGGAGTGAATAAATGGGCCGGCACATTAAGCGCCACAGCAGGTTCGCCGCGGTATGCCGCCAGCACCGCCAGAGGCCCGTATTGGCGGCTTCCGGGAGCCGCCATCAGGCGCTCCGCCGCTTCCTGCTGCACCATCACATTGATGGATTTTATCGGCAGATTCTCCTTCAACAATTGTGTCAGAATAGGCGTGGTCAGGTAGTAGGGAAGGTTCGCCACCACATGATAAGGCTCACCCGGTCCCATCAGTGTTTTCAGATCCAAAGCCATGATATCTCCGGCCACAATGCTGACTGCAGGCATATCGCCCAAACGTTCTTTAAGAACCGGTATCAGGCGCTCATCGATCTCAACTGCCGTTACCGTTGCACCCCGCGCCGCAAGCGCAAGGGTAAAGTCCCCCCTGCCGGCGCCAATTTCCAAGACCCGATCCCCATCCCCCACACCGCTGATTTCCGCCAACTTATTAAGCAATCCCTCATCAAACAGGAAGTTTTGGCCGAGGGAGATTTTATATTCAAACCGGGGCGGCAAACCGCTCAACGCGCCCCGCACCCTTCAAACAACGCCTTGGGATCAGCCGAATGGAAAGCTGCCGTGCCCATCACCAGCCGGGTCGCGCCCTTTTCCACCACGTGCCGGCAGTTGTTCCGGCCAACACCGCCGTCCACGCTCAGCGTGCCATCAAAGCCCGCCCGGCGCAGCTCTCCCAGCTTGTCCAACATCCCCGGCATCAGCTGCTGCCCGCCAAAGCCCGGCTCCACCGTCATGATCAAAAAGAGGTCACAGGCTTCTATGTAGGGCAGCACTTCTGTTACTTTTGTGGCGGGCTTTAGGGATATCCCCGCTTTTTTACCAAGCCGCCTGATGGCCTCAAGCATCGCCGGGATATCACCGTCCGCCTCGCAGTGCAGGGTGATTTCATCAGCCCCCGCGTTGGCAAAATCCTTGAAAAAGCGCCCAGGGCTTGAAAGCATCAGGTGAACATCCAATGTCATCTCAGGGAAATCCCGGCGCAGGGCCGAAACCATCTGTGGCCCAAAGGACAGGTTGGGTACAAAATGCCCATCCATGATGTCCAGGTGAAGAACCTGAGCTCCGGCAGCTACAAGCCGGCTCACATCGCGATGTACATGCAGCGGATCCGCCGCCAATACCGAGGGGGCAATTTCAATCATAACGCGTTCTCCATTTCTCCTGAGCCTGATTCAGTAATTCCCGGTACCGTTCCAGCCTGCCAAGGTCAATCAGGCCGTTTCTGGCCGCCTCATCCACCGCGCAGTCCGGCTCCTGGTCATGCAGGCAGGGGGCAAAACGGCACTGGTGGCTGTAGGGGGTGAAATCGGGGTAGCACAGGCGAATCTCCTCCGGCTCCAATTCTTCCGGCAAATCCAAGAGGCTGAAGCCCGGGGTGTCCAGCACTTTGAGGCCACCTTGCTCAATAAGGCTGATATGCCGGGTGGTCTGCTTCCCCCGCCTGATCTTCTGGCTTATTTCACCTGTTTCAAGGCTTACACCGGTCAGCGCCATGATCAGCGTGCTCTTGCCCACGCCGGACTGGCCGGCAAAACAGGTGATGTGCCCGGCCATGGCGGCCTGTAAATCATCCATCCCTTCCGAGGTTTTTGCACTGAGTGCCAATACTTCCACCCCCGTCAAATCATAGGCGATTTTAATCTCCCGGGCAAGCCGCGGCTCCAAATCCACCTTATTGACAACGATGAGCGGTACGATTTGTTGCCCAAAGGCGAAGAGCAGCAACTTGTCTACCAGTATCAAATCTGGCGCCGGCTCTGTCGCCAGGGTGATAACCAACTGCGTGATATTGGCCACAGGAGGCCTTATGCTATAGGAATTCCGGGGAAGAATCTCCTCTATCCAACCATGCTCCGCTCCCCGTGTCGGTATGAACTCAACCAGATCCCCCACCAATGGCGTGATGTTCTCCCTGCGGAATTTGTTTTTCGCGCGCAGGATATAGCTTTGTCCCACCGCGTCCCGAACTGTGTACAGCCCGCCGCGGCCCTCGATAATCCGGCCCTTCGCCACCTCAGTTGCCCCCGTTCCCGGTGGCTGCAGGCACCGGGGTTTGCGTCCCCGGGAGCACATACAGCACCAGGTCCACCGGTGTGCCAGCCATAACCAGTTCGTTGGCTTCCGGGTACTGGGAGGCTATCCGGCCATGCTGGGCCGGGTCTTCCATCTCGACAGAGCTTAAAGCCCCCAATGTGAGCCCTGATTTTGCAATCAGGCTCCTGGCGTCCTGCTGCCGGAGCTCCGTCAGGGCTGGCACACTGATCTGCCCGCCGGACACCACCACCTGCACAATCTCCCCAGCCTCCATTTCTTTGCCTGCCTCAGGTGTCTGGCTAAGCACCGTGCCTGCCGGGGACTCGTCCATCACGGTGCTGGTCACCATCATGAGAAGGCCTATCTGCTCAAGCGCTCTTTGCGCTTCGCTCCTGATTAACCCTGCAACCTGTACCACCGGTTTCCTGACGGGCCCTGAGGACACGGTAATGAGAATCGTATCGCCCCGGTGCATGGCAAATCCCAGGTCATGGGACTGGGTGATGACCATACCCACAGGCTCATCGCTGCTGACGCGCTCCACCTTGGGATTAAGCCCCGCCCGCTCAGCCAGGCGGATAGCCGCTTGTTCCGTTTCCGCGATAAGTAGCGGCGCCAGGGTGCCGTTGACGATGTCCCTGTAAATGTAGTAGCCGCCAAAGGCCAGGCCCGCGATTAGCAGAATGCTTATGAGTACCAACAGCAGCCGGTTTCGCCGCTTGATCCGTTTGCTGGCGTAGCGCTTTTCCTGGGCCTTTTGGGCCGGGAACACGGGCGTATCCTGGGTTGGCTCCTTTTCAGCCAATAGGGCGGCATGCAGCGCCTGAGCCATGAGGAGGGCAGAGGGATAGCGTTGTTTGGCGTCTTTCTCCATGGCTCTGGAAACGACGTTCTCCACCGCCTGGGATACCGCGGGGTTCAGCGCGCGCACGGGCTTGGGAGCCACTTGCACATGCTGAATGGCGATAGCAACCGGCGTTTCCCCCTCAAAGGGGACGGTACCTGTGAGCATTTCATAAAGCACCACGCCCACAGAGTATAGGTCAGAGGAGACCGTTGCTGTCTCCCCCCGTGCCTGCTCCGGGGAGAAGTAATGCACAGAGCCCATGACGCTGGCCTTGCCCTCGCTGTCCAGCATCGTATTGGTGCCCACCATCCGGGCAATGCCGAAGTCAGAGACCTTGATATAGCCCTGCCGGTCCACCAGAATATTCTGGGGCTTGATGTCACGGTGGATGATGCCCGCTTCATGCGCATGGCGCAGGGCTGAGAGAATGCGGATGGTGATCTGGACCGCCGTGGTCTGGGGCAGCCGGCCCTGGTCGGTGATGATCTCCTTTAAGGTCTTTCCGTCCACAAACTCAAACACCAGATAGGGCGTTTTGGGATCATCCCCGATGTCCAAAAGATTGACGATGTTATGGTGTGACATGCGGCTGGCCGCCGTGGCTTCCCGGCGGAAGCGGTCCAGGAACTCCGGGTTGTTGTGGAACTCCTGGCGCAGGAATTTCACCGCCACCCGATGCCCGGTACGCTGGTCCAGCGCCCGGTAAACACTGGCCATGCCGCCCTCACCAATCAACTCTTCCAGGCGGTAGCGTTCCATCAGCACAGTGCCAATCATTCCGGCACCTCCAGGAGCAGCAGGGTGATGTTATCCCGCCCGCCGCCTGATAAGGCCAGGGCCATCAACTGTTCCGCGGCATCATGAAGCGGCAGCGCCATGGCCTTCATAATGGCCTCCGGCAGCGCGTACTCTGTCAGCCCGTCGGAGCAAAGCAGCCACCGGTCCCCGGGCTTTTTATCCACCCGGGTGATGTCGCTCTCAATGGCCTGTTCTGTCCCCACTGCCCGGGTCACGATGTTGCGATAGGGATAGCTGTAAGCGTCTTCCGGCGCCAGCATCCCGGTTCGCATCAACTCACCTACCAGGGAGTGGTCCGCGGACACCTGGCGAAGGGCCCGTTCCCGATAAAGATACGCCCGGCTGTCACCCACATGGCCCAGAATGACATAGGCGTCCCCTTCCCACAGGGCAGTGAGCGTGGTTCCCATGCCGGACAGATTCCCGTCCCCCAGCTGGCGCTCCCAGATGAGGCGGTTTGCCCGTTCAAAAGCCGCCTTAAGCACCGCCTCATCAGGCGGGCTCTGGGTGTCTATCTCGCTTAGGCAATCCACCGCCATGGCGCTGGCGATGTTGCCGCCGCGGTGCCCGCCCATGCCGTCCGCAACGGCAAATAGCGCGTAGGGTCCCGCCGTCTCCAAAAGCGCGTCCTGATTGCTGGGGCGCACCTTGCCAGGGTCCGTCCGGCTTAAGGCGATCATCAGCCTGTCTCCTCCTGTGTGGGAATCAAGGGGTTCTTCAGGTATTGGGCTCGCAGCTGGCCGCAGGCGCCGGAGATGTCCGCCCCCATCTCCCGCCTGACAGTGGCGGAAATACCCGCGTTTTCAAGCGTCAGGCGGAATTCGGCCACTTCCCGCGGCGTTGCCGCGCGCAGATCCCGCTCCGGCACATCGTTGAGTGGAATCAGGTTCACATGGCAAAGCATCCCTGCAAGGCGCCGGGCAAGCTCCCTGGCATGGGAATTGTTGGCATTGACGCCCTGAATCAGCGCGTACTCAAACACCACGCGGCGCCCGGTGACCTGGGCATAGTCCCGGCAGGCTGAAAGCAACTCATCCATGCTGACCTTATGGGCAATGGGCATAATGGAACGCCTGATTGTGTCGTTTGGCGCGTGAAGGGACACTGAGAGGGTGACCGGCAGGCCTTCCCGGGCCAGCCTGCGCATTTCCTCCGGCAGCCCGCAGGTGGAAAGGGAGATGTGGCGCACCCCGATGTTCAGGCTGTCGGGCGATGTAATCAGCCTTAAGAAGCGCAGAACCTCGTCATAGTTGTCCAGCGGCTCGCCGCTGCCCATCAGCACGATGTTGTGCACCCGCTCCGGCTGGCAGAGCCGGTTGATGAGCGCGGCCATGCCCACCATCTCCCCCGCCATCAGGTTTCTCAGTCTTCCGCCCAGGGTGCTGGCGCAAAAAGCGCAGCCCATCCGGCAGCCCACCTGGGTGGAGAGGCACAAGGTCAGCCCATGGCGGTAGCGCATCAGCACCCCTTCCACGGTGTGTCCGTCCACGAGCTCAAAAAGGTATTTCTCCGTCCCATCGATTTGGGAACGCTGGCGGCTTAGGATGCCGGCCGGCCGGGCAATGGAGGCTTCCCGGAGTTTGCCAATCAGGCTGAGAGGGAGGTTGCGCATGTCCTCAAAGTCGGTGCCTTTTTTCAGCCAATCGCCAAGCTGCCTGGCGCGGTATCCCGGCTCCCCCAGTGCTTTTACATAGTCTTCCAACTCCTGAAGCGTCAGCCCAGGCAGAAGCGTTTTATCCATCATGCTTTTTAAGCCTGGCGATAAAAAAGCCCTCCACCCCGTCCCGATGGGGCAAAAGCTGCAGGCCGTGTTCACTGGACAAATCCCGGAATTGTTCTGGTATGCTCTCCGGCAGGGAATCCAGCGTGAATTCGGGGTGTTCCTTTAAAAACCACTCAATTTGCCGGCCGTTTTCCTCAGGCAGGAGGCTGCAGGTGGCGTAAACCAGGATACCGCCCGGCTTGACATAGCGGCTGACGGTGTCAAGAAGCCGCCGCTGAAGATGAACAAGCGCCGGAATATCCCCGGGCTTAAGCCTTTGTTTCACGTCAGGTTTCTCAGCCATGACGCCGGTTCCGGAGCAGGGCGCGTCCAGCAGTACAGCGTCCATCTCCCCCTCAAAGCGCTCCAGATAGATGCTGGCGTCCCGCACAGCCGGGCGCACATTGTATATGCGCAGCCTCTCAAGCTGCGCCTCAATCAGCTTGACGCGGTGCTCATGCAAGTCCCAGGCGTGGATGCGGCCGGTGTTCTGCATGGCTTCTGCCATCTGGCAGGTTTTGCCGCCCGGGGCCGCGCAAGCGTCCAGCACCCGGGCTCCAATTGCCGGGGCCACGGCAAGGGCCGCCATCATGCTGCCTTCCCCCTGGATGGAGAAGGTCCCATCCAGAAAATTTGTGTCCAGGGCGATGGATGCGGCGCCTGTTATATAATACGCGTCAGGCACCAGCCCGGGCGAAACCTTCCAGACTTTCTTCTGCAGAACTTCCTCAAATTCCTTTTGAGAGATCCTGAGCGTATTGCGCCGGATGGTGATGCTGTGCTGCTCCCGTCGATAGGCCGCGATCTGGCCCGCCACCTCCGGGCCGTAAGCTTCGGTCAATCGAGCCAGCAGCCAATCGGGCACGGAATAGGTCACGCTGAGATAATTTGGCTCCCCCTCTTTGGGCCAGGGGATATTGTCCCGTTCGCGGATGAGGGACCTGAGTACTCCATTGACCAGGCCCGTTAGGGACTCAAGCCCCATATCGCGGGTCAGTTTTACCGCCTCGTTGACCGCGGCGAAGTCCGGCACCTTGTCCATCAGGATCAGCTGGCTGGCACTCATGCGCAGGAGGTTCAGTACCCGGGGCTCCAGTTCCGTCCGGTCCTTCAGAAACTGGTCCAGGGCAAAGTCCAGGCGGGTTAGGTTTTCCAGGGTAGTATACACCAAAGCTGTGGCCAGCCTCTTGTCCCGAGGGGCCAGGCTAGCCTGCTGAAACTGCTCGTCCAGCGACAGGGAGGCAAAGCCCTCATCAATCAGCACGCGGTTGAGGACATTGAGCGCCGTACGCCGCGCGTCCGGCGAAAGGCTTGGCCTAAATGGCGCCTCGGACTGGTGATTTATGTCTTGCGGACGCCGGCTCCGGGGTAAAAAAGGCCTGTCCTGGCGCATGGGCCTATCCGGCCCGCGCCGTTCAAACGGCTTCCGGTCCCCTGCCGGCTTGCCATAGGGTCCCCTTTGGTCAGAACGCTCTCCCTGGGCATCCCTGCGCTCAAAGGGTTTTCGTTCCCCCGCGGGTTTGCCGTAAGGCCCCATTCGGTCAGGGCGTTCTCCAAGCGGCCCGCGCCGCTCAAACGGCTTCCGGTCCCCTGTGGGCTTGCCATAGGGTCCCCTTTGGTCAGAACGCTCTCCCTGGGCATCCCTGCGCTCAAAGGATTTTCGCTCCCCCGCTGGTTTGCCGTAAGGCCCCTTTCGGGCGGGGCGTTCACCATCCGGGGCGCGTTTCACAAAGGGCTTTCCGCCCGCCGGCCTGTTATGCCGGGGTTTCCGGCCATCCTGTCCATCCATATATGTTATGCTTCTCCGTTCATACGCTGTGTTCCCGCGGGCATGGGATGTCCCCTGAGGAAATCCTCAGGCGCCATGATCCTGCCGCCCGGTGCCTGCATCGCCTTCACACGCACCGCACCGCTTCCCGCTGTGATCATCAGGCCGTCCCTGGTGCTGGCCAGCAGGATTTCTCCGGGCGCGCCCAGGCCATATGTTGCTTCCGCCCGGTGAATCTTGATCTGCCCCCAGGGCGAATCCGAGTAGGCTGAAGGCCAGGGATTCAGTCCATGAATCAGGTTTACGATGTCACCGGCTGGTTTCCGCCAGTCAATCCGGCCATGCTCCCGGCTTAAAAGGGGATAGTGGCTCATGCTGCCCTCATCCTGCTTTTCCCGGGGACAGTTGCCTTGTGCCAGGGCATCAATGGTCTGTATCAGGAGGTCCGCGCCCAGGATGGCCAGCCTGTCCGTCAGTTCCCCTGCGGTTTCCCCCCGCTTAATCCCTGTGCGCGCTTGGAGAAGGATGTCTCCGGTATCTATCCCTGCATCCGTCATCATGGTGGTGACGCCGGTTTCCCGCTCTCCGTTGATGATTGCCCAGTGCGCAGGGGAGGAACCCCGGTATTTGGGCAGGAGCGAGGCGTGCACATTCACCGTGCCCATAGCCGGGATGTCCAGAATCTCCTGGGAGAGTATCTGGCCAAAAGCCGCTGTGACACACAGCGCCGGTGAAAGTTCCCGTAGGGCTTCAACCCCTTCCAGGCGAATGCGACGTGGCTGATAAACCGGGATGCCATGCTGTTTCGCCAGGATTTTTACCGGAGGTTCCTGTACCTTGCCTCCCCGGCCCCTGGGTCTGTCAGGCTGGGTGAAAACGGCCGCCACCTCATGCCCGCCTGCTATCAGTGCGCTTAAGGAGTTGGCGGCGTATTCGGGCGTGCCCATAAAAACGACGCGCATCACACCGCATGGCGGCGCGTTCTGCGCCTGGGAGTGGATTCGCCGGCCGATGCCTCTTCGCCTTCTCCGTCTGTTTCTTCGTCTTCCTCAAAGATTTCGTAGTCCATTCTGTCCACATAGAGTACGCCGTCCAGATGGTCAATCTCGTGCTGAATGGCCCGCGCCAGGAGGCCCTCCGCCGGCACCTCAAAGAGTTTTCCGGTCTTGTCCTGAGCCCTGAGGGTCAGTCTCTCGCTGCGCGTCACAAAGCCGCGGCGGCCGGGCACGCTCAGGCAGCCCTCGATCATGCCGACCTCACCCTCTGAAGCGATGATCTCCGGGTTTACCAGCTCCATCAGCCCCTCCCCCACATCGATAACCACCAGGCGCCTGAGGATTCCCACCTGGGAGGCGGCCAGGCCAACGCCGTTTGCCTCATACATGGTATCCGCCATGTCGCGTAGGATCAGCGACAGGCGGGTGTCGAACTTCGTGATGGGACGGCACTTGGTTTTGAGTTCTTTCGCCCCAATGGTGTAAATGCGTTTCCTGGACATGGTGTTAAGATTCCTCCGTGAAATTTCAGGCCATGCTGGCCGGGTTTATTTCCAAGTTTACCCGGCAGGGCCAGGTTTCTTCTGACAGTTCCTTTAAAAATTGCAGTACTTCGTCGCTTTCAGGATGCGCCAGGAGCTTCATAAACACCTGGGCGCGGTTTTGCCCCGCGATGCGCTTGATGGGGGAATCATCCTCCCGGGCAAAGATTACCCGGCGCTTAAGGCGCGGGCTTTCGTCAAGCTTTTCCTTTATCCTGGCGTGCAGGATACCTGACACCTCCCGCGCCTGGCTCTCCTGTCGGGATTCTACCAGCAGGCGCACCAGCATCGTAAAGGGCGGATAGAGCTTCTGGCGCCGCCTGGCAAACTCCTGGCTAAAAAACGTCCGGTAGTCCTGGGCGGCCGCCGCCTGAATGGCGAAGTGCTCCGGCCTGTAGGTCTGGATGACGACCTCCCCGGGGCGATCCGACCGGCCGGCGCGGCCAGCCACCTGGGTCAGCAGTTGAAACGTGCGCTCCTCAGACCGGTAGTCCGGCAGATTGAGCGAAAGGTCCGCCAGCACCGCCCCCACCAGCGTCACCTGTGGGAAGTCCAGCCCCTTGGCGATCATCTGGGTGCCCACCATGATGCGGGCCTGCCCGGAACGGAAGCGGTCAAGGAGCTTCTGGTGCGCGTTCTTACCGCTGGTGGTGTCCAGGTCCATGCGCACTATCTCCACCTCAGGATAGCGCTTTTTCAGCTCCTCCTCCACCTTCTGGGTGCCGATGCCAAAGGGCTTGATATACTGGCTGCCGCAGGCCGGGCAAGTGCTGGGCAGCGCCTGGGTAAACCCGCAGTAGTGGCAGCGCATCACCCGGTCCTGCTGGTGGTAGGTCATCTTCACATCACACTGAGGACAAGGCACCACATAGCCGCACTTGCGGCACAGCACTCCGGGCGCGTAGCCCCGGCGGTTGAGGAAAATCATGGCCTGCTGCCCAGCCTGCATGCAGGCGTCAAGGCGGGTTTGCAGAAGCGTGGAAAACATGCTCCGGTTTCCGAGCCTGAGTTCCTCCCGCATGTCCACAACCGTGACTTCAGGCAGCATGCTTGCTCCCACGCGTTTGGGCATCTCCAGCAGCATATAGTCCCCCCGCGCGGCTTTGGCAAAGGAAAGGACACTGGGGGTGGCACTGGCCAGGATCACCACCGCGCCCTCCCTTTTGGCACGGGACAGGGCAATCTCCCTGGCGTCATAGGAAGGGGCGTTTTCCGCCTGGTAGCTGGGCTCATGCTCCTCATCCACCACGATCAGCCCCAGCCGCTCCACCGGGGCGAACACAGCGCTCCTGGCGCCAATGACCACCCGGGCATGGCCCCGGCGCACCCGGCGCCATTCGTCAAAGCGTTCCCCTGCGGACAGTCGGGAGTGCATCACCGCTCCCACATCACCAAAGCGGCCCCGGAACCAGCTCACCATTTGGGGCGTCAGAACGATCTCCGGAATCAGCACAATGGCACCCTTGCCCTCTTTCAGGCACTCCTTGACGGCACGGATGTAGACCTCGGTCTTCCCCGAGCCTGTGATCCCATGAAGCAAAAAGGCGCCGCTGCCTCGTTTGACCGCCGGCAGGATTTCGCCCAGCACTTCTTCTTGTTCGGGTGTCAGCACCGGTTCCGGCTGTTTAAGTTCCCCGCCCATAAATGGCTGCCGGAGAACTTCCTGATCCGCCACCTCCACCAGGCCCTTTTCCTCAAGAGCCCGGAGAGCCGGCAATGGATCCCGCGCCAGGGCTTTCAGCTCTCCCACAGGGTGGGTCAAGCCATCAGATAACAACTGGAGCAGGAGCCGGCGCTTTGGTGAGCGGGTTTCGGCCTTCACCGCCGCTTCTACTTCTTCAGGCGGAATCGTGAGTCTGGCGGCCAGCTCCGTCTTCACGCCAACACGCCCGGCGCGCATTTCAGCGGGAAGCATCAGCCTGAGGGACAGGGCTAAGGGGCAATGACGCTGGGCGCTGATCTCCCGTGCCAACTCCACCAAGGGCGGAAGAAGCGCCGGATAGTCCTCAAGCGGCGCTGTAATGGGCTTGACCCGATCCTCCGCCAGCTCCGTCTCATCAGTGAGGGCCAACACATAGCCCTCCAGCTGCCGGCGGCCAAAGGGCACCTCCACGCGGAAACCGGGCTTTAGCGCCATGCCATCCGGCACCCGATAGGTATAGACCCGGTCGGTGTCGGAAACGGCGATATCCACAATCACCTGGGCGTAGCGCCCGGCCCCGGGCATGGCTATTCCCCCGCCGGGGCGCAGAGGGTCTTCACCTCATCCAGGATGCGGTCTGCCAGATCCCGCTTCTCCATCTTGGGCAGCTTGCTGACTGAAGCGGGCCTGACGATGGTGGCGATGTTGGTGCTGACGCCAAAGCCAGCCCCTGGCTGGGTGACATCATTGAGAACGATAAAATCTAGGTTCTTCCCAGCAAGTTTCCTTCGGGCGTTTTCAATCAGGTTCTCCGTTTCCGCGGAGAAGCCCACAAAAACCTGCCCCGGCTTCTTGTTTTGTCCGATGGCCTGGGCTACATCCCGGGTGGGCGCCAAATTGAGGGCAAGGCTTTCATCGCCCTTTTTCTTCAGCTTCTGTTCCGCCACTTTCTGAGCCCGGTAGTCCGCCGGCGCCGCCGCCTGAATCACCACATCCTGGCTGGGTGCCAGCTTCACCATGGCCTCATACAGGTCCTGGGTGGTGGTGACATTCACCATCTCGGCCCCAGAAACACCCGGCAGATCCACAGGCCCTGTCACCAGGGTAACCACAGCTCCGCGGGCCAGGGCGGCCTGGGCGATGGCATAGCCCATCCTGCCGCTGGAATGGTTGGTGAGGTAGCGCACCGGGTCAAGGGCCTCCCTGGTGGGCCCGGCGGTTACCAGCACCCTTTTACCCTCAAAGTCCCGCGAGTTGGACAAAAACCGCAGGCATTCCGCAGCAATCACCTTGGGTTCAGACATCCGGCCGGGACCCACATCACCGCAAGCCAGCCAACCACCATCCGGCCCTATGGTCATGGCGCCACGGTTTATAAGGGTTTTCAGGTTTTCCTGCGTGGCGGGATGCTGGTACATAAAAGTGTTCATTGCCGGCGCCAGCAGAATGGGCGCGGCGGTCGCCAGCAAGGTGGTGGTCAGCATATCGTCCGCCAGCCCGTGGGCCAGCTTGGCGATCACATTGGCAGAAGCGGGCGCAATGACCACCAGGTCAGCGGCCTTGGCAAGTGCAATGTGGGTAACCTCCTTGCTGTCAAATACGTGAAAGGTGTCCGTCGCCACCGGGTTTTGGGACAGCACCTCAAAAGTAACGGGCTGCACCAGTTTCATGGCGCTGGTCGTCATGATCACATGGACTTCAGCGCCGAACTTTTTCAGGCGGCTCACCAGCTCGCACGCCTTGTAAGCCGCGATGCCCCCAGTGACGCCCACCAGTATGGTTTTGCCGGCAAGGGGTTCCATGTCAGTCCTCATCCTCCAGGTTCCGGTGGAAGGTCACCAGGCCCCGGTCTATTTCCTCAATGGCGACAGCGATGGGCTTCTGCCCCTCCCGCTCCAGAAGCGGCTGGGCGCCATCAATCAGCTGGCGCGAGCGCTTGGCCACCATCATGACCAGGGTGTAGGCGCTGTCCGCGCGCTTTATCAGGGTTTGGATGCCCGGTTCGTTTATAGCCATAAATGTTCTCTCCTTATGATGTTATCCGTGTGCCTGATGCATCTCTTCAACTATTTCAGGCAGATAGCGAAGCGTCCGGTGGCGCTCGGCGGTGATGATGCACTGAAGGCACGACAAAGCGGTGTCAAGGTCGTCGTTGATGAGGGCGTAGCAGTAGTTCTTGCACCTTCTCATTTCCGCCCGGGCGTTGAAAAGGCGCTTCTCAATTTCCTTGGCATCATCAGTATTGCGTGTGTGCAGGCGCTGCT
>JAQVQY010000092.1 GCA_028701335.1 Eubacteriales bacterium
ACTGCCGCTTGCGGGGTAAGTTGAGGCCTTGCAGGGTAAGTGCCCGGAAACCTATAAATTTCCCACTTCATCTTGATGCCGTAAGATTATTGCATGGTCAATCCAATAAAAAAGCGCTCACGATCAGCCTGACCGTGAGCGTTCCCGCTTTGGCTTATTTGATTCTTGTACAGGATATGATTTCGCTGTTCCGGTTCACCAGCACCTGCCAGGCATCATCGAAATTGACATACCACAGGCGCTCCCCAAGCCGGGTGGACCCATTTTGCGGCTGCTCCAGGTCCACATAGGCGAGCAGGGCTTTTGCCAGCATTTCCTTGACGCTTCTTTCTGCTGTATCGGATTTTTCAGCGACTGCTTCCCTGGCGAGTTCAACGGCCTGCTCTTTGGAAATGTCTCCATTGGCCGGGAAGCTGCCTGCCAGACGCAGTTTTCTTAACTCTGGGATGGAGTAACCGCTGACCGTACCATCGGCACCAATATCGATCTGGACAGTATCCTCGCCGCGCGGCCAGATGAGAGACCAGGATCTGTGGCCGATTTTACTCACTTGCGTTTCGCCATACCAAAGGTCAACATCTTGTTCAGTGAAGGTTGCCTCTGTTTTGGATGGATCAAGCCCGGTGATGCCAAGACCTTCAAAGAACGTTGTGGCAATTTCAAAGGCCTGGGAACGGTTGATCTCCTCTCCCTGGGGGAGGGAGTATCCGCTGTGGTCACCCAGCAGGTTGTTCTTTTTAAGCAGCTCTTCGTACCAGACTTTGTCCTCATCCGACCAGGTGCTGATATCCCCATGCAGCTGGAACAGAATAGATTCAAGCGTCACGGTGTCCACTGTTCCGCTGACATACGCTGTCATGATTTCATCGCTCTGTTTGTTGAGGGTTTCATCATCCAGGGTTCCGCTAATTACGCTCTTCACGGCTTCGCTGTCTTTCAACTCTCCGGCATCAACCAGCATGCGGATCAATTCCGCCTTCGCATCCGCATTCCAGGTGTCATAATAACCGTGCTCTCCCTCCAGCGGCGCGATCTGCTCCGCCGTCTCTTTCCACAAAAGTGTCACAGCCAGCGCGCCAACCGCGGCCAGCGTGAGGCACAGGGCAAAGACCAATCCGACTGTCAGTTTCTTTTTCACTTTTACACCTCCGGTAATCTCTTGCATCAGTTCAGCCTGCATGACGCGGGACATTTCCAGGTCGGAGAGGTTTTCCCGCAGGCTGAGTTCGATTTCGTCACGTTGATTCATGGTTTCCTCTCCTTTCGGGCTCATATCGAAGCAGTTCATAGGCCTTCTTCAAACGTTTCGATACGGATGTGCGGCTGATTCCCAGCGCCTGGGCGGTTTCAGACTGGTTCAAATTCTGGAAATGATGCAGGAGGATGACCTGCTTGTACTTCGCGGGCAAACTCATGACGTCCAGGAAAAGCTCGCGGGATGTATCGGTTGCGGGTGCCACAGGCTCCGGCAGTTCATCGATTGACTTTCGCATGTCGATATGCCGGAACCAGGCAGTCCGTTTGTAATCCCTGCAGGTATTCACGGCGATCTTCATGATCCAGGCCTTTGCGGACAGTTCGTGCCGGCTTTGAAATTGCTCCATGCTTTTCCACACCTTCACGAACGTATCCTGCATAGCGTCCTTCGCCATTTCGGTGTCCGCAAGGTATACAAAGCAAAGCTTCAGCACAGCGCTGCTGTACGCTGCAATCCATTCTTCCAGCTGCTTTTCTTTTACTTCGCCTGGAACCGTAGAATTGAGCATTTCGCACCTCCTTTCACCTATAAGACGGAATGAAGCAGGCTTTATGCAACCAGGATGTAAGAATTAGTTTTTACCGGGCTGAAAGTCGCTAATTCAATTATATGGCAAAAGACCAAAGGGCTGCCGCTTTGCGTGGCAGCCCCCTGGCATACATTGGTTTGGTTATTTCAGCGGCACCTGAACCGCCAGTTCGGGCAGCGGGATCTCATGGTCCTGCGCGGAGGAAGAAATAAGTAGGGTAGTGAATGCCTTGATTACCTGTTCGTTTGCCCGGGAAACGGGCCGGCCCTCGTGCTGCGTCATCCAGACGCCCTGTGCAAGGAATCCCTGTGAGGGAAGGTCAAAGGAGTTGTCAGAGGTATAGAAGAGATTTTCCACAGGCTGGCCTTGGCTGTTGCCGGGTGTAAACGAGGCGCTGTCCACATGGTTTGCGGTGTAGCTGACGGTGAACCCGTTCTCATCCAGTGCGACACCGAGGATTGTGAGGGCAGATCCGTTTTTCAGCGGCAGTGTCACCGGATAAACACCGTCAAGCTGCAGCGTATGAAATGGGCGTGTTGGGGCTGTCTGTGAGAGTATCTTAAACGGCACGATACGGATGGCTTCTGCCCCCTCCCCGCCAAAGAACCAAATCTCATTTTGCATCTCCACGGGATTCACGGAGCTGGCCAACGTATTGAATATGTTGGTCATGTTCCTGATGGGCAGTGGGTTCCCCTTTCCATCTTCCAACAGGCAGTCAAGGATGCCGCTGTCCCTGCCTTTATCCAGATTGATCAGGCGTATGCGGTTTCCAAAGGGACCGAAGGAAACGCGCCTCACGGTGAAAGCGAAATGCGTGTTCTGCCTGGGATAACGCTCATACGTGAAGCCCAGCGGCAGGTCGAAGCTGTGAGCAATTGTAGGGTCCTTCGCCTGGCTTCGGTCGATTTCAATTTGGCTTATGGCATCATATTGCTTGGAATCTACATTGTAGTTGCCTTCAAAGGCCAGGATACTCCGGTCGGGAATGGGCATCTTCAGTGAGAAAATAGCCAGGCAGAAAACCGCCTTGTCTCCATCGGGATGTCCTTCCATAAAAAGGCTGATGATGGGGAGGGGTTCGCCGTTCAAGCTTGGATCCAGATAAGGCGCTGCCCTTTCATAGCTGATGGGAGAAGTACCGTAGTTCAGCGGCAGTGGTTCTTCGTATTCCGCACGGTAAAAGACTGCCAGAACATCGTCCGTCAGCGCGATGTTTTGCACCTGCACGATGACTTGCGAACCTGTGTTTCCGGCTTGCTGCCACACAAGATCCGCCTTGCCGGTGATGCCGTGCATTTGGTTGGAATCTTTGATGAGGCGGCTGGTGAAACCGGCAAGATAAGGGATGGGAGCGCCATCGCCCAGCTTAACGATGGGAATTCCCGCCGCAAGGGTCACAGGAAGAATGCCGAATATGATGAGGGCGGCCAGAAGGATCGCGATGGTTCTGCGTTTGTTCATGTTATTGTTCCTCCTTGGGGATAAGCGGCAGCGTGAAGGGGGCAAAGTTCTCTTGGCTCATGCTGTTGTAAAAGGAGAGGGTGATGCTTTGCGGCATTTCCTGTAAAGCGCTGTACGTCATCAATACTTCCCGGCTGCCGTCGTTAAGCTTTATCAGGCTATTCCAGGGATCGCCGGATTCGCGGCGTTCTCCCTTCCCGTCCAGCCACTCGGGCCACAGCCCGTCCTCAAAGTTCACTGCCTGCAAGGGGCTGGCATTGGGGGCCAGTGCATACTTCAGGATAAGGTAACTGGCAATGGGAGTGGTTTCCACTTGGCAAAGGGTCAGTGTCAGCCCCGACTCAGGTAAGGTAAGAGGTGTTTTGGCTGCAGCAACTTGAATATGGGGGCTTTTTTGCAGCGTGAAATCCAGCGTACCGCGAGCGCTTTCGTCCGCTTGACCCTGCAGGTTCATCGCCAGCAGGTTGAGCTGAACCTTGGCTTCCTCCCCTTGGGCGGGCAAGGCCAGGGTATAAAGGATATCCCCATTTTGGTACAGGGTATGGTGTGTGCGAATCTGTTGTGCCTGTGCGTTGACCTGCGCGTCCCACACCTCTGCCTGTACCAATTGCTGGCCTGAGGTCTGCGCCTTTTGGGCAAAGCTCTCTCCCTCATAAGGCTTTCCGCTGTCTTGCCAGTCATAAGCCCATGACGGGTCGGCCTGCACATCCATCAGCAGCGTTTTGGCCGGGTCTGAGGGCTGCACTCTGAGGGTGAAGTAGGCCTGCCTGCCATCGTACACGGCCTCCTCTACGCTGAAGTGAGCCAGGGCAGGCTGCCTTGCTGACTGGGGGATGTCGCTTTTCAACAGGTCGGTTGCCTCAGGCAACAGATGGGTTCTCAGGGCCGCGTTCAGGGTGTCCAGCACACCCAGACGCTCCAGCGCGTAGACGCCGTTAAGCAGCAGCACCAGGGCCAGAGAAGCGGAAAGAATCAGGCGCAGACGTCGCTGTGGCTGCGGTGTGGATGCCTGGCCAAGCGACCTGTGCAGGCGGTTGATGAAACCCGGGGGTGTCTCCCCGCAGGCTTCCCGCCAGAGCTGTTTCATGTGGTTATCTTCCATCGTGTTCCTCCAATAAGAGTTCTTTCATTTTTTCGCGTCCCCGCTGCATTCGAGAAAGTACCGTTCCCTGGGGCCAGCCCAACGCTTTGGCCGTCTCCCTGATGGAAAAACCCTCAAAGTAGTGCAGGATCAGCGGCAGACGCTGTCCATCGGGCAATTTGTCCAGAGCATCCCGGAGTAGAAGCGCGTCCAGAGAGGTTTCCGAGCTTGACTCCGGGAAATTTTCCACTGGTGTTTCCCATTGTTTTCTCCGCAGAATGCTGTAGCAGGCGTTGATCATCACGCGTGTCAGCCATGATTTGAGCTTGCTCTCGTCCCGTATCCCTTTTGCCTTGCGCCATGCGGTCTCGATAGCGCTTTGCACGGCGTCTTCCCTGTCCTGTGGGTTTCGCAAAAGGGCAGTGCTGATGCGGTAGAGGAGGTCTGTGTATGCCAGGATGCTTTGTTCCAGATACTGTTCTGTCACGGTCACTCACTTTCTGATGACGTTTCTGTCAGGCCTGACACTCTATAGACGCTCCGGAAGAGTGAATTATTCCAGCGGGAAATTCTATTTTCTATCATAACAAGGCGAGTTAGCAAAAAGGCATCGGAGTCCTGATTGTATACCAGGATATCATAGGTTTTTTGCATGCTGGATGAAAGAACTGTTTGTACCGGACTCAAGGTTATAAACCCGATGATACAGTAAAAAGGGCTGCCTTTTTCCGTGGCAGCCCTTGGTCACGTTGCAGGATCAAACCAAATGTCTGCCTGATTCTGCCAAAACGGGTTCCTGTGCCTTACTTCACCGCCTCCTGCAATGCCTTGATGAAGGCGTCTGCGTCCAGCTTGCCGTCCAGGTAGTCCTGCTGAATATCATAAGTCACCGGGTAGGGGCTTGTCATGATGGTCATATAGGGGGCAACTTCCCGGCGGAAGCGGGCCAATCCGGCTTCTTCGGGGCTGTATTTGCTGTAATCGCATCTTGCCATCATGTCATTGAGCTTCCCGACCTGGGCCAGGTCTTCTTCGCTGATACCGGCCTGGATACGGCTGTTCATGCTGTAATCCAAAATGTTCTGTTCAATGCTCCTTTTGCCGATTTCCGGCGCTGTCATGACGGCGCTGAGCATCGGCAGGAATTGGGCGTTGGTGTTGCCCGCAAGCCACTCAACGTACCGGATGGCGGCCTCTTTGTTGGGAGCGTCGGCATTAATGACGCATACGCCCAGGCGCTGGGTAAAGGCAGGTGCGTCTCCCAAGCGAAGGCTCAGTTGCATTCTTCCATGTGCATCCACGTAGGGCCAGCCTTCAAAGATGAGGGCGCGCATGTTCCCCTTGGCGTCCCTGGACGCCTGTTTTTCGCCCAGAACCCTGCTGGCTGCTTCGATCTGCGCAAGGCCTTCCCGCAAAGCCGCGGTGTCAATGGCGCCGGGGTCACCCTTTGCCATGGCTTCCGCATAGGCTGTATTGACCAGTTCGCGGAGCAGCGTGCGGCGGGTCGACGCGGCGGTTTCCCCTTCCCCCAGGAAGCGGGTGCCACGGCGGGTCTCCAGGGGCAGGGCCATGTATTCCTCAGCCAGGACGGCCAGTTCTTCAAAGGTCTGGGGTGCTTTGCTGAAATCCCAGCCAAGCTCTTTCCATGTGTCCTCATCGATGGCCGCCAGACCGTTGTGACCCGCAAAGATTGCGTGGGGCACGGCATAGGTCTTTCCATCCCGGGTCAGCGCCTCCCTAACCCTGGGATAGAGGTCATTCACCTGAGCCATGATGGTTTCGTTGTCCGAAAGGTCCAGGATTCGCCCGGCCTTGATCAGGGCGTCCAGGCTGACATCCTCCAGAAAGAAGAAGCCCACGTCCCATACATTTTCGGGGTTCGCGATGAAGTCCTTCCACTCGCCGTACTCAAGATCGATATTCTCAGCGCTGCGGTCAGGGAAAGCGGCGGTGTATTTCTCATGCTCCGACCAGTGCTGCCCAACCATCAGGACGACACCGGGGGCAGCGGCAGGGACGGCCGTGGGCTCAGGCACCGGTGTCTGAGAGGCGATATCGGTCTTGGCCGTTTCGGAAAGCGCGGGCACAGCGCGTACTGTCCAGTCGTCTGACTGATATTCACCATTTGCGCCCTGGGCGTCCGTTTCACAGAAGCCCAGGTGCATGGTGAAGTCATAGTATTCCGCGCGCTGTATCTGTTGGGAAACCACTTCAAAGGCGAAGCGCACGGTACCGTCTTGTTGCGGGATGAGGCTGTACCCTACATCCGCCTCCACTGTCTTGCCTTCGATGGCTACAGCGTCCGCAAAAGCGCGCACCACCAGCATCCGCGCGCCTGCTTTTTGCGCCGTTTCCGCATAGCTGGGCGCGCCCTCCGGGAGTTCCATATCCCGACCGTAGTGTACGGCATATCCGGCAGGGTCATTGACGCTGAAGTCCTCAGGGATCAGCACAACCTTGCTGCCTGCTCTGGGGGCGATGAACCCTGTGCCATACAGCCCCGGCATATCGCCTTCTGTCTGGTAAACGACATCCTCCAGCGTCACTTCCAGGTCACCGGCCGAATGGGTCTGGCCAATGGAAGCGATATCGCCCTTGAGCAGCGCTTCCTGTTTTTCCTTGCCATAGGGGAAGCTGAATATTTCGGCGGT
>JAQVQY010000093.1 GCA_028701335.1 Eubacteriales bacterium
GCCAAGCAGGACTACGAAAAAGCCGCAGCACTGAGGGACCGGGAGCGTAAAGTACGCGATGAGATGCAGCAGAAGCGCGAGGCCTGGGATGCTGAGCAGCAGTCCCAGCGCCCGATAGTGGGGGAAGAGGACGTCGCGGCAGTAGTTGCCACCTGGACGGGTATTCCCGTGCAGCGCATGACCATGGCTGAGTCCTCACGCCTGATGAAGCTGGAAGACACGCTGCACAAACGCGTTATTGGCCAGGACGAGGCGGTCTCCGCGGTGAGCCGGGCTATCCGGCGTGCCCGGGCAGGACTTCAGGACCCAAAGCGGCCCCTGGGCTCCTTCATCTTCCTGGGCCCCACCGGGGTAGGAAAAACTGAGCTCTGCCGCGTCCTTGGCGAGGCCATGTTTGGGGATGAGGATTCTTTGATCCGCCTTGACATGAGCGAGTACATGGAAAAGCACACCGTCTCCCGCATGGTGGGGTCACCCCCCGGCTATGTGGGCTATGAAGAGGGCGGGCAGCTCACCGAACAGGTGCGCCGTAAGCCTTACTCCGTGGTGCTCTTTGACGAGATTGAGAAGGCGCACCCTGATGTGTTCAACATGCTGCTTCAGATTTTGGAAGACGGCCGACTGACTGACAACATGGGCCGGGTGACCAGCTTTAAGAATACCGTCCTGGTTATGACCTCGAATGCCGGCGCCCAGCAGATGGCATCCGGCCGTGCTCTGGGCTTCGGCGATCACAGCCAGCAAGCCATTGACTATGGGGATATGAAGACCAAGGTGCTGGACGAGACCAAACGCATCTTCCGGCCTGAATTCTTAAACCGCTTGGATGAAATCATCGTGTTCCATCCGCTGGCGGACAATCACATCCAACAGATTAGCCAGCTGATGCTCAACAAAATCATTGAACGCATGGCGGAGAAGGGCATCGCTCTGACTGTGGAGGAAACCGCCGTGGCCTACCTGGCCCGGGATGGCTTTGATCCCCAGTACGGCGCGCGCCCCCTGCGCCGCACGATCCAGCGCAGGGTGGAGGACACCCTGAGCGAGGCCCTGGTTTCCGGCAGGCTGGAGGAGGGGGACAGCGTGCGTATCTTCTATGAGGATGACAAACTGGACTTCACCATCCAAAAGCCTCAGCCCGATACCCTGGCTCAGGAGTTGCCGGTGGGATAACGCAAACAAGGCTTCACGGGAGGTGCCAATAGGGTACCTCCCCGATTTTTTACATCTTTGGGTGGTATACTGGAATGTATTGAGGTGATGGTATGTGCGGCAGATTCTTCGTGGCGGTGGATGACCCGGAACTGCGGGAGGTCCTCCGGGAAATTGAAGAAGAAAACAAGCGGCGCGGTTTATATGGCCTGCCGCCTGTTAAAACCGGCGAGGTTTTCCCCACCGATCACGCGGCAGCTGTTACAGCCTCTGGCGGGGACAAGCCCCGATATGAGCAGATGAAGTGGGGCTTTAGCGGCTTTGGCGGGAAAAAGCCGCTGATTAACGCTCGGGCGGAAACGGTGCAGGAGGTCCCCACCTTCAGGGAAGCTGCCAAAGAAAGCCGCTGCCTGATTCCCGCCTCCTATTACTACGAGTGGATGAAACACCCAACAATTAAGAAGAAAATCAAAAATATCATGCGGGATCCCAAGTCAACAACCCTTTACATGGCGGGCATATACCGCATGGAATTAAAAGACGATGTCCCCAGTTTCGTCATCCTGACCCGGAAAGCAGCCAAGGGGATCGAGGAAATCCATGACCGGATGCCGGTGATTTTAGACCGGGAACAGCAGCGGGAGTGGCTGTCAAAGGACGCGAACATCCGAAAAATCATTGAGCAATCGGTTGAAAGGATTGTGGGGATGCCGGAGGAAGAGCCTGGCCCCCCATAGTGTTTGGCGGCTGTATTGGGACAACAACGGCAGCCTGGGCAGGCTGTTTTTTTGATGCCCATCGGCTTGACCTCTTCATTTCCCGCGTGCTATGATTCAAACGAAAAGAGAACAAATGTTCTCATTCATTGAATGGAACTGGAGGCCAAGGATGGAAAGAGTCATTTTGCATTGTGACGCCAACAGCTTTTACGCCAGCTGCGAGCTTGTGGATCGGCCTGCTTTGCGCGGTATGCCCTTCGCTGTGTGTGGCAGCACGGAAGAGAGGCATGGCATCGTCCTTGCCGCGACCAGAGAGGCCAAATTAAGGGGCGTTAAAACGGCTATGGTCAACTGGGAGGCCAAACAGTGGTGCCCGGAGCTGATCACCGTTGCGCCCAATTACCAGCGCTATATCTATTTTTCAAAGCGCTTGCGCTGGATGTATGAGCAGTATACAGACCGCGTTGAGCCTTTTGGGTTGGACGAGTGCTGGCTTGACGTCTCAAACCTGGGCGTGACGCTCAAAGACGGCCTGCGGATAGCCGACCGGTTGCGCCGGCAGGTGCGCGAAGAGCTGGGGATTACGATTTCCGTGGGCGTCTCCTTCAATAAAGCGTTCGCCAAACTTGGCTCTGACATGAAAAAGCCTGATGGCAGCACCGTGATTTCCAAAGGGAATTACCGTCAGAAAGTCTGGCCTTTGCCGGTGGAAGAATTGCTGGGCGTGGGCGAGCGGGTCAGGCGCAAGCTGGAAAGCCGCTATATCAAAACCATCGGCGACCTTGCGGCCCAGTCTCCACAGAATATGCAAACCTGGCTTGGAAAAATGGGGATAATTCTCCAGCGTTTCGCGGCGGGGGAGGACGCGACGCCGGTGATGCAAAGCGCGGACGAAACGGAAATCAAGAGCGTGGGCAATTCAATCACGGCGCCGCGTGACATGTACACCCTGGAGGACGCGCACTGCGTGCTTTATGTGATCGCTGATTCAGTCGCCTCAAGGCTTCGGGAGATCAGGATGCGCGGTAAATGCGTGTCCTTGATGGTGCGGGATTCCCAGATGCACTTTTTTTCAGCCCAGAAAACGGTTGACTACCATACGGCACAAGCGGAGGATATTGTACTGATTGCTACAGAGATGCTGCATGCCAAAGGTTTTTGCCGGCTTTTGCCATACCGTTCATTGGGCATCACTGTGGGATCACTGCAAACAGACACCAGGCCTGTGCAGACCGATATGCTGGGCCGCTATGCCAGGCAGGACAAACTCGGCCGGCTAAGCCAGGCCGTGGACCATATCCATGCCCGCTATGGCGACCGGGCGATAGAGCGCGGGCTGGCGCTGGCAAACCCTCTGTATAACACGATTGTGCCCAAAACCGATCATGTGGTGCATCCGGTGGGTTTTCTGAGGTGATCAGGAAATGAATGAGCGCTTTTCCGAGAAAATCTATGTGGGGGTTCTGTCCCTTACCCACCCGGACGGCAGCATTGTCCCACTGAAGCTGATATGGCCTGATGGACGGCAGTGGGAGATTGACCGGATGCTGGATGTGCGCCCGGGCGTCGCCAGGAAAGCCGGGGGCGAAGGTATGCGTTTCCTCTGCCGGATTTCAGGGCATGAACGGGAGTTATGGTATTCCCACGGGCAATGGTTTGTGGAAGGGTCGGAAATATCAGACACGGTGTGACCTGGTGTCCCAACTCCTTGCCATCTGTTGGCAAAAAGCCCTGCCGGCTTGACAAATGCTGCGCCGGCCTTATCATGGGCGGTGAAAATATTTGAAAGCATAGGATAGCGTATGATGGACGGGCGGGCCCTGGCGGAGTTGGAAGGCAGGGTGGTTGTGGGCAACCGGGTGGGGCGTACTCTGGGGGTGCCCACGGCGAATATCGCCTATGACCCCGCCAGAAAATGCCTGCCCGACGGGGTCTATGTGGCGGATGTGGTGCTGTTGGAGCAGGGGAACAAGGTCTATCAAGGGGTACTAAACCAGGGCAGCCATCCCACGGTGCCTAAGGGTGAACCCGCGGTGGAAATCCACCTGTTTGACTTTCAGGGTTTACTTTATGGGCAGTGCGTACGCATCCGTTATTGGCATTTTCTCCGGGATGAAATCACTTATCCCTCCCGGCAGTCGATGCGGGTACAGATGCAGCGGGATATCCGGGACGCCAGGGAGTGGTTTACCCATCACCCGGATTATCTGGCTGGATAAAGCCTGGCCGCGCCAGCAGAAATCGGGTAAGCCGCGCTACTATTTCCGCGTCTCCTGAGGTGGTCAGGCTGACCTGGCCCGTTTGTCCCGGCTCATTGATGAGGCGGGCTATTTTTAACAGTGCCTTTAACGATTCAGCCGCGCGCTTATAGCCGTCAATGATAGACACGGGTTTTTGGAAGGCTTGGGTGATTGTATCCTTGATCAGGGGAAAGTGAGTACAGGCCAGTACGAGAGCATCCACATCCTCTATGCATACGGCTTCAAAGAGATGGCGGAGATATTCCTTTTGGCCGGCTGTATCCTCCGCCTCTATCAGCTCTACCAGCCCCGGGCAGGGGAGCGGGATGACGCGATCTCCAAACGGAGAAGCCAGCGACTGAAACCGCGGTGAAGCCAGTGTGGCTGTAGTGGCCATCACCAGAAAGCTCCCCGTTCCTGGAAGCTCCGCTGCTTGCGCTACGGGGGGTTCAATCCCCAAAACCGGAATAGGGTAACGACTGCGGAGTTTATCCAATGCCGCGGTGGAAGCAGAGTTGCAGGCAATCACCAAAGCTTTCAGGCTCTGGGCCGCCATGGCGTCGCAGGCGCTTATGGTCAGTGTCCTGATTTCTTCATGTGACTTCTCCCCGTATGGCAGGTTTTTGTGGTCGCCAAAATAGAAATAATGCTCCTGCGGCATCACATGGCGGAACGCCCGCAAAACGCTGATACCGCCTGATCCGCTGTCAAACACCCCAATGGGCTGGTTTTTGCTCATACAGTCCCTTTCTTTGTACGGATTATATGCCACAGAGAATGTCTTTATCAAGTCCGGCTGATTTCTTGTGAGGGGTGGGTTGCTGTGCTACAATAAGGTTTAGAGAAATTCTCAGGAGGATCGATGGCGGCAGATTGGTTAAGAAGCAACCGCAGGAGGGTGACACAGGTTCTCCTGGCCTTAGGTGTAATCCTTTTGATGATCTTTGCCTGGGACGCGCTGTGGAGCACCCTTAAACCCTTTTTATATGCGCTTATCCTGGCCTATCTCTTTAATCCTGTTATCAACTTCGCTCAATTAAAAGGTGTTAAGCGGTGGATTTCTTCCCTTATGCTGGTTCTGCTGATTCTTCTGTTACTGCTCTTGTTTACCCTGGTATTGGTTCCCTCCATTGTTAGGGATGCCATGGAACTGATCCGCAGGCTGCCTGCAGTGGTAGCCGGACTGCGGGAAGACATGATGGACTTGCTGGAGCGGCTTAGCACTGCCCTGGCAGGCAGCATAGACGCCAAAGGCACTGTGGATGAGCTCACCAGTGGGGCTTATCAGGTGCTGATGAGCATGCTGACAGGCCTGGTTTCCTCCCTGGGAGGTCTGGTGGACTTTCTCCTTATCCCTATCATCATGTTCTATATGCTTAAGGACAAGAATTTCTTTATTGCCGAGGTGCGTTCCTGGGTGAAGGCAGGGCAATGGAAGTCGCTTCAGGAGATGTGGCGGGATATTAACCATGTATTAAGCGGCTTTGTACGCGGTCGGCTGATTCTGACGCTTTTTGTTGGTATTGCCACCGGAGCGGGCGCCGCGGTGCTTGGCATCCCCAATACCATCACGATTGGTATCCTGGCGGGTGTGCTTGACCTGATTCCCTATTTTGGCCCCTGGTTTGGTGGGGTGCTGCCGGTTGTGTTGGCGCTCATCAGTGACACGCCCTTTACCGCGGTTTGGATGATTCTGTGGATTGTGGTTGTGCAGCAGATTGAGTCCAGCGTTCTGTCCCCCAAAATTCTTTCCGCTGAGGTGGGGATGCATCCGCTGCTGGTGATGTTTTCGGTGATGTTCTTTGGCGCCCTTTTTGGAGTATTGGGGATGATTGTCGGTGTACCCATAATGGCGTCAACCCTGGCCTTGGTTCGCTATTTTGCCGAAAAAGCCAAGAAGACGGTGAGCGATGCGTTTATCAATCCCCGGGTTTGACCTGGCGTTCACAGCGGAAAGCGGCCAGTGCTTCAGGATGGGGCGAGTGGGAGATAACCGCTGGCGCGTGATCGCCTTTGGGCGCGCGCTTGAAATTTCATCGTTTGGCGATGATATATTTGAGTTTCATTGCTCCCAGGAGGACTTTGACACGCTGTGGCGGGGCTACTTTGACCTGGGCACAGACTATCACAGCATTTGTTCCCTCGTACATCCAGGTGACGGCTATCTCTATGAAGCCGTCTGTTTTGCCGGCGGATTGCGCATTTTAATACAGGAACCTTTTGAGACGCTGATATCATTCATCATCTCCCAGAGAAAAAGCGTTGGGGCGATCCGTTACTCGGTGGAGAAACTGTGCCAGGCGTATGGTGAGGAGATCGACCCGGGAATCCATGCTTTCCCCGCGCCGGAAGCGCTGGCTGGAGCGTCTTTGGAAGGCCTGCTGGCGTGTTCCCTGGGCTACCGGGCTAAATATATACTTGAAACCTCCCGTATGGTGCATGCCGGGAAACCGGCGCTTAATGGGCTACACGCATTGGATGACAAAGGCTTGCTGGCAGCCCTCCTGCCTCTGCCGGGAGTTGGCATTATAGTGGCCAACTGTGTGCTGCTTTTCGCTTTCCATCGCCTGGACGCGTTTCCGGTGGATGTCTGGATTGAGCGGGTGCTGGCCAGCCAGTTTCCGGAGGGATTTCCATTTGAACGGTTTCCAGGTGTGTCGGGGGTTTTGCAGCAGCACCTGTTTTGTTACGCAAGGGCTTCGGGCCGTCACAAACTTGTAAAATAATAGTGGCACAGGTATAATGCCATCACACCTTAGGGTGTAAGGTATATGAAAGGAAATCCATGGATCAGCCTGACATTTTTTATTACCGCGGCAAGCGGGTTCACATGGTGGGCATC
>JAQVQY010000020.1 GCA_028701335.1 Eubacteriales bacterium
GATGCGGAAAACAACGCATTGGCCCAGCGTTTCGCCGGCGTTTACAGGGCTCACCGATGCCGTGGCGCCGCACTGGGTCTGTTTAACCTCGACGGGCTACACACGCACCTTGTGTTTGGCAATGCGCGAAAAAACGCCTTGGTGGATAGGAAGACTGTTTTCAGAATCGCTTCCGTGTCCAAGATGGTAACGGCGGCGCTGGTGATGAGGCTTCACGAAACGGGGAAAATCGGCCTGGATGATGACCTGGATCAGGTAATGCCCTATTCTTTGCGCCACCCGAAAGCGGCGGAGACGCCTGTCACCCTTCGAATGCTCCTGACCCACACAGCGGGCATCAGCGATGGCAAAGCGTATATGGCTTCGCTTGGGCAGGATGTGCAGGCGGAGACCCTGCTTGGGCAGGATTGCCATACTGTCCATCTGCCGGGTAGTGGCTGTGAATATTCCAATTTTGGTGTGGGCTTGGCAGCATGCGCGCTGGAGGCGTCCTTGGGCCAGGCCTTTGAGGAATTGGCACAGGAATGGCTGTTCCATCCGTTGGGGATGAATTCCAGCTTTTATCCGCACTGCATGGAAGGCCCTGTGGCTGACGCCTGGCGCGTTTTGCCGCCCCGGGCAAAGCCTGCCTTTGATGGAAATGCAAAACAGCGCGCCTTTAAGGAGGGCTGGGACCGGCCTGACCCCCAGACCCACTACAGCCTGGCCCAGGGGAATTGCTGCATGGATGTGGAAAGCGCGGCCCGGCTGGGCCAGGCGCTTCTTCGACCGGGGGATTTAAGTGCTGCGAGCCTTGAGGCCATGCGCACCCCGGCAGCCAGCCTGTCACAGCGGGACCCGGCATTAACCCAGGGCATCGGCACCTTTTTGCTGAAAGACCCCGAGATCAGTGACAATCCTCTCTTTGGCCATCAGGGTATGGCCTATGGGGCGGTGCATATGATTTTTATGGACCCGGGGACAGGGGAGGGACTGATCAGCTTCACGTCGGGTGCTTCCGTGGCCCGACGGCATATTTTGGCTGACATCAACCGCGACTTGATCGCCGTGTGGCAGGAGAAGAAATGACCGATACGGTGACCGACATTGTAAAACGGACCGGCTGCCGGCTGATACACCTGATCAGCGGGGATCGGATGACCGTCCCACTCCTAGTGTTCAAGCGCGCCCCGCTTAAGGTGGGGCAGGCGGTGGATCCCGAGGTTTACCGCGCCGGAACCAAGCCGATGGAGGCGGGACTTGCGCTGGAACAGGCCGGCCGGATGCTCATCTCACGGGACCACACCCAAGGAGAAATCAGGAAAAAACTCATAGAGGTGGGGTATAGCGAGCCTGCAGTAAAACAGACTATGGAGAAACTCGTTCAGGCGCGGCTGGTGGATGACAGGCGCTATGTTACCAACTATGTGAATATGAAAATCAAACGGGTCGGCGTAGGGCGAATCCACAGGGAGCTGACGCTAAAAGGCATCCCAGCGGAGGACATCGCGGAGGCTCTTGAGAAGACAGACAACAGCGCCCAACTGGACAGTGCTGTGAAGCACGCCAAAAAGGCGTTGTCCAAAAGGACCAAAGAACCACGCCATCAGGCGCAGCTGGCCTACGCTGCGCTTGCCCGGCGGGGCTACTCACCCGATGTCATCAGGCGTGCCCTGGACCTGGCCCGGGACAGTCTTTTGGAGCAAGAGACGGACGGCTTCTCCGGCTAATGCCAAACCTGCCACCGGCGGCACAAAGGGCAGAGACCCTGGCGGCGGCCTAAGCATACCCGGATCTGTTTTGCGGGGCATTGGCTCCTCTTCCGAATATAAGACCCTTATGCTCTTGATCCCCCGTTCCCTGCAGGCCTTGCGCATGCGCCGGGCCAGTGGGCAGGATTTGGTCTCATAGATATCGGCGAAGCGGAAGCGCAGCGGGTCCTGCCGGAAGCCGGCGCCCATGGCGCTAAGGAAAATATAATCATCCGTCTGTGCCTTTTTGGCCAGGAGCAGTTTTGCTTCAAGGGTATCCACGCAGTCAATCACCGCGTCACAACTGTCAAGCGGCACCATGTCCTGTGTCTCAGGGCTGTAAAAAAATGGATAAGTATCGATCTTCAATTCTGGATTGATGTCAAGCAAGCGCGCTCGCATTGCCTCTGTTTTCAACATCCCAAGGGTTGAGTGAAGCGCGATCACCTGCCGGTTCAAATTGGAGGGCTGGATGCGGTCATTATCCACCAGGATCAGGCGGCCCACGCCGCAGCGGGTCAGGGCCTCAGCGCAGCTGCCGCCCACACCACCCACGCCAAAAACCGCCATGGTGGCGTTTTGGAGCAAGCGGATACCCTCCTGCCCCAGCAGCGCCTCTGTTCTTGAAAACGGGCTTTCGTGCGGATTAACAGCCATAACCCCTCCTATGCCGCCACCGTGGCGGTGAGCAGGCTGATGGCTTTGGCGCCCGCCTCTTTCAGCGCGCGGGCGCAATCCTGGGCGGTGGCACCGGTGGTCCGCACATCATCAACCAGCAGAATTGTTTTGCCGCGCACATCGACAATGGCGCGGTATTTGTTCCGGGTGTTTTCAAACCTGTCATCATGCCTAAGGCTTGACTGGCGGCGTGTTTTCGCGGTCTTTTCAAGGGCCAGCTGCAGCGGAAGATCAGGCCTGAAGCGCTGAAGGATCCGGGCCAGCAATTCGGCCTGGTTGAATCCGCGCTCCCTTTGATTATCCCGGTATAGCGGAACGGGAACCATTAAGTCAAAGTCCTGCCCGGTGATAGCCTGAGCCATAGCCTGGGCCAAAGGCGGGCCTGCCTCCTCACAGGGGCCAAACTTCAGGCGGATAACCAGCTGCCGTGCCTCATCGCGGTAAATATAAGGCGCGTAAGCGCGTTCAATACCGGACAACCCGCCCCGGGCGCAGAGGGAGCACACTTTGCCCTGGCTAAGGAAAGAAAGGCATCGGGGGCAGGAGAGGTGATCAGTCTTCGCATTCAACAGAGCATCCTGGCAGCCTGGACACAGGGCTTGTCCAGAATCCTTGCGTCGAGGCTCATCACAGCACAGGCAGCGGGCCTGGGGAAAAAGAAGAGACGAAACCACCTCGCCAAGCTTCACGCACCCTCCCCGGCTTCTATCTGAAGCCAATGGCTCAAAAGGGAATAGCGGCGGCGCTCCAGGTTGTTGTCTACCATCATGCTGACCACCTGGGGACGCCCCACCAGCACCACCAGCCGGCGCGCCCGGGTAACGGCAGTGTAAAGCAAGTTACGAGTAAGCAGCATCCTGGGCCCTCCGACCACCGGAATCACCACGGCCGGGAACTCGCTGCCCTGGCTCTTGTGCACAGACAGGCAGTAGGCCAGCTCCAACTCTTCAAGCTGCGTATACTCATATTCCACCTGGCGCAGGTCATCAAACTGCACAGTGAGGGATTTTTCCTCCTGGTCGATCAAGGTGACAAAACCGATGTCTCCGTTAAAAACACCCATCCCCTCCTCGCCCTCCGGTGTGGTCCAGGAGATTTGGTAGTTGTTCTTGATCTGGATGACCTTGTCTCCCTGCCTTAACGTCATGTCGCGGTACTGCAGTTCCTGTTTCATGGGATGCGGGGGATTAAGCGCTTCCTGGAGCATTTGATTCAGCGCGCCCACTCCGCACACACCCTTCTTGGTGGGGGAGAGCACCTGCAGGGCGCGGACGCTGTCGGTCTCCTTCAGGTATTTGGGAAGCCGTGTGGTGCAAAGCGCCACCACGCTTTCGGCCGCGGCATTGGCGTCTGGTTTGTTTTCAAAGAAAAAATCGCTGCCGGGGCTATTGGCTACCGGATCTTCTCCCCGGTTGATGCGGTGTGCATTCAGGACAATCATGGATTGCTCCGCCTGGCGGAAGATCTCCTTCAGCCGCGCCTGGGGGATTCGGGTACAGGAGAGGATATCCGCCAGCACATTGCCCGGGCCCACACTTGGCAGCTGGTCAGCGTCACCCACCAGAACCAGGCGGGTGCCGGGCGCTATGGCGCGAAGCAGGCTTCGCATCAGGAAGACGTCCACCATGGATCCCTCATCCACCACCACACAGTCAGCGTGCAGTTGGTTATCCTCATCCATAAGGAACGCACCCTCTTCCCCTCCAAACTGGAGCAGGCGGTGAATGGTGCTGGCGTCCTGTCCAGTGGCTTCGCTCATTCGCTTGGCGGCCCGGCCGGTAGGAGCGGCAAGCAGCGTCTTCGTTTCACCGCCAAGCACAAACAGCAAGCAGTTGATCAGCGTTGTCTTGCCGGTGCCTGGTCCGCCTGTAATGACGGACAGGCCGGAGTTGACGGCCATGCCGATCGCTTCCCGCTGGGCCAGGCTGAAACGGATGCCTTCCTGATGCTCAAAGGCGTTGATCCGATCATCAATCTGCGCCTGGAACATTTGCTGAAAGCTCTCCGTGAGCATCATCAGCCGGCGGGCAATCTCCTGCTCCGCCTGCACATAACTTGTCAGGCTGATGATATGCCCGCCTTCAATTTCCAGGTGTTGCACCGCCCGGTTTGAGCACATAAAATCAAGCTGGGGGTGCAGTAGTTCCTCTCCCACATGAAGCAGGGCACAGGCCTTTCTGACCAGTACCCCTTCAGGCAGATAGGTGTGACCGCCGCTGCCGGCCGCTTCCATCAGTACATGCTTGATGCCCGCGCGCAGGCGGAAATCGCTGTCCTCGGTAACGCCGAGGGATTGGGCGATGCGGTCAGCGGTGAGAAAACCGACGCCATCGATATCGTCAATCAGCCGGTAGGGGTTTTCCCGGATAAAGCGCTCCGCGTGATCCCGGTAGAGTTTGTTGATTTTGTTTGACAAAGAAGGCGTAATGCCATAGCGCTGCAAAAAAAGAAAGGTGTTGCGGCTTTGCTGCTGGGCCATGAAGCTCTCGTGGATTTGTGCCATGCGCTTCTTGCCGATTTTGGGAACTTCCTTAAGCCGCTCGGGACGCGTTGTGAGTACCTCCAGGGTATCCTGTCCAAAGGCTTCCACAATCAGCCTGGCAGTGCTTGGGCCCACGCCGCGGATAAGCCCTGAGCCCAGGTAGTGCTCAATGGCGTCAAGGGTGGTAGGGCGTTCCACCATAAAGCCCGTTGCCTTAAACTGCCGGCCATACTGCGCGTGCTGCATCCACTCGCCTTCCAGTTGAAGGAGTTCTCCGTCAGACAATTCCGGGAAAACACCAACCGCTGTCTGCAGATTGCCTTCCACCCGCAGGGAGATGACGCTGTATCCGTTTTCATCATTGCGAAACAGTGTACCGTTGACTGTGCCGTGCAGTGTTTCCATCCACGCCCTCCTTGATATGTATCATTATAGCAGGGGCAGGCGCCGGCGTAAACGGAACCAACCTCCCTGCGCGTTGACAGGACAAAGTGATTGCGGATAAAATGGGAGAAAGTCCGCTAATCATCACAGGAGGATCACATAGATGGATACACAGAAGGAGTCCCTAAGGCTTCACAAGGAATGGGGCGGTAAAATTGAGGTCAACAGCCGCGTGCCGGTGAAGAACGCACAGGACCTGTCCCTGGCCTACACACCCGGCGTGGCCGCTCCCTGCCTGGCCATTCAGAAAAATCCCGAGCTTTCCTATGAACTGACCCGCCGGCACAACCTTGTTGCGGTGATCACCGATGGCAGCGCCGTGTTGGGCCTGGGCGACATTGGCCCTGAGGCCGGCATGCCGGTGATGGAGGGGAAATGCTGCCTGTTCAAGACCTTTGGGGATGTGGATGCTTTCCCGCTTTGCATCCGCTCAAAGGATGTGGACGAAATCGTGCGCACGGTGTCGCTCCTGGCGGGCTCCTTTGGCGGTATCAACCTGGAGGATATCGCGGCTCCGCGCTGCTTTGAAATCGAGCAAAGGCTTACGGAAATCTGTGATATTCCCATCTTTCATGATGACCAGCACGGCACCGCGATCGTGGCGGGCGCGGCCCTCATCAACGCGCTTAAAGTGGTGGGCAAGGACATCGGGGACTTGAAAATTGCCATTTCAGGCGCGGGCGCCGCGGGCATAGCCATCGCCAAACACCTGCTGCATATGGGCGCCGGCCCCCGGATGTACCTGACCAATCGCAAGGGCATCATTAACGCCGGGCAGGAGGGTCTCTCCCCTGCGCAGGCGGAAGTCTGCGCGATGACCAACCTGGAAAGGGCGAGCGGCAGCCTCAAGGACGCCATGGCGGGCGCCGATGTGTTCCTGGGCGTATCGGCCCCGGGGCTAGTTACCGGAGACATGGTGAAGGCCATGGCTCATGACGCCATCCTATTCCCCATGGCCAACCCAACCCCGGAGATTTTCCCGGAGGAAGCGCTGGCCGCGGGCGCCAAGGTGGTGGGCACCGGCAGAAGCGACTTCGCCAACCAGATCAATAACGTCCTGGCCTTCCCGGGCATCTTCCGGGGAGCGCTTGACGTGCGCGCCAGCCGCATCAATGAACAGATGCACATGGCCGCAAGCGAGGCCATTGCCTCCCTGGTGAGCCAGGAGGAGCTGAGCCCTGATTACATCATTCCCCATGCCTTTGACATGCGCGTTGGCCCTGCTGTGGCCCAGGCTGTGGCCCAGGCAGCACGGAACAGCGGAGTAGCCAGGAAGTAAGCCCCCAATATAAGAAAAGGCCCGCTGCGCTTTAAAGGCAGTGGGCTTTTTAATAGGCGTATTCGCCTTATGGGGTTACGGGGGCGTCGGTGACGGGTGTCTCCACAACCGCATCCGTTACGGTTGCAGGCGCGTCGGTGGTTTCCACGATCGGCGTGGGGGTGGGTTCCACTTCAGCCGGCGGCCTCGTCGCGAAGTAAATAGCGACAGCGGCAGCGATGACCAGCACTACGATAAGCAGTGTCGTCCAGGATTTCTTTGACATTTTTCTTCCTCCAATCCTATCGGTTTGGAGCCGGCCGGCGCAAAGCCGACCGTACTCATACTGTATGATACCACAAAAACTGAGCAACAACACGGATTAGCAATAAATAGTTTACAATTTATACCCAAAATTGTCTTTTCACGCCTCGTCCCCCGGATGCCCAAAAATTACCCCGAGGACCTCTTGACATTCCATAAGCCCTATGATAAATTATGCCTTGCGGTTAGGCGGGAATGGCGGAATTGGCAGACGCGCTAGATTCAGGTTCTAGTGAACAATACGTTCATGCAGGTTCAAGTCCTGTTTCCCGCACCAGACAAAGGAGCGCTGTAATACAACGCTCCTTTGTCATTTGCTTATTTGCCTATTTGATATAGGCGGCGCCGGCCTCCAGGGCTTTGATATTCAGCGCCACCAGGTGCGCTTTTGGGCCGGTGAAGATGTGGGAGAGCATCTGGGCGATGGTGTCCATTTTCAGGGCGCCGGTGGCCTTGATGTAGGCGCCCAGCATCACCATGTTGGCCACCTTGAAGTTCCCCAGCTTTCCCGCCTCCTCCATGGAAGGGATATAGTAGGCCTTCACATCCTGGCGGCTTACCTTCTGCTCCACCTGGGAAGCGTTGACCAGGATAAGGCCGCCGGGCAGGACATTTGGCTCAAATTTCGCGAGCGAGGGTCCGTTCATTGCGATGAGTTCAGTGGGCCTGTTCACCACCGGGGAGCCAATGGGCTCGTCGGAGATGACCACAGCGCAATTGGCGGTACCGCCCCGCATCTCCGGCCCGTAGGAAGGCACCCAGGAGACCTCATGCCCCTCTTTAAGGCCCGCTTCGGTGAGCGTTTTTCCTATGGACATAACGCCCTGGCCGCCAAAACCCGCGATGATGATTTCCCTGGTCATGCCGGCACCTCCGCATCCTTCACCACCCCCAGGGGGTAGTACTGGCTCATGGTGGACTGCACCCATCTTCCCGCTTCCACCGGGCTCATCCCCCAGTTGGTGGGGCAGGTGGACAGCACTTCAATAAAGGTGAAGCCAATGCCTTTCTGCTGCAGGGTAAATGCCTTCTTAATGGCCCTCTTGGCCTTGTTAAGGCTTGGGATATCGGCCACGCATACCCGCTCGGCGTACGCCATGCCGTCCAGTGTGGCAAGCATCTCGGCCATACGCACGGGCAGGCCATGAATTTTCCGGTCCCGGCCGCTTTGGGAGGTGGTGGACTTCTGCCCTTCCAGAGTGGTAGGGGCCATCTGGCCGCCGGTCATGCCGTAAATGGCGTTGTTGATAAAGATGGTGGTGAACTTCTCGCCCCGCATGGTGGCGTGCACAATTTCCGCTGTGCCAATGGAGGCCAGGTCGCCGTCCCCCTGGTAGGTGAACACCGGCAGCTCAGGATGTGTGCGTTTGACGCCCGTAGCGACCGCCGGCGCGCGCCCGTGGGCGGCCTCGATGAAGTCACAGTTGATGTAATTACCCGCCAGGACGGAACAGCCAACGGGGCAAACGCCCACAGCGGTGTCCAGCAGGTCCATTTCGGTTAACACCTCGGCAATCAGCTTATGCACGATTCCATGGTGGCAGCCGGGGCAATAATGGGTTTCCACATCCTTAAGGCCTGGGCTGCGCTGGTATACGATTTGACTCATGCTTTCACCTCCCGGAGGATCTGGTGTACCTGGTCGGCCACCTGCTCGGTTTCGGGTATCATGCCGCCAGTGCGGCCATAAAAGGGCGTGGGCTTCACGCCACAAACGGCCAGGCGCACGTCCTCCACCATTTGCCCCAAGGACATCTCCACGGTGAGCACGCTCCTGACAGTATCCTGCTCCGCCAGTTTTCGCAGGGCCTCATAGGGATAAGGCCACAGGCCGATGGGGCGGAAGACGCCAACCCTGATGCCCTCCTGCTTGAGTTTCCTGGCAGCCGACTGGCAGATGCGGGCGGTGGTGCCGTAGGCCACGATGATGATCTGCGCGTCCTGGCAATCAATAGCTTCCCAACGGACTTCATCCCGCGCGATCTGCTGGTATTTGCCCATCAGCTGCTGGTTGAACACCTCGTTTTCGGCGGACTGGAGCCTAAGCGAGGTGACAAAATGCGTTCTGCCGTCCCCTTCACGCCCCAGGGCGGCCCAATCCTTGGGCGGCAACTCCGCTGGCTTGCGCTCATGCCACACGATGGGCTCCATCATCTGGCCGATCATGCCATCCGCCAGGATCATCACGGGGTTTCGGTAGATATCCGCCAGGTCAAAGGCTTCTGCCACCAGGTCTGCCGCCTCCTGGATGCCGGAGGGCGCCAGCACGATCATGCGCCCGTCACCGTGGCCTGGAGACCGGGTGGCCTGAAAATAGTCCGCCTGGCCGGCCTGGATGGTGCCAAGGCCGGGCCCCCCGCGCATCATGTTTACGATGACCGCGGGAAGTTCAGCGCCTATCAGATAGCTGATGCCTTCCTGCTTGAGGCTGATGCCGGGGGAGGAGGAGGAGGTCATCGCCCTGACGCCAGCGGCGGCCGCGCCATAGACCATGTTGATGGCGGCGATCTCGCTTTCCGCCTGGACGAATACGCCTCCGGCTTCGGGCATCCGCACGCTCATGTATTCCGGGATCTCGTTCTGGGGTGTGATGGGGTAGCCGAAGTAGGCCCGGCAGCCCGCGCGGACGGCCGCTTCGGCGATAGCCTCGTTTCCCTTCCATAGTTCTTTTTGCATTTTACTTCTCCTCATCCAGCCGTTCCACTGTGATGACGGAATCTGGGCAGATTTTGGCGCAGTTACCGCAGGCGATGCACTTTGACTGGTCAGAGATGCCGGAGGGATGATACCCCTTGATGTTGGTCACCTTCTCGTCCAGCCACAGGATATCTTTGGGGCACACGCTCACGCACAGGCCGCAGCCCTTGCACCGGTCCAGGTTAAAGGTCACTCTTCCCTTCATGAAAACCTCCTTGATGGATGCTTATTCCCAGGGGCGCTTCATGACAAGCGCCAGCGGGAGGATGGGTTCAGGCAATGTGAGGTCGGGAGCCAGGGACTCCTGGATGCCATTAAATACAAGGGGCAGGCCAGAGCGGGCGGACAATTCCCAGGTGTACTCAGCCACGGCCATGATGGTCTTTAAGGTAGTCTCCCCCAATAAATGGGTGTTGTTGATCAGGCCAGTCACAGGAAGCCTTGCACGGGCCTCGATTTCGCGCAGCAACCCGAGTGCCTCCCGGGGACTTTGCGCCCCCAGCCTGCTTTGGTTAATGACATACCATACGGCTGAATCAAGCGCCAGGAGTGCCTCAGAAAACGCGGCCAGTACCACAGACCCTTTGTCCCCGCCTACATCCAGCACACCGGTCAAGGAATCGTCCTGAATTAGCGTCAAAATTTCCGGCGGAACGGCGGGCAGATCGGCAGCCCAAGTGGCCTTGTCCGGGGCGATGAGCCTGATACCGGCGGCCTTAAGGATATCTTCTTTTTCCCGGGAGCGGAAGTAGGGGTTCACGATGTCCAGGTCCGCCAGCGCTGCGCGGCGGCCGTCCCGCGCCAGCATCCCGGCCAAATTGATCGCGATTTCCGTTTTCCCGCTGCCATATGGGCCCAGAATGACAAACACCCGCTGGTGTGAGAGGAGACCGGTAAAAGCGTTATTCAATGACAAGCGCTTCTTCCTGCCCGGTCACAAAGCGCCAGGCACCTTCAGCCAGAGCGGCCAGCTCGTCTTCACCCGGGTAGATGGTGCAGCCGGCGATCCATGCCACTTGCTCACAAATCGGCGCCGTGACACGGGGGTTATGAGCAAGGCCGCCGGTTAAGAGGATTTGTTCCACCTGCCCCTTAATTGGGATCGCCAGGGCGCCAATCTGCTTGGCAATATTATAAATCATGGCGTCAAGTATCAGGGCTACCTCCGGCTCCGTTTCCGCTCGCTTGGTCAGGGCGGGCGCATCGTTGGTGCCGAAGTACGACATGAGGCCGCCGCGGTAATAAAGCGCCTTGCGCAGCGCCTCAGTGTCCCCGCCGTATTCTTTCAACAGGCTGAAGATATTCTTATGGGTTAGGCTGCCCACGCGCTCCGGCGAAAAGGGTCCTTCTCCATCCACGCCATTGTTGATATCAATGGCTTTGAGTTTCTGCCAGGCGCTCACGGAGATACCGCCCCCCATATGGGCCACGATGAACGAGTGGCCGTATGGGTCAAGGCCTTTTTCCTTGCAATAGAGCCGGATCACGCGTTTGGCGTTGAGGGCATGAAAGATGCTGGTACGCTCCACACCCTTAAACCCCGAAATCCTTGCCACCTCGCTCAACTCATCGGTGCATGGGGCATCTACAAACACCGCGGGAATGCCGGTGGACCGGCTCCAGTCATAACCCAACAAAAGGCCGACGTTGCAGGCGTGCTCGCCGTAGTGCCCGGACCTGGCGTCCTCTGCGACGGTTGCGTTAATCTGGTAGACGCCGCCCGGAATGGGCCGGATTAAACCACCTCGCAGGGAGAACACCGCGAAATCATCAAGCGAATACCCTTGTGCCAGAAGCCAGCTTTCAATCACACCCTTGCGGAAATCCCGTTGCTCAAGAAGGGTATGAAGGCTGGCCAACTCTTCTTTCCGGTGCCGGATGGTCTCAGTTGCCAGGGAGGTTTTGCCTTCATAAATACCAGCTTTGGTTGAGGTGGAGCCCAGATTCACAACCAATATCTTCATCATCGCCGCTCCGCGTGTCTTTCTTCCGGGATTGCGCCCATAGCATACCGTGAGACGAAACGGAATGCAAGGATAGCCGATCCTGTATTTTTTTGTCCGAATGTATTGTAATTGACATTTACTGGCAGTATAATCAGCCAAATAACACAAACGGAGGAAAAACATGGCGCAAATCGCGATTTTCGATCACATGCAGCAACACCAGTTTGAGCAGGTGGTTCATTTCTTTGACCGCTCAACGGGACTTAAGGGCATTACTGTCATCCACAATACCACCCTGGGCCCGGCGCTTGGCGGCACCCGCATCTGGAACTACGCTACAGAAGAGGAAGCTCTCGTGGACTGCCTGCGTCTCGCCCGGGGCATGACCTACAAGTCAGCCGCGGCGGGGCTTAACCTGGGCGGAGGCAAAACGGTCCTCATAGGGGACGCGGCGCAGGTGAAGTCCGAGGCCTATTTCCGTGCCTTTGGCCGCTTCGTGCAGAGCCTTAACGGACGATATATCACGGCGGAGGATGTGAACACCTCCACCAAGGACATGAGCTATGTGGCCATGGAGACTGATCATGTGGTGGGCCTTGAGGGCAAGAGCGGCAACCCGTCGCCGGTCACGGCCAAGGGCGTCTACCATGGTATCCGGGCAGGCCTCTTTAAGAAATATGGCTCAGCGGATGTTCAGGGGCGCTCCTTTGCCGTGCAGGGCGCGGGGCAGACCGGTTACTACCTCATCAACTACCTGGTGGAGGCAGGCGCCGGCGATATATTCTTTACTGAAATCAATCCCAAACACATTTCGCGCATGCGCCTGGAGCACCCCCAGGTGCGCTACGTGGAGCCGGATGAAATTTTCGGGCTGGATGTGGATGTGCTGGCGCCCTGTGCCCTGGGCGGCGCGCTCAATGATGAGACCATCCCCCAAATTAAAGCGCCTGTCATTGCGGGGAGCGCCAACAATGTGCTGCTGGACGAGGAAGCGCACAGCCTTATGCTCATGAACCGGGGCATCATCTACTGCCCGGATTTTGTCATCAATGCCGGAGGCATCATCAACGTCTATCACGAATTGATCGGTTACAACAAGGACCGCGCCATGGCCGACGCCGCCAGGATTTATGACAGGCTGCTTGATATTTTTGCCATCGCTGAGAAGGAGGGAATTTCCACCTACGCGGCGGCCAGGGTCTTCGCCGAGCAGCGTATACAGAGCATCAGGAACCTGCGCGACAACTACATTCCCCGCTGAGTCAGCGGCGCTTTCTCCTGCGCGTTTTGGAGGCCGGCGCACAGAAGCATCAGCGCCACTGCCAGCATCTGGCTGATGGCGCAGGCCACATTCAAAGTGTGCACACCAAACTGATCCACCACAAAACCCGCCAGGGGATTTGCCACAATGGCCGCCAGCGCGCCGCTCATGGTGACCAGCACTTGGGCGCGCACTTTTTCATGCGGCTGGACGATGTCATTGACAAAGTAAATGGAGCTGATGCCATACAGCCCATAACACAGGAGGCTGACCGAGGTCGCCGCCAGGATGCCCGCCATGCTGCTGGAAAAAAGGATGATCAGGGCCTTGAGCAAATAGCTGGCAAACGACACTGTGAGGACCGCCCGGGCACGGAAGCGGCGCACCAATAATGGGGTGAGGAGCATGCCGGGCATCTCCATTCCCACCTGGATGAACAGCGCCAGGCCAAGTTCGGTCCTCCCGCCGCCGGCGCCGGACACAATCCGCGGGAGAAACAGCAGGGTATTGGCCTGACCCGCTTGCATAAAGACACTGGCAAGAAGAAACAACTGAAACACACGGTTTGCGCCCAGCAGACGGCGGAAGCTGGTTTCGGCCGGCGCCAATGGCAACGAGGAAGAGATTTCCGGCTCATTGGGCGGCTTGGGCATCTTCAGGGCAAAAAAGAGGGCGATGGCCAGCGCCAGAAGGCATAGCGGCATCAATATATTTGGGGCAAAGCGCTCAAGCGACAGACCCAGGAAAAAAGCGGCAATGGCGTATATAATGGCGCTCACGCCGCGGGGCCAGCCGAGGCTGACCGGAATGCCCAGGTTGACAAACTGCATGATGAGCGCGTTGTACAGCCCCGGAATGACGTTGATCAGGCCTCCCGCCAGGCTGTACACCACCAACATCAAAAGGATGGGAAGCGGTATCAGAGTGAGCAATGCCACCAGCGCCAGCGCCCCCAAACAGATAATGGCGGCGGTGCGTTTAATGGGGAGGTGGGGATGTTTGTCTGAATAGCTGGAGACATAGAGCTGGAAGACGATGGTGAAAATGGAGATCAGCGCTGAGGTGAGGCCAATCAATGTGTCGCTGAAGCCGTAAAAGCTCAGGTATACAGCCATGAACCCGGAGAAGGTGCACACCGAGAGCCAATAGGAGGATTGGAGGCCGGCGTACATGGCCTCAATCCTGAATGTTTTTTTTCTTCCCGGCTGCATTATCCCCGCCTCCTGCGGCCCATGATTCGGGCCAAGGATATCTTACGTTAATTCCCGTGGATGTCAAGATTGGGAAGGTAAAATCACATGCTTGCCTGGAATATATAATCTTGTATAAATCCTGTTTTCACGATATACTCACGGTGAGAAAACGGCATAAAAGGAGGTAGTTATGATTATCGGAATTCCCAGGGAAATCATGCACGATGAAGATAGGGTGGCGGCCACGCCTGCCACCTGCGCCAAGTATGTCCAGGAAGGGCACAAAGTATTAATAGAAGCGGGCGCGGGCGAAGGCGCGTACTTCCATGACGGGCAATATGCCGAAGCCGGCGCTACAGTGGTCCAGGGCGCGCTGGCGGTATACGAAAACGCGGAGCTGATCCTCAAGGTAAAAGAGCCGCAATTCAATACCGCGCTGGGCCGCCATGAAGTGGACCTGATGCGGCCCGGCCAATATCTGATTACCTTCATCCATCCGGCGGCTCCTTCCAATCATGAGATGGTGGGAAACCTTGCCCGCCGGGGCGTGATTGCCATGACGCTTGACGGCGTGCCCCGCATAAGCCGGGCCCAGAGCATGGACGCGCTGACCAGCATGTCCACCTGCGCCGGTTACAAGGGCACCATCATGGGCTGCAACCTTCTGCCCCGCTTCGCGCCGCAGATTTTCTCGGCGGTTGGGATGATCAAGCCCATCAACATGCTGGTGGTGGGCGCCGGCGTCGGGGGACTTCAGGCCCTGGCCACAGGGAAGCGCCTGGGCGCCAAAGTGTTCGCGGCGGACATCCGCCCCGCTGCCCGGGAGCAGGCCCAAAGCCTGGGCGCCCAGGTGATTGAACTGGGTGTGCCGGACGAGGCGGGCGTGGGGGAGGGCGGCTATGCCAAAGCGCTAAGCCCCGAACACCTGGCGCTGGAGCGGGCCGCCCTTGCCGAAAAACTGCCGGAGATGGATCTGGTCTTCCTCTCGGCGCTGATCCCAGGGAAACAAGCGCCCGTCCTGGTGACAGAGGACATGGTGAAGTCCATGAAGCCGGGGGCCGTGATCGTGGATATCTCCATTGACCAGGGCGGCAACTGCGCCCTCACCCCGCCGGGAGAAATCAAGGACCTTCACAATGTCCATCTGGTGGGCATCAAGAATATCCCGGGGCTTCTGCCTGAAAGCGCCACCACCATGTTCGCCATGAACGTTTACAACCTGGTGCATTATCTCTTAAAAGACGGAACCTTCCACCTTGACCTAAGGGACGAGATTATCGAGGGCATCCTGACCACCCAGGACGGCAAGATTGTCCACCAGGGCGCGCGGGAGGCGATGAAGCTGTGACCGGCCTTGAAGGGGTCCTGGTGCTGGTGTTCCTGGTGGCTGCGGTGTTGGGCTACAAGCTGATCAAGGCCGTGCCCAGCCTGCTTCACACGCCGCTGATGAGCGGCATGAACGCCCTTTCCGGCATCACCATCCTGGGGATGATCACCGTCACCGCTTTTTCCCAAAGCGTCCTGGCCAGGCTGGTGGGGATGCTGGGAATCATCGCGGCGGTCATCAATGTGGTGGCGGGATTTGGCGTTACAGACCGGATGCTGCGCATGTTCAAAGGCGGAAAAGAAGCGGTGGGGAAAGGCTCATGACAACTGTACCGGAGGCATCCCTGGGTCTGGCAGAGATTATCCTTGCCATTGGCGTGCCGCTTCTTTTGAGCCTGGGCGTGCTGTATGGCATCAAAATGATGAGCAAGGTCAAAACCGCGGCCAGCGGAAACCGCTTAAGCGCGCTGTGCATGCTGCTTGCCATCATCTATGTCTTTATGCGAACGGATCTGTCAGGTTCCCTGGTGTACATCATCCTGGGGCTTGCCATTGGCACCCTGATCAGCATAGTCATCACCCTCAGGGTTAAAATGATCCAGATGCCACAGATGGTGGGGCTCTTAAATGGCCTGGGCGGGCTGGCTTCGGCGCTGGCCGCCATCCTTACCCTGTTGTCAGGTGAAACGCAGTCCGGCTTCAGCCTTGTTACCTCCGGGCTGGCGCTGGCCGTGGGCGCGCTGACCTTCTCAGGTTCCATGGTGGCGGCGGGGAAGCTGCAGGGCTTGCTGCCCCAGAAGCCAAAGGTATACGCCGGGCACCATACGATCACGGCGCTGATGGCGCTGGCCATGCTGGTATTAATCGCGCTCTTGCCAGTTGTTCCAGGTTATAACGGCATGTTTTGCCTGCTGCTGGGCGTCCTTGGCCTCTTGTTTGGCTACATCTTCGCCATCCGCGTGGGCGGAGCGGACATGCCCATCACCATCAGCCTTTTGAACTCCAGCTCCGGCGTGGCGGCGGGCATTGCCGGCATGGCTTTGGGGGATATCCTCCTGGTGTCGGTGGGCGGCATCGTAGGAGCCTCCGGCCTGTTATTGACGCAGATCATGTGCCGTTCCATGAACAGGACCTTAAGCGCTGTGCTTTTTGGGAGAGCGCCCGCGGCAGCCAAACCGGAGCAGGCGCAGGAAACCAAAGCATCTGAGGCGGCAGTGGAAATGCCTGAATCAGCGCCCGCGGACCCCGTTGATTGGTTGATTGAGGCTCAGAGCATCATCATCATTCCCGGCTACGGCATGGCCCTCTCCCAGGCCCAGGAACAGGTAAAAACCCTGACAGACTTGTTGGAAGCCAAAGGGAAGGATGTGCGCTTTGCCATCCATCCGGTGGCCGGCCGCATGCCCGGGCATATGAACGTGCTTTTGGCGGAAGTGGACGTGCCCTATGAAAAGCTCTATGAAATGGAGACCATCAACCCTGATTTCTCCAGCACCGACCTGGCGATTGTCATCGGCGCCAACGACGTGGTCAACCCAGCCGCCAACACGGCGGAAGGCACGCCCATCTATGGCATGCCCGTGCTGTCTGCGGAGGATGCCAGGCGGCTGATGATCCTGAACTTTGATACCAAGCCAGGTTATGCCGGCGTACATAATCCCCTGTATGACGGCGCGTCCAACATCCATCTGATGCTGGGCGACGCGAAAGGGAGCCTGGAACAGTTAATCGCGGGGCTTGGCTAAACCAGTGACCGGGTAGCCACCAGCTTAACGCCGGTGCCGGCCACATCCTCCAGAAGCACCTCTCCCATGAGGATTGGCAGGCGCAGCTTGAGGTTCTGGATGTCCCGCATACAGTCCGCGATCTTGTCCTTGGGAATGGGGCGCTCGGTCTTCAGGCTCACAGGCACTGCGCTTCCCTTTACCGGTGCTACTGCCGTTACCATGCGCTCCGGGCGCAGGCTCTCCTGCCGGGCATAGACCTCGCCCCGCTTGCAGGCGTTGCCGGTCACCTGGCTCACCTCGCCGTTTTCCACTGCCGCCTGCATCCTGCAGCCCACCGGGCAGCTGATGCAGGTGATTTCCTGTTCGTTCATCTTCAACCTACTTTTCCGGCCAGCCTGATGATGGCGCTGGCGAATATTTCCGTGCTGCGCATGAGGCTGTCCAAATTCACATACTCATCCGCCTGGTGAGCCACATCCGGATCCTCCGGGAAAGTGGCGCCAAAGGCCACGCCCTCCTTGAGGCTGCGGGCGTAGGTGCCCCCGCCGATGGCGATGGCCTTTTTCTCGCGCCCCGTTACCTCATGGTAGGCTTCCAGGAGCCCCTGTACCAGTTCACTGGACAGGGGAACATAGTGCGGTGTCCTTAAGGACAACTCCTCCACCGTGATGCCCTCCAGGTGGTCCTGGATGATCTTGCGCAGGCGGCTGCCGTCAACCAGCAGCGGCGTACGGATGTCAAGGGTGCAGGAAACCTGGCCGTCCTCAACCCGGATAATGCCCATGTTACAGGTAAGTTCGCCGCTGATGGCGTCTTCCGCCTTAATGCCCAGGCCCTCGCCCAGGTACTGGGTGCCTATCTTGTCCGCCAGCTCCCTGATGGCGCCCTGAGCGCCCAGGTCCCTGAGGGTGATGAGCATCTGGCCGATGGCGTTGCGCGCGATGGACGGATGGGCGGCATGGCCGTTGATGCCGGTCGCTGTAAGGCGCACCGCGTTTCCCTCCATGCTTGCTTTCACCGGCCAGCCATACTGGCGGCTGATGGCCTCCGCCCTGGCGATCATGCTTTCATCACCTTCTACCAGCGCTGTGGCCGAGCCAGGGATAACGTTAAAGCGCTCGCCCACCGAAAAAGAGAGGATCCTGAGGCCCTCCTGGGACAGGGAGCCGGTAAGATTATAATGGCAGCCGCCTTTTTCGATGTTGATGACCGGGTAGGTGGCGTCAGGGCTGAAGCCGCTGCGCGGGAGGGTAGCAACGGTCTTGTAGTACGCGATGTCCTCCCAGCCGCTCTCCTCATCACAGCCGATGATGAGCTTCACCTTGCGTTTGAGCGGGACACCCGCTTCCTTCACCGCGTACATGGCGTAAAGCGCCGCAGCCAGCGGGCCCTTGTCATCGCTGGTACCGCGGCCATACATGGTGCTGCCCTCAACCGTTCCGCCAAAGGGCTCCCGGGTCCAGCCATCGCCCACCGGGACCACGTCCACATGGGCCAATATTGCCAGGGCGTCTTCATCGCTGCCCTCACCCATCCAGGCTTCGCCCACATAGCCATCCACATTACGGGTTTTAAAACCCAGCGCCCGGCAGGAAGCCAGGGCCGCCTCCAGCATCCGGGCCAACTCCGGCCCAAAGGGCGCGCCGGGGGCCGGATCTGCCTTCAGGCTGGGGATTTTGATCCATTCCCTCAACGTTTCGGTCATTGGCTTCCGGTACTTCCCCAGGTTCAGTTTGGCGGTGTTGTTTTTCATGCTGATTCCTTTCATTTACCCTTCGTTGACGGCGCGGGCCAGGCGAACAAGCCCCTCCTTCAGCTGCGCGCGGGGACAGCCATAATTGATACGCATAAAGCCCTCGCCGGCGGTTTGGCCAAAGAACCGGCCGCTGGTGAGCGCCACCTTGTGCTTTCTCAGGCGGGCTTCTATTTCATCATGGGAGATGAGGTAGGCTCTCAGGTCCAGCCAGGCCAGGAAAGTGGCCTCCATGGGCGAGATGACGGCTCGGGGGAGCAGCTCAGACAGCATGTCACGCAGAACATCCTGGTTTAAGCGCAGGTAAACCATCAGGCCGTCAAGCCAATCATCACAGTGGGTGTAGGCCGCGCGGGTGGCCGCCAGGGCGAAGATGTTCCCTGATTCGGCTCCGGCGCGGTGCGCCGTGCGGGCCAGGGCGCGCAGGGTTTCTTCATCCCTGCACACGGCCGCGGCCTGCTGGAGGCCCGCGATGTTGAAGGTTTTGCTGGCAGCAGCCAGAAAAACCGTGTTATCAGGCGTTTCCGGCAGGGATAAAACGGGAATAAAGCGCTTGGGAGAATAGACAAAGTCCGCGTGGATCTCATCGGACACCAGCCTGGCCTGGTAACGCTTGAGCAGCAATACCAGCGCACGCAGTTCCTCCTGGGACCAGGCACGGCTGACCGGGTTATGGGGGTTGCAGAGGATCATCAGCCGTGCGCCATTGCGCAAATGCCGCTCAATCGCCGTGTAGTCCATGCTGTAGCGGCCGGAAGCATCGTGGGCAAGAGGTGCTTCCATCACCACCCGGCCGGACTCGATGACGGCGCTGAAAAAGGGGCCGTACACCGGCGATTGGATAATCACGCCGTCTCCCGGCAGGGTCATGGCCTGAACGCAGACGCGAAGGCCCGTGACCACTGTTGGGAGCATCAGCGCGTTTTTAGCTTCAAATTCCAGGCCGTGACGCCTCCGCCAGAAGCCTGTAAGCGCCTGGGCATCCTCATCTCCCACGCAGGTGTAGCCGTAGCAGGGGTGCCCGGCTCTCTCGAGGAGGGCCTCCCGGATCGGCTCAGCACAGGGGAAATCCATGTCCGCCACCCACAGGGGCACCGTATCCTTCCCCATATAGTCAGGCGACTGCCACTTGACGGCATTGGTGCCCAGCCGGTTAACCCCTTGATCAAAAAAGGCCTCATTATATAGCATCATTCGTTCCTCCCGCGCAGAAGTATACATGATAGCCTTTTTTTCTGCAATGAAGCGTCACCTGGCCAAACAGGCCTTCCAGATAGCGCTGGGCAGAGGAGGCGCCCTGCTGTTTGCGGATGACCACCGCCAGGATGCCGCCGGGGTTCAGGCGATCGGCGCTTTCCCGAAACAGGCGGCAGACCGTTTCTTTTCCCGCGCGAATCGGGGGGTTGAGCAAAATCCAGTCATAATGTTGGCCGGTGCCATTAAGCCCGTCCTGGCAGATAACTTCCGCATCAACACCATTGTGGCGGACATTTTCCTCCGCCAGCAGGCAGGCCCGGGCGTTTACATCAAGCATGGTCACCCGGCAGGAGGGGCATAGCCGGGCAGTGATAACCCCCACCGGACCCCAGCCGCATCCCAGGTCAAGAACCGCGCCGGACACCCGGTCCAACACAGCGCCCAACAACAAGGCGCTGCCCTCATCCAGCCCACCTCTTGAAAAGACCCCCGTATCGGTAAGAAAGCGGAAGCGCGTACCCTTAAGGTCAATCTCAACTTCACGCGGATCGTGCCGGGCGTCGGGATGGGGGGCGAAGTAGTGCTCAGTCAAGGTCCACCGCCTCCTTTAACAAGTCCGCTTCCTCAGGCAGGAGTTCCCGCCAGGCGCCGGGAGTCAGGGCTTCATCCAGCCTCAGCGGGCCGAAGGTCAGGCGGGAAAGCGCCGTTACCTCATACCCTATGGATTGGAACATGCGGCGCACCTGGCGGTGCTTGCCCTCGTGCAGGCGGACCAAAGCCTCACTGTCTTTCTCTCCCGCGCGGAGGACAACCAATTCTGCCGGGAGCGTGGTGAAGTCCTTTAGGGGGATACCAGTAGAAAAAGCGTTTATTGCCGCATCATCCAGTTTTCCCGTGACCAGGGCGCGGTACTCTTTCACAATCTGCCGCTGCGGGGAGAGCAGCCGGTGCGCCAGTTCACCATCCGTGGTAAACAGCAACAGGCCGGTACTGTCTTTGTCCAGCCTTCCCACCGGCATGCACCGGAGCTTCTGAAGCCGCTCCGGCAAGAGGTCCATCACCGTTCTCTGACGGCTGTCCCGGGCGGCAGTAAGGACATCCGGGGGCTTGTTCATTATCACATGGCAGGAAAGCCGGGTATCAAGCAATTTGCCGTCTATATGTATCTGGCTGCCTTCCTCCGCCTGGGCGGCGGGGTCGGTCACCGCATTGCCATAAACAGAAACCAGGCCGCTTTTGATCAGCTTCCTGGCTTCATTCCGGGTGAACCCGGCCGCCTGGCTTAACAGCCGGTCAAGCCTCATTGGAAACGGCGCTTACCGCCAGCTTCCTGAGCGGCAAAATCGGCAGGTAAAAGATGATAAGAACAATCAGCAGCTGATACATTACCGCTTCCGGGAAATCCAGGTTCAGCATCCGTTCAATGATGGAGAAGAAATCCATCAGCAGGTTTCCCATCCAGTTCTGGCTGAAGAACAAGGCCAGGACACCGATGATTGCCGCCAGCCCCGGCAGGCACAGCAGGGCATTGGCACGGCTCACGTGGATAAAACGGGGCCGGCGCTTTTTGCGCAGCTTTGCGGCCCGGTGCCAGGCCACCGGAATACCCAGCTCAACCACCGGCTGATGCTCAAAGGCCTGCCCGCGACGCCAGCCAAACATTGCCAGCATAAATACTACAAGCGCAGCCAGCAGGATAATGCCGATGCCCATGGGGTAGCTCCCGCCAAACACTGCGCCCACCTTCTCGATGCTCAGCATCGCCGTGGGAAAGTCAACCACCCGTAGATTGTAGTAAAAAAGCATGGAATAGGCTAACAGGGGCAACAGGAAAGGCAGGGCGCGCAGCAGCCGGTAAAGCGCCGCGGCAAGCCAGGTGGGGTAATTTTCCGCGCGGTCATCCCGCTCGTAACCCAGATACCGGGCCAGCTTGGCAAAAAAATGGAATCGGAAGGGCAGGACAATAATTACATACAAAGGCAGGGATGCCAACAGCGCCACCGCGACCGCGTGCTCCTGCCGCACCTGGAAAAACCTGCCGGTTACCGCCGCCAGGATCATGGGGGACAGCGCGGCCGCGCGCAGAAGAATTTGGAGCAACAGCTGCAGGACCACAGCGGGCAGGTTCGCGCTGTACGCCTGGCTTGCCCGCTTGTGGGCGGAAAGTCGGGAGTCTTGCATAGGCCCTCCTTGGGTGAAAATCCGTTTGGAGTATACAGGAAAAGCGCGGACGGTACAAGAAAAACAGTACGTTACTTGATTCCCGCCAGCTTCAGGTACTGCCCGGTGTAGCTTTCCTCAACCTTTGCGACATCCTCAGGGGTGCCTTTGGCAACCACTGTTCCGCCCTTGTCCCCGCCCTCGGGGCCCAGATCGACAATGTAGTCGGCGGTTTTCAACACCTCCAGGTTATGTTCAATCACAAGCACAGAATTGCCGGCGCTGGTCAGCTGCTGGAGTACCTTGATCAGGCGGGAAACGTCGTCAATATGCAGGCCCGTGGTGGGTTCATCAAGCAATATGATGGTGCGCCCGGTGGCCTTGCGGCTGAGTTCCGTGGCCAGCTTTACCCGCTGGGCCTCACCGCCGGACAGGGTGGTGGAGGGCTGGCCCAGCCTCACATAGCCCAGGCCAACATCATGGAGGGTTTCCAATTTCTTCCTTATCCTGACATGATGCTCAAAGAATTTGAGGGCTTCCTCCACAGTCATGTCCAGCACATCAGCGATGGTTTTGCCCCGGTACTTTACCTGCAGGGTTTCATGGTTATAGCGCTTGCCCTTGCACACCTCACACGGCACAAACAGATCCGCAAGGAAATGCATTTCAATTTTAAGCAGCCCGTCCCCCCTGCAGGCCTCACAGCGCCCGCCTTTCACATTGAAGGAGAAACGGCTGCTGTTATAACCACGGGCTTTGGCCTCATTGGTCTGGGCGAAGGTGGAACGGATCAGGTCAAACAGCCCCGTATAGGTGGCCGGGTTGCTTCTGGGTGTGCGTCCAATGGGGGACTGGTCGATGTTGATAATCTTGTCCAGCTCTTCAGTACCAGTGATGGCATCATGGGGGCCCGGGTAGGTGGAGGCGCGGTTCAGGTCACGTGCCAGGGCGTTATAGACGATTTCATTGATCAGGCTGCTTTTCCCGGAGCCGGAAACACCGGACACGCAGCAGAACACTCCCAGCGGCAAGGCAACGTCAATGTTTTTCAGGTTATTGGCGCGGGCGCCCTTCACGGTGAGCCAGCCAGCGGGCTTGCGGCGCTTTTTGGGCAGGGAGATATGCTTCCGACCGGCCAGATAGTCCCCGGTGATGGAATCGGGCGCGTCAATCAGCTGCTGCACGCTCCCCTGCGCGACTATCCGGCCACCCATTTCCCCGGCGCCGGGGCCGATATCCACCAAATAGTCCGCCGCGCGCAGCGTGTCCTCGTCATGCTCGACCACAATCAGCGTGTTGCCCAAATCCCTTAAACTTTTCAGCGTGGCAAGCAAACGATTATTGTCCCGCTGGTGGAGGCCGATGGACGGCTCGTCCAGGATGTAAAGCACCCCCACCAGGCCGGTGCCGATCTGGGTGGCCAGCCGGATGCGCTGGGCCTCCCCGCCGGAGAGGCTGTTGGCCCCCCGGGAGAGGCTCAGGTAATCAAGCCCCACATCGCACAGGAAGCGCATGCGTACGCTGATTTCATTGAGGATCTGTTCGGCAATGCGCCGGTGGGTGTCAGTGAGCTCCAGGGAAGACAGAAACGCCCGCGCCTCAACCAGGTTCATGTCACTGAGCTGCGCCAAATCCGCCCCGCCCACCGCAACAGCCAGCGCTTCGGGTTTCAGGCGTTTGCCCCCGCAGGCAGGACAGGGTTCCTCCCGCATAAATTGCTCATACATGGCTTTGGTGGTTTCACTGCTGGTCTCCTCATAGCGCCGCAGCAGCGTGGGAATAATGCCCTCATAGACGATTTTGTAGGTTCCCTGACCATTAATGGAGGTAAAACGGATAGGGATTTTGACTCCCTTTGAGCCGTAGAGAATGATGTTCCGTATCTTCTCCGGGAGTTGCCCCACCGGTGTATCCATGCTGAAGCCATAGTGCTCGCTTAGCCCCACGAACATCATATGGGAAGTGCTTCGCTCATCCCCGCTGCTGTTCCAGCCCATGGCGTTGACGGCGCCCTGGTTCAAGGATTTGCCCATATCGGGGATGACCATGTCTGCGGTGATGTTGCGCACGACGCCAAGGCCAGAACACTCGGGGCACGCGCCAAAGGGAGAGTTGAAGGAGAACATCCTGGGCGTCAGTTCCTCGATGTTAATGCCGCATTCAGGGCAGGCGTAGTTCTGGGAGAACAATACCCGCTCGCCCTCAGGCATAATTTGCGCCGCCATCAGCCCGCCGGATTCACGTAGCGCTGTTTCGATGGAATCGTACAACCGTTGGTCCATTCCCTCCCGTTTGATGATCCGGTCGATCACCAGGTCGATGTCATGCTTTTTCTTCTTGTCAATGTCCGGGGTGTCGTCCAGGTCATATACCGTGCCGTCAATCATCACCCGCACATAGCCCGCTTTGGCCGCGTCCTCCAGGAGCTTGCGGTGCTCACCCTTCCTGGCGCGGACGATGGGGGAGAGGATCATGAGCCTGGTATCCTCCGGCATGGCTTTGATAGCGCCGACCATCTCGTCCACCGTCTGCTGGCGGATTTCCTTGCCGCACTGGGGGCAATGAGGAATGCCGACGCGCGCGTAGAGCAGGCGGAGGTAGTCATGTATTTCCGTCACCGTGCCCACGGTGGAGCGGGGGTTGTGGCCGGTGGATTTCTGGTCGATGGAGATGGCCGGCGAGAGCCCCTCGATGGCGTCAACGTCCGGCTTTTCCATCTGGCCCAGGAACTGCCTGGCGTAGCTTGACAGGCTTTCCACATAGCGCCGCTGCCCCTCGGCAAAAATGGTGTCAAAAGCCAAAGAGGACTTGCCCGATCCGGACAAGCCCGTGAACACGATAAGCTTGTTGCGCGGCAGCGTCAGGCTGACGTTTTTCAGATTGTGCTCCCGTGCGCCTCTAATAATCAATGCATCCTGCATAAAATACTCCTAAAGGGGGTTGCCCGCCGAATAGTAGCACATCTGTTCCCTTAAAACAAGGCGGCAGTACAACCCGAACAATATACCCCGATAATCAAAAAAAGTTCAGAAAACCTATTGACAGCGACATAGCCCTGTGGTAATCTGCGCCAAGTGCTCAGGAGACTTCCGCGGGGAGGACAACATGACCGGAAAACCAGCCCAAAAGGAACAGCGATGGCAGCCAAGGGGGCTGTTTTTTTAGGCCCGGGCACAATCAAGAAAAGGAGCAGAGCCAATGAACGATCAGAAACAGATGCACAGCTACCTGCCGGATGAAAGGCCCCCTTTTGGGAAACTGCTGCTCTACGCCCTCCAACAAGTAATCGTCATGTTCCCGGCTACCGTGACGGTGGCGCTGATTACAGGTTTTCAGGTGTCTACCACCATTTTCGCCTCAGGCCTGGCCACAGTGTTCTTTATCCTCATCACCGGACGCAAAATCCCCATGTACTACGGCTCCTCCTTCGCCTACCTGGGCGCCATCGCGGGCATGGGCTTCGCGAAAGAATCAGGGCTTCTGCCGCCTGACTCCATCAGCCAGATCCAGTTTGGCATCATCTTCTCTGGCATTATTTCCATCATCGCGGGCCTTTTGGTGCGCTGGGGCGGAAAGGAAAGGGTGGAAAAAATCCTGCCGGCCCAGGTCACCGGCCCTATCGCCATGATTATCGGCCTGTCCCTGGCGGGCAATGCCATCAAGGACGCTGCACCGGCAGCGGTTGAAAACACGCTGGTGACGGCTACCAGCAACTTCATCAGCCAACTTGCGTCCCATGTGGACCCGGCCGCCGCCAAAGGCGCCGTGGATTCAGCAGTGGCCTCGCTTGGTGAGGGAGTAACGAGCGCGCTCAGCGCGGCGCCCGTACAGACCGTGTTCAGCTCCAACTGGGTCTGGGTGGTGTCGCTTGGCACACTGCTTGCCACACTCCTGTTCTCACGCTACCTGAAGGGCTTCCTGGGGCAGCTCCCCCTGCTGCTGGGCGCGGCAGTCGGCTGCGCGGTGGCGGGCTTGATCTACCTCCTGGGCGGCCAGGACATGAGCCTGTTCAACACGATTCCCCAGCAGGCGCTTAACGCATCAGTCTGGAAACTGGGTGACGGCGGTATCTTTGCGCTCCCCGCGTTTACCTTCCCCAAAGTTTCGTGGGCCGCTGTGGCGGCACTGATGCCCATTGCCATCGCCACCATCCCGGAGTCCACCGCGCACATGTACCAGCTTGACATCTATGTCAACAACGAGGCGCGCAAAAGAGGCAAGCATTATGATATGGCTTCATTGCTTGACCGCAACCTGATTGGCGATGGGCTGTGCGACATGGTTTCAGGCGCCATCGGGGGACCTGCCGGCACCAACTACGGCGAGAACATCTCCACCATGGCCATCACCAGGGTGTACTCCGTACCCGTGATGTTCGCGGCCGGGATCTTCGCCATGATCATCTCGTGCTTTACGCCATTGATCACAGGCATCTACGCCATTCCCACCGCGGTCATCGGCGGGCTTGAGATTTACCTCTTTGGCGCGATTGCCGCCCAGGGCGTGGCCATCATGATTGACAAGGGCGTGAGCATGTTCAGCGCCCGGAACATCGCGGTCATCGCCGTCATTATGACCTTTGGCCTGGGTGTGCACTACTTCTTTGGCGGCAGCATCGATATGTTTGGGCTGAAGGTACCGGCGATTGCCGGCGCCGCCGTCCTTGGTATCCTTGTAAACCTGATCATGGGTATAGGCGACCGCAAGAAGAAAGCCTGAACTGAACGAAAAAAGAAAATCGGCTGGCCATGCGGCCGGCCGATTCAGACTGTAGACAAAGTCCCAGCCCCGAGCGGCTGGGACTTTGCCATTGAGCGGCAGGAAAGCAAGGAATAATCAAGGGAAACAAGACGAAATGTGATATAATAGGGCAAGAAACAAAGGGGTTT
>JAQVQY010000094.1 GCA_028701335.1 Eubacteriales bacterium
TACCCGCATATGCCAATATGAGAGACAGGAGCGTCCGATGGTATATAACCGGATCAAGCATGTGTCGCCCCACTTCCGTTTTCAGGGGCGCTTTGCCCAGGCTCAGGAGGTACACTCCGGCAATGTCAACAACACTTTTATTCTCATCTACCACCAAGGATCGGAAACCAACAGTTACACCCTTCAGCGAATAAATACCTATGTGTTCAAAAACCCCCGATCGGTGATGACCAATATTGCCGCTGTCACAGACCACTTGCGCAAGAACATCGGGGCCTCCCGGGCGGATGTCAGCCGCATGGCGCTGGAAGTGATCCGCACGGATGACGGGGATGTGATGTACCTGGACGGCGAGGGCGGCACCTGGCGCGCCTATTCCTATATCCCGGATGCCCTGGCGCTGGACATGGTGGAAAACCTGGAACAGATGGCGGAGGTGGGCCACGCCTTTGGCCGCTTTCAGCGGCACCTGGCGGATTTCCCAGCGGACAAGCTTTTCGTAACCATCCCGGATTTTCACCACAGCACCAAGAGATTTTATACTTTTGTCCGCTCTGTGGAAGAGGATCGGGCTGGCCGAGTGCCGGCGCTGGAAGATGAGATTGAGTTCTTTTTTGAGCGCAGGAGGATGCTGGGAGAAATCGTGCGTCTTCTGGACCGGGGCGAGCTTCCCCTTCGGGTGACACACAATGACACCAAGTCCAACAACGTTCTATTGGACAAAAAGACCGGAAAAGCCCTGTGCGTCATCGACCTAGACACGGTAATGCCGGGCTCAGCGCTGTATGACTATGGTGACGCGGTGCGCTTTGGCGCCTCCAACGCCCCGGAGGACGAGCCGGACGTTGCCCGCGTTTCGCTGAATATGGACAAAGCCCGGGCTTTTACCCAGGGTTTTGTGGAGGAGACGGCAGGCTTCCTTACTCAGGCTGAACTGAGCCGCCTTCCCCTTGGCATCAAGGTGATCACGGCGGAGTTGGCCATGCGGTTTTTGACAGACTATCTGGACGGCGATCGGTATTTTAAGGTGGACTACCCGGAGCACAACCTGGTGCGCGCCCGGGCGCAGATGGCACTGCTTGAAGATGTGGAGCGCAAGGAGGAAGCGTTGTACAGGATGGTAACTGAGGATGTCAGGCGCTTTGGCGGCGCTTAACCAGGGGAAACCCCGATGGTGATGATGAGCGTCCCTTGGCGCGCTGACACCGCAAAAGGAAATCCAACGGCCTCGTTGCTGACGCCAAGAGGCGCAAAGGGAGTCAACCTCGCATCCTGAAGTTCATACTTTGTGCCCTTAATCGTCACGCCCTCCGCCTCCCCTCCCACCGCGAACACCGACACCAGCGTGCCCGCCTTAACAGGCGGAAAGCGCATTTGCCCGTCGGCCAGCGCGTAGGCCACGATGCCCGGGGCGATGATCGCCACGTGAAGGCCTTCCCTTGCCAGGCCTGCCAGGGTTTGAAAATTGGCCAGGGTATGATCCAGCCGCCCGCCAGTGGCGCCATAAAGTTTAAAGCGGCGGTAACCCCGTGCGCGGGCGAAGCGGACGGCAAGTGCCATATCCGTCATGTCTTTTTTGGCGGGGAAGCGCAGGCGCGCTGCCCCTCTGGGAGCGCGTATGATAGAATCCATATCACCCAACACGATTTGCGGTAGGATGCCGTACGCCTGAAGCGAATCGAAGCCGCCATCAGCAGCGATCAGGATGTCCTTCCGGCCCGGAAGGAGACCCCTGGGGGTAAAGTCGCCGGCGCCCACGATGTAGGCTGTGCCATGGTTCATGCCGTTTCCTCCGATATTTTTATCATTATACCCCGACTGCACGACAGAAAGGAACGCCCTTGAAAACAAAGTCCCCCAAAAGCATCTTTGTCTGCTCCGCCTGCGGCTATGAGACGCCCCGCTGGATGGGTAAGTGCCCGGGATGCGATGCCTGGAACACCCTGGAGGAAACTCTGCCAGAGGCAGCCATCTCCGACAAAAAGCCGGACAAGCGCCCCGGAGGCACCGGCGCTGAGGAAACGCTGCTTCCTGAAATAATTGGAGGGGAGCAGATGCACCAGCCCACCGGCATCCCGGAGTTTGACAGGGTGCTGGGCGGCGGCATTGTGGAAGGCTCGCTGCTGCTGATTGGAGGTGAACCGGGTGTGGGCAAGAGCACCCTGCTGCTTCAGGTGTGTGCCTACCTGGCCGGCATCGGCAAAAGAGTTTTATATGTCACGGGCGAGGAGAGCGCCAGGCAGCTTAAGTTGCGGGCCGACCGGCTGAAGGTGGGGGAAAGCCCCATGATGGTGCTGGCGGAGAACGCCATGGACGCTGTGAGTGCCAAACTGGAGACGTTGGTCCCTGACTATGTGGTGGTAGACTCCATCCAGACCATGTACCGGCCGGACATGGCCTCGGCCCCCGGATCAGTCAGCCAGGTGCGGGAGAGCGCCTCCATGTTGATGCGCTATGCCAAGACCACGGGATGCGCTGTGATGCTGGTGGGGCATGTGACCAAGGAAGGCGCGCTGGCAGGGCCCCGGGTGCTGGAGCATATGGTGGACGTGGTGTTGTATTTTGAAGGAGACTACAAGCGGGAGTACCGCCTGCTGCGCGCCAACAAAAACCGCTTTGGTTCGGTGAATGAACTGGGGTTGTTTGAAATGACGGGGGAGGGGATGCTGGCGGTTGAGAACGCGTCGGAAACCCTGCTTCAATATAGAGCGGCGGGCATTTCCGGCTCGGTGGTGTTCTGTGGAATGGAAGGCAGTCGCCCCATGCTGGTGGACCTGCAGGCACTGGCGGCTCAATCCTTCTATGCCGTTCCCAGGCGCACCGTAAATGGCATTGACCAGGGGCGGGTAGCGCTTCTGCTGGCCGTGCTGGAAAAGCGGGCGGGGCTTAAGCTATACAACCAGGATGTGTATATCAATGTGGCGGGAGGGCTTAACCTGGATGAACCGGCGGCGGATCTGGCGGTGTGCCTGGCCGTTGCGTCCTCCCTCTCTGATAAAACCCTGCCCCAGGATGTGGCCGCTATGGGGGAGGTCGGGCTCCTGGGCGAGGTGCGGGCTATCCCCCATATGGAGCGCAGGTTGGCCGAGTGCGCCCGCATGGGATTTGCCCAGGTGATCTGCCCCAGGGACCGGCTGGGGCGTGTGAAGGCCCCTAAAGGGGTGAAATTGGTGGCCGTCGCTACTCTTTCCCAGGCGGTGGCGGCGCTGCACCTGTTGACGGCAGGCGGTTCGTGATGGCGGGTTTCCCTGGGGAAATGGTCGGGATTCTTTCTTTTCGTTCTGGTGAGTTCAAAAAGCTATAATTTCTCTTGCTTTATTAGCGTGGATTGGGTATATTGTTGCGAGACAATTGATTATGGTAAGATTGACAACCAAAAGGGAGGTCACTATGAAAAAGAGACTGCTGGCTTCACTGTTGTGCGCTGTCCTGCTGGTGGCAAGCCTCACATCGGGCGCCTCAACAGTAACGGCTCCCCTGACGCTCAGGTATGGCGACACCGGAACTGCAGTCACCAACCTGCAGTGGCGCCTGAGGAGTCTAAATTACTACGCAGCGGCTGTGGACGGCAAATTCGGCTACTCCACCTACCGCGCGGTGCGTAGCTTTCAATACTATAACGGCCTCCAGGTGGATGGCATCGTGGGAGAAGACACCTACGCGAAGCTGTTCAGTTCTTCCGCTGTGCCATATCCCGGCACCCTGCCGCCGCCCGGGCCCGTCGGCCAGCGGGTGCAGTATGGCCAACAAGGGCCGGGCGTCACGCTGGTGCAGGGGGCGCTGCGGACACTTGGCTACTACGCCGGTGCGCTGGATGGCAAGTTTGGCTATTCCACCTACCTGGCGGTGCGCGAATTCCAGCGTGTTAACAAGCTTAAGGTGGACGGCATTGTGGGGGACAGCACGTGGGCGATACTGTACGATTCCGGCGCCATTCCCAAACCAGATCCTTCTGCCGCTCCCACGGAACTGCCCACACCAGCTCCGGAAGACCGGAGTTTCCGGATCGTTTACGGGGACCGGAATAATCTGGTTCAAATGGTGCAAAACAGGCTCAATGTGCTGGGATACTATTCCGGCGCCATCGACAGCACCTTTGGATACTCCACCTATCTGGCCGTGCGCGCTTTCCAGCGCGCGAACAACCTCCAGGTGGATGGCATCGTAGGCCCCATCACATGGGAGATGTTGAAGAAATATCTGCCCGCGCCCACAACCTCGCCTACGGCTAGTCCGCCGCCCCTTGAGCCTACAGTCCCAGCCCCATCCACTCTCTGGCTCCAGATGGGTTCAAGTGGCCTTCAGGTGCAGCAGCTGCAGGAAAAATTGAGTTCGCTTCATTACTACTCCGGAGCCATCGACGGCAAGTACGGCTATGGCACTGTGGTGGCGGTTCGTGAGTTTCAGAAAGTCCACAAAATCCAATCTGATGGCATTGTGGGCCCCAACACTTGGGACAAATTGTTTGGACCTGGCGCCGAACCCAAACCCACCATCACCCCGGTGCCGGGTGTGCCGACTCTCAAGCCCACTCCCACCGGCCAGACTCCAACGCCCACACCTGTGCCCGCCAAACATTTGAAGTACGGGGACCATAACGCCCTGGTTGGGCAGGCGCAGGAGAGGCTGTCGCAGTTGGGCTACTACACAGGCCCCATTGACAACGGCTTTGGATACTCCACCTATCAGGCCGTGCGCAGCTTCCAGAGGTATAATGGGCTTAAGGTGGACGGTGTGATTGGCAACCAAACCTGGAACAGGCTTTTCAGCCCCAGCCCGGTACCCAAGCCGTAATATTCTAAGCCTCCTTTGCCCAAACGGGGCTGCTGCTGAACTTGCGGCAACCCCGTTTTTGCGCGCCAGGGGACGCTGCTATGATGTATACATCGCTGTTGCCCTCTTCCCAAAGCCCTGAAACCGTGCTATAATGCCGAATGGGACGATAGTCACCCGGCGGGATGGAATTATCGCAGCGCGAACGGACGCCGGCAAATTGAAAGATGAAAGGATATGAGGCAGACGACAGGATATGACAATAGCGGAGATAGTAAAGTGTTTGGATGCCCGTGTTCTCTGCGGGGAAGAGAATCTTGGCCAGCGCGTGACCAGTGCCTGCTGCTCAGACCTCATGAGCGATGCTTTGGCTTTTATCCATGAGAACGCCATGCTGCTGACCGGCATTACCAACGCCCACGTGGTGCGGACGGCTGGCATTCTGGACCTGAAGTGCGTGGCGTTTGTGCGGGGCAAAGTACCCCCGCCAGATGTAATTGGCATGGCCCGGGAAGCTGGCCTGGTGACAATGACAGTGAACAAGACGATGTTTACCTGCGCTGGGCTCCTGTATGAGGGCGGCCTGCGGGGCGCGCCCATGTGTTGGCCCTCCCGGGATGAGGCGGCGGGCTGAGACGTGGTACGCGCGGAGTATGAGATTGCCAGCGGTGCTTATGACTGTGCGGGAGAGGTATCCTCAGACATCAAACGGCAGTTGAAGCAGTTGGGGATTGATGCCGGCACCCTGCGCCGGGTGGCTGTAAGCTCCTATGAAATGGAAATGAACATCATCATCCACAGCCTGGGCGGGGTGATTAATTTGACAGTGGACAACGAGTGGATCACGCTTTTCTCAAAGGACAGAGGCCCAGGCATTCCGGATGTTGAGCTGGCGATGCGCGAGGGCTTTTCCACGGCGGGCGAGGATGCCCGCAATATGGGCTTTGGCGCAGGGATGGGACTGCCCAACATGAAACGCAACGCGGATACCTTTAACATTTTCAGCCAAATGGAAGAAGGCACACGGATTACCATCACCTTCAGGGTGATATAAGGGAGAGAGATGAGCAGCCGTTTTCATTCCGTCCGTCTGATTGAGGACAAGTGCCGGGGTTGTACCAACTGCCTGAAGCACTGCCCCACTGAAGCCATCCGGGTGTACGACCGGCGCGCTCACATCATTGACGAACGCTGTATAGACTGCGGCGAGTGCATCCGCATCTGCGATTACCACGCGAAAGTGGCTCAGACGGATACCCTGGAGGACATCAGGCGTTTCCCGCATCCTGTCGCCTTGCCGGCTCCCACCCTGTATGGCCAGTTTCGCCACCTCACGGACATCGGTGTGGTTTATGACGCCCTCATTCAGATCGGCTTCAAAGAGGTGGCGGATGTGTCAAAGGGGGCGGATGTGGTCACCATGGCCATCCGAAACGCGGTCAAGGACCCCCAGCGAGCCAGACCGCTCATCTCCTCGGCCTGCCCCACCGTCACGCGAATCATCCAGGCGCGTTTTCCGGCGCTCATTCCCAACATCATCAACCTCCGCCAGCCCATGGAGATCGCCGCCCGGATTGCCCGGCGTGACTATGCCAAAGCATATGGCGTAAAACCTCAGGACATCGGTATTTTCTTTATTACGCCCTGTGCCGCCAAAATGACATCCATCCGCAGCCCCATCGGGCACGCCGTGTCGGCGGTGGATGGCGCCATCTCCATTATGGAAATTTACGGCCATATCCATCCTTTGGTGTCCAAAATCAGGCCTGTCGGCCGAAGGCCGGGGTTTTCTCCGCTGGGTATTGGCTGGGCCGGAAGCGGCGGCGAAATGGAAGCAGCGGCGTCCCGCAACAGCATCGCGGTAGACGGCATTGACAATGTGATCAGAGTCCTGGAGGAAGTGGACAACAATACCATCACGGACCTGGATTATTTTGAGGGCTCAGCCTGCCAGGGCGGTTGTGTGGGCGGCCCGCTAAACTATGAGAACAACTACTTGGCCCGCAACACCATCCGGGCAATCCAGGAAAACATGCCGCAGACACGGCCTGAGCAGCTTGTGAAAACCGCGGACCTGGGGCACAACAGCCTCTATTTTGACCAGCCAATCCTGCCCAACGATGC
>JAQVQY010000021.1 GCA_028701335.1 Eubacteriales bacterium
CTAGCCCCGCTTCGCGCTCAAAGTATGTGAGGCATGAATCAGCCCTTCGCGCTCAATTTGACATGAGGCACCGCGACCGCTCGGGCCTCATGCCGGGGGTGGATTTGGAAATTGTTTGCGTGCTATGATAAGTACATAGATGAAGAACTCGGAGGACACGGCCATGCGCGGACTATTAACCATCACCTTGTGCCTGATCATGGCGCTTTCGCCCGCCGCACAGGCGGCGGAAGCGGGCAGGCCGGAGGCGCTTTATGCCCTTTCCCTAGAGCTGCTCACCCGCCTCCAGGCGGGGAATGAGGAGGCAGCCCTTTTGATGATGGACGGCACCATGAAAGGCGCCATGGCGGGGCAGCTGAAAGCGCTTTGGGCGCAGCTCACCATGGCGGGCGGGGAATTCCTTGAGACCGGGGCTTGGCGGGCAAGTGAGCAGGATGGGTTTAACATCATTGAGCTGACGCTGGTGTTTTCAAACGTCAAGCTGATCCAGCGCACGGTGTTGGACGGCGAAAACCAGGTGGCGGGCCTGTTCTTCACCCCCGGCGAGGTGCCGGAGGATGAGCCTGAAGTTGCGGAGCTGCCGGAAGGCGTCCGCGAGGAAGCCGTCACTGTGGACGCGGGCAGGGGGTATCCACTGGAAGGGACGCTGTCGCTGCCCGCAAACGGCGAGGTCAAGGCCGGACTGGTCTTGGTACACGGTTCCGGCCCCTCTGACCGGGATGAGGCCGTCTTGGCCAACACGCCCTTTCGGGACCTGGCCTGGGGGCTGGCTCAGAGGAGCATTGCCGTGTTACGCTTCGACAAGCGCACCCTGGTCTATGGCCAGGAAATCGCCGGGAGCCCTGACTACCCCCGGCTGACGGTGGATGAGGAAACGGCGCAGGACGCGGCGGCGGCCGTGCAGCTGCTCAAAGCCCGCCCGGAGCTGGCAGGCAAAAAAGCCTTCCTGCTGGGGCACAGCCTGGGCGGGATGCTCACCGCTTATATCAATACTCAGGGGGCGGGCGCGGACGGCTATATCAACCTGGCGGGCAGCCCCCGGAAGCTCCGGGAGCTGTCAGCCGAGCAGAACAGGCTTTTGGCCCGGGAGGCCCTTGCGGCTGGGCAAATCGAATCCCCGGACGCCGCGCTAAAGCAGATTGAGGCTGAAATTAGGAAGGCTGAAGGCCTGCTTTCGCTCAGCAATGAAGAGGCCCTGGCCCCTGGCGCCGCGGTCTTTGGCATGAGCGCCTGGTACCTGCGGCATCTGGAGGGCATTGACGCCCCCGCGCTGCACCTGGCCGATGGGCTCCCCGTGCTGGTGCTCCAGGGCGGGCGTGACCGGCAGGTGTATATGGAAGACTACGAAGCCTGGCAGGCGGCGCTGGCCGGTCATCCGGACGCCAGCTTCATCCTGTATCCTGAGCTTAACCACCTCTTTGGCCGCTATGAGGGGGAAACGCGGCCCTTCAGCCAGATCGCCCTGGAATACAGCCAGCTTACACCCATCCCGGATGAGGTGCTGGACGATATCGCCGCGTGGATCAGTGAACGCGCCCAATAAGGGCATCGTGGGATGATAGTATGAACATTCAGGTGGTATACCACACGAAAACCGGTCACTCCCGCAAAATCGCGGGTGCCGCTGCCCAGGCCCCGGGGCTGGAAGCCAGGGAGATCAAAGACTGGCGCGGGGAAGAGAAAGTTGACCTTTTGTTCATCGCGGGCGGCATCTATGGGGGCCAGAGCGACCCCAAACTGCTGGATATCATCGCAGGCCTCCGGCCGGAAACCGCTGCCCGGGCCGTCCTCATCACCAGCTGCGCCGGCGGAAAAGACAAACAGGTCCAGGTGCGCCAGGCACTGGAAGCCAGGGGAATCCCGGTTGACGCCCGGGAATTCACCTGCCCGGGCAGCTTCCTGTTCTTCCGCAGGGGCCGGCCCAACCAGAAAGACCTGTCGGACGCGGCGGATTTCGCCGCGGGCGTGGCGGGGAAGGGTATTGATGCGTAAAACGGATAACCATATTGCAGCACGCCACAAATTTCATTCAAAACCACCAGCTTGAATCCATAGTGATAAACCCTTACTTTACACCATATATTCAGACGGCATTTCAGCTGCCGCCTCAATTTGACGCGGCGTTTTCGCAATGCGAATAACGCATTGCGTTAATCGGCGAATAAGTTAAAATGAATACATAACGGATTCAGGAGGAACACCCATGAAACGCAAACTGCTTATTTTCGTCATGCTGCTCACGTTGTCCATGCCTGGCGTGAACCTTTATGCCGAAGCCCTGTCAGCGACAGCTGATGGTTTCGGCGGCGAGGTGAAGGTGACGCTGGAGGTTGAGGACGGCGTTCTGTTGAACGTCAGCGCGGAAGGCGCCGGGGAGACCCCCGGCATTGGCGAAGTCGCCCTGCAAAAACTGCCTGAAAAAATGGTGGAGGCGAACAGCGTTGAGGTTGATACCCTGGCGGGCGCCACCATCACCAGCAAAGCGCTGCTTGAGGCCGCCGGGAAGGCGCTGGCGGACGCCAATGTCAAACTGAAAGCGGTGGAAAAGGCGGAAGAGGGAGCAACTGCCGCAATTCAGGAGCCCATTTACACCGATGTGCTCGTGATTGGCGGGGGCGGCGCAGGAATAGCCGCCGGCAGCGCCGCGGCCGAAGCTGGCGCAAAGGTGATTCTGGTTGAGAAGCTCCCCTTCCTGGGCGGCTGTACAGCCATGTCAGGCGGCGTTTTTACCAGGGCCGCCGTGGACAGCGATGAAGAAGGCTCCATGGACGCTGACGCGCTCTACAGGTTTTTGATGGATACGGCGGAAAACAAGGCCAATGAAAGCCTGGTCAAAACCTATGTGGACAACAGCATTGATACGTTCAATTGGGTCTACGATAACATGGTGGGCAGCACGGAGGACACTTCCCGCTACGCCATGGTCCCGGAGAGCATTGTGTCAATCAGGATGAACGGCGGCAGCGCCAAATTCTTTGAATACATGGCGGATTACGCTAAAAAAGTGGGCGTTGATATCCATCTTGAAACAGAAGCCACAAACCTCATCTACAAGGACGATAAGGTCGTGGGCGCGGTGGTGAAGCTGCCCGACGGCTCAACCCAGGAAATTTACGCTGAAGGCGGCGTGGTCCTGGCCACCGGCGGATTCGCTTCCAGCAAAGAAATGCTGGCGGAATATTCCACCAGGGGCGCCGACAAAATCGACAGCTACGCCAGCGCTGGCGTGGTGGGCGATGGAATCAGGATGGCTGAAGCGGTGGACGCCCAGATCTTCTTCAATGATGATTGGGATACCTGCGGTTCCTTCTCCCTGGCTTTCACCGGATACAACACCAGGCAGATGCATTACATGGTCCTGCTGAACAACCAGGGGCAGCGCTTTATTGACGAGGCGAACATTCAGCCCGCTGTTTATACCGCCATGCGGCACGAAATCGCCAAAGGCAATGAGGACTTCTGGTACGTGACGGATGATGTAATAGAGTCCGATACCCAGTGGCTGCTTGACAACGCGGGCGCTTTCCAGGTGAACTCCCTGGAAGAGCTGGCGGATGTGACCGGCATGCCCCTTGAAAACCTGCAAATAACGTTCGCGGACTATGAGGCGAACAAAGGACTGGCCGGCGATTCATTCGGTAAATCCGCTGAATACAATAAGGGCATCACCGCACCCTATACGGTGGTTCCCACCCTGCCCAAGCGCACCACCACCATCGGCGGGCTTGTCATCAACGACCAGGCGGAAGTGCTGGACGCCCAGGCCCAGGCGATTCCAGGCCTTTACGCCGCGGGCGAAGTGGCGAACGCTTCCTTCTACTATGTGACCTACACCTGCGGCACCGCCGTGGGGCACGCGATCATCTTCGGCCGCATCGCGGGAACCCAGGCCGCGCAAAACGCGGGGAAATAAGCCAACCTTTTAAATACTCGCCTGAACAGCGCCGGCACTATGCCCGGCGCTGCTTTTTCAAACCCAAACCCTGGCAGTTGACGCTTTTCTTTTACTGTGACACAATCAATGGCCATAAGGGAGTGAACACATTGCGTTTGGCTAACCTTCAGGCGTTTATCGCTGTCGTGGACGAGGGAAACTTCACCAGGGCCGCGGACAAGCTGTATGTCGCCCAGTCAACCGTCAGCCGCCTTGTGGCGGACCTGGAGGATGAGCTGGGCTGCCAATTAATCCGGCGGGATAAGCATAAAATGGAAATTACCCAAGCCGGCACGCTCATCTATGGGCATGCCCGGCGTATGGTCAGCTATTGGGAGCGGATGAAAAGCGAGGCGTCCCTGTTCTCCGAGCACAGCAAATCCTCCCTGCGGATAGGGTACACATTTCCTGATATGCTGAGCTATGTTTCGCGCGCGCTCAACAGCAAGGATTTTCCGCATAAAAAGCTGGAGCTGAACCTCCGATACGCCGAAGGCAGGGAATTGATTGGCATGATCCGGGAAAATCGGCTGGACTGCGCGATCATGCACCGCCCCAGCCTGGGGGACGCTGAGGATATGGGGGTGTTCCTGATTCAGAACAGCATGATGGATGTGATGGTGCCTTCCGGCCATTCCCTGTCCGGAAAAAAGAAGATTCGCCTCTCGGATCTGCGCGGCGAGACTGAGGTGCGCTGCGAGCGTGAAACCGAATATTATCACGTGATCGACACCGCCTTTCGTATGCTTAACATACCGCCCTTGCCGCACATTACGGGCCATGAGCCCGAAGACTGCCGGCCTTTGGTGCAGTACAATCAGTATGTAGCCTTCTCGCCATCCATCTATTCCGCGTGGAACGGCTGCGTTTCCCTCGAAATAACCGATTGGCCAATCGATTTCAATCTGGTGTTTGTCTACAACGCCAATCACCTGGCCCCGGCGGTCGAAAGCCTGTATTACGCGATTAAATCGTCCATCACGGAGTGAACCGGGCTTTGGATTGCCATGGAAAACCCAAAACATATATGAGGACCGTATGAAGGAGATCAGCATTGTTCAGGGCGCCGGACACCCGGTTGCCCGCGTCAAAAGCGAGGCCATCCTCATAAGCGGCGCCCAGTCCGCCCTGGACCTGATCGCCCAGGTCTGGTATGCCGTCCACTGCGACCGGATGATCGTGGAAAAGAGCGCTGTGAGCGAGGCGCTTTTTGACCTGCGCACCGGGATCGCGGGCGAAGTGCTGCAGAAATTCAGCAACTACCGGGCGAAGCTGGCCATCATCGGGGACTTCTCAGGCTATGCAAGCAAAAGCCTGGCCGCCTTTATCTTTGAGTGCAACCGCGGGGGCGATATCCTGTTCCTGGATGATGAAACGGAGGCTGTCAGCCGCCTGGGAGGGTAAATCCCCCTCCGGCAGGTTTTTGCCCTGGCCGCCCGTTATGTTAATGTATCAGCGAATCTTACAACAAGGAGACTGTGATGAGACGCGCCGCTGCTTTCATGACCGCCCTGATCCTCATTTGCCTGCTGTTTGCCCCCGCCCTGGCGCAGCAGGATGCCCAGCCCTATCCCACCCTGGGGGCCGGGGCTTCGGGGGCCCAGGTGAGGCGGCTGCAATCCAGGCTCATGGAACTGGGGTTTCTAACGGGCAAAGCTGACGGCATTTTTGGCCAGCAGACCACCGCCGCGGTCAGGAGCGCCCAGCGTTACCTGAGGGGCCAGGGGCACAGCCTGGCAGCTGACGGGGTGGCGGGACCCGTCACCCTGGGGCTGCTTTATGACGACCTGGTGATGCGGGAGTTCCTGGACCTGAAAGCCGGATCCTCCGGCAATAAGGTGGCGGAGCTTCAGGCCCGGCTGTATGACCTGAATTTCCTGAAGGACCGGCCGGATTCCGCCTTTGGCCCGCGCACGGAGGCGGCCTTGAGGCAGCTTCAGGAGATACTCAAACAAAACGGCGTTCCCGGCGTTGAGGTGAACGGCATCGCCGACAAGGCCACCCGGGACGCCCTGGATGGGGACCTCAATGGCCTTGGCATCGCCGCGCCCGCGTTTTTTGACGATACAGATCCCCTGGCCTTAACGCCTGATTTCCTCTACGCCAGAAGCGCCATCGTGATGGACGCCCGCACCGGCCAGGTGCTCTTTGAAAAGGACGCGGACGCCGTCCATTACCCCGCCAGCACCACCAAGATCATGGCCCTTTTGGTCGCCCTGGAGCGGGGCGGCCTGGACCGGGAGGTGACCGTGCCCCAGGCGGCGGGGGAGGTTCCCAAGGATTCCTCCCTGGTGCCCGTCTATCCGGGGGAAAAAATGGCCCTCCGTGACCTGCTCTACGGCCTGATGATCCGCAGCGGGAACGACGCCGCCAACGCCGTTGCCGCCCTCACCCTGGGCTCCGTGCCCCAATTTGTGGAGGAGATGAACAACAAGGCCCGGCAGCTGGGCCTCACCAATACATTTTTTACAAACCCACATGGCTACCATGACCCGGAGCATGTGTCCACCGCCCGGGACCTGGCCAACCTGGCCCGATACGCCCTGGGCAACAACGCCTTTTTGTCCATCAGCGCCGCCCGTGAGTATACATTGCCCGCGACCTCCCGCCGGGAGCCCCTGGTGATCAGGGACAACAGCGAGTTGCTCGATCCAGGCTCGCCCTATTACTACCCCGCGGCCTACGGCATCAAGTCCGGCTATACCCGGGCGGCCGGATTCTGTTATGTGGGCGCCGCCGGCCAGGGGCAAAAGCAACTCATCGCCGCGGTGATGGACTGCCGCACCCGCAGCATGGCCTGGGACGACATGAAGCGGCTGTTCAACCTGGGGTTCGCGCGCTAAGCCGGTGTTCCCTATTCGAATTCTATCTGTATCCGCCCGTTTGAGGTTCTAATATCAAGCTTGGCCGGGCCGCCCTCCCAGGATGAGGGCAGGTTGTTGTCCGCGTTGCTGGTTTTGGATGTGATGGCAAAGATGTCCCGGGGGGATGCGATGCTGCCCTCCACCGGGCCGTTTGAGGTGTTCAGGGTGAGGCTGCCCGTCTGGGTGGTAAGCCGGCTTAAGTGGATGCCGCCGTTTGAGGTGGCCGCGCGCAGCCAGACCGCCACGTCCACATCATCAAGGCGGATCCTGCTGTTGCTGGTGCCGATCTCGGCGGTCTGGAGCTCTACATTGTCAAGGGACAATTCCCCGTTGCTGGTGTTTAGGGTCAGCATTTCATTGAAGACGGCGTCCGAAATATCAATACCGCCGTTTGATGTCTTAAGCAGGGCGCTGCCCAGGACATTCGCCCCCGTAAGCCTTATTCGCCCATTGCTGCTGCGTATATCCAGGCTCCTGAAGACCTGTGGCGCTTCCATGGTGACGCCGCCATTGGATGTTCGCAGGTTTACCTCCACCAGGCTTTCAGGCACATAGATGGCCAGCCTGCGGCCGCTGTCACGGAAATCAATGAAATCATACCACTTGCGGCTGTCTCGCATGGTGACATGCAGCTCATCGCCCTCCCTGGTAATCTCATATTTCACAAAACGGGTTTCTGTGTACTCAATCCGGGTGCTCCCGTCCGCTGACGGCTTCAGGTCGATCGGTGCGTTGCCGTCTTCAACGCTCAGGCGCTGGATGCCGGGTCCCTCCGTATGCTCCCTTTGCTGGGGACTGGCATATCCAATCCCAAGCCCTCGGGCAACCATCAGCAGCAGGAGGAGCGCGACCACCAGAACGACTATCCGCAAAAAGCGCATTACCGCATACCTCCCCTACACCAGTCTTGCCAGCCAAGTATACCACGGGAGGCGACTGATTGGAATTCTTTTATTTTGATTTGGTAAAATATTACGGCGCGTATTTCCGCGCTTTTTCCAGCAGCTCCGCTTCCGTCACGAAGCCCGTCAGCGCTCCTACCTTCTCCACGCAGGCGGCGCCTGTGATATTGCCATAGAGAACGGCCTCAGGGAGCGGCACGCCCCTGATTAGCCCATAGATGAAACCCGCCAGGAAGGCGTCGCCGGCGCCCGTGGTGTCCACGGATATTACGCCCGGCAGGGCGGGGACGATGGTCTCTTTGCCCCCTGAATACAAGAGGCAGCCCTCGCCCCCCAGCTTGACCACCACGTGCTCAAAGTACCCGGCCAGCACCCGGGCAGCGGCGCCGGGGCTTTCGGTCTGGGTGACGCGCATGGCCTCCAGCTCATTGGGGACGTAGAAATCAACCACCTCAAGGATATCCTTCATGTTGGAAAGCCGCATGTCCTCCCACCAGCCGCCGTCATACACCAGCAGTGTCCCCCCGCGCTTAAGCTCAGGGTAAATGGGGAGAAAGGGACGGTAAACCAGCGCCACGGCGGCGCCCCGGGAGGCTTCCAGCACCTTTCGGCGGTGCGCGTCGGTGACCTCCACCGGGTCGGTGTAGCTGGTGAAGGCCCGGTCCCGGGGGGTAATGACGGCGCTGGTGACGTTCACCGGCATCCTGTCCCCGGTGTAGAGGTTCAGGGGCTCGATGCCGCCCTCCTCATACTGGGCTTTGGCGAACCTGGAGAACATATCCTGCCCCAAAAAGGTCTGGATGCGGGCGGGGATCCCCAGCCTCCCCACGTTGACCAGGGTGGCGGGGTAGCCGCCCCCGATTTGTACGGTGAAATCACGCGCGTAGATCTCCTCCCCCTCCTGGGGCACCCGGGGCATCCCGGAATAGAGCAGGTCCACGTTGGTGGAGCCAAAGCCGGTCACAAAAGGTGTTTTATCCATGCCAGGCCCCCGTATACCGGACGTTCAGCTCAATGTAGGCGTCCGCCAGCCGCCGGGCCAGGCTGTAGGAATTGACCAGGGGGTGGAGCATCAGGGCTTTCACCGCCATGTGCCTGTCCCGCCTGATAATGGCCTGGGCGCCGAAGCGCTCATAGTACTTCACCCGGCGGATGAGCTCCGCCTGGTCGTCCGGCACCCGGGGGAACTTGCGGGGCACGCAGTTCCCTCCCGTTATGTCGCAGGTGACCTCCACCGTGTCGGTGTCCAAAAGGAAATCCACCGCCCCGGCGTTGGGCACGGTTAAAATCATGCTGTCCGTTTTCCCGGAGCGCTGGATGTCAATGAAATTCAGCGCCACCCCGGCATAGCCGCCCTCATCCGGGGCGTAGGGGTCAAAGGCCCAGGGCGGGATGCCCCGCTTCACCCCGGTTTCACTGGCCATGTACTGGGCTTCCCGGACGCCGTACCACTTGGTGAAGACCTCAAGGGCCCGGTCAAAGTCCTTCTTCGGGTCAAGGCCCGCCATCTCGGCCTGCATATGTTCATTGATCTCCAGGATGCTGTCCCCCCGGGTCTTCCCGGCTTTCAGGATGTTTTCCAGCGCGCGCTCCCGGTGGTAGTAATAATAGAGGTACTCATTGGGGATATGGCCCAGGAACCGCAATAACTCCGGCTCAAAGAACTTAAGGTCGGTCGCCTGGTGCGCCTCAGGGCTTTCCAGCAGCTCCGGCATGATGTCCCGGCCCTCCAGCGTCACCTTGTGAAACCAACTTAAGTGGTTCAGCCCAAACAGGTCGCCCCGGATGTCCCTGGCCGTTTTGCCGTACAGCCTGGCGAACTGGCCCAGCATCCCGCTGGGGGCGTCGCAGATGCCATAGGTGAAATCATAGCCCAGGTCCCGTAAGGCCTGGGACACGATGCCCACGGGGTTTGTGAAGTTGAACACCTTGGCCCCGGGCTTGGCGTGCGCCCTGACCAGCCCGCAGTATTCCGCCAGCGCGGGGATGCTCCGCATGGCAAAGGAGAAGCCCGCGGCCCCCGTGGTCTCCTGCCCCAACACCCCCAGATCCAGCGCGGTGTGCTCGTCCCGGCTGCGCATCCCGTCGCCCCCCACCCGCATGGTGGTGATCACATAGTCCGCGTCCCTTACCGCCTCCGTGGCGTCGGTGGTCAGGGAAAAGGCCATATCCGGCGCCAGCATGTGGGCGACCCGCTCCGCCATGCCGCCAAAGAGAGCGAGTTTTTCGGCGTTCAAGTCCATGAACACCAGCTGCCTGATCCCAAGATCCCCCGCCCTCTGGGCGATGCTCTTGGCCAGGAACATGGAGCGGCCCCCGCCGCCGCCGATGACGGTTAGTTTCATGTGCAAATCTCCTTTGGGCAGAGACATTGGGGCGGCTGGGAGCGCCTGATTTTCCGCACCCTGCCCCATCGTATTCCCAAGCATAAAAGGAACAGCGGCCTTTTGCAAGGCGTTCGAACATCATTACTAAAAAACACAGGATAATTGACGTGGCGGCCTCCCTGTGTTACAAATCGGCGGGGGCGGCGTTTCCGGCCATTGGAAGCCGGTGATGTCCGCAAACGTTTTTTATACATGCCAAGGCCGGATTATTATCAGGAGTGTGCGTAAAGTGAAAAAATACCTGACTTTGCTGTTGGCTCTGCTTTTCCTTCAAATGAGCCTGTCCGCTATGGCGGCGCAGGCGATCCCCAAAGCCGCCGCTGCAAAGGACATGGCGGAAAACACCTTCATGCGGGAAGCCATCATGGAGGCGATGGCGGGCATTCACGCGGGACATGGCGGCCCCTTTGGCAGTGTCATCGAAAAAAACGGGCAGATCGTTGGGCGGGGGCACAACATGGTGCTTATCAACAATGACCCCACCGCCCACGGAGAGGTAACAGCCATCCGAAGCGCGGGAAAGACGCTTGGCAGCTATGACCTGAGCGGCTGCGTGCTCTACACCACGGGCGAGCCCTGCCACATGTGCCTGTGCGCGGCCCTATGGGCCAACATCGACCTGGTATACTTTGGCTGCACCATAGAGGATAACGGCCTGATCGGCTTCAGGGACGATGTGTTTGACAATCTCTTTGGCGGCAGGGACCAGCTTCAGAATTACCTGCTTTCCCTGGACCGGGAAGCCTGCCTGAAGCTGTTTGAGGAATACAACAGCATGGAGCGCATAATCTACTAAAAGGGGATCCAGAGCCCTCACGTATACCCGCGGCCTTTGGTTTACCCCTTCACCGCCCCCACCACCAGGGATTGGGACACCTGCTCCTGGAAAAGGGCGAACACCAGGATGCTGGGCAGCACCGCCATGGTGATGGCGGCAAACAGCGCCGTGTAGTTGAAGCTGAACTGGGACGTGAAGTAGCTCAGCGACAACGGCAGCGTCCTCACGTTGGCCGACTTGGTGAGCACCAGGGCGAAGGTGAACTCGTTCCAGGAGTTGAGGAAGGCCAGCACGGCGGCGGATGCCAGGCCGCCCTTGGCCACCGGCAGCATCACGGTCAGGTAGGTGTACATAAAGCCCGCGCCGTCAATGTAGGCGGCTTCCTCCAGGCTCTTGGGCACCCCCGCGAAGGTGGCGCGCATGATGAGCAGGGTGAGCGGCATATTCAGCGCCATATACACCAATATCAGCCCGGGCAGGCTGTCAGATATCCCCAGGGAGGTGATCACCTGGTAGACCGGCTGCATCAGCGCCGTCATGGGGATCACCATGGCCATGGCCAGGATGGAGAACAGCGCGCCCCTTAGCTTAAAGCGCGTGCGGGCAAACACATAGGCCGCCATGGACACCAGGAAGACGTTCAAAAAAGTGCTGATGAGGGCGATCAACACGGAGTTGAAGAAGTACCGGAGGATGGGCGACACCTGAAGCGCCATGCGGTAGCCCTCAAAGCTGATTTTTGTGGGCAGGGTGATGGCGCTTGAAAGGATTTGGGCGTTGGTCTTGAAGGAGGACATGATCACCCACAGGATCGGGAACAGCGCCACCAGCGCGCACAACAGCATATACAGGTATGCCGGCAGTTTGGCTATGAAGGGCCGCGTGTCCCGAAGCCCGCTGTCCCTGCGCTTATCAATGGTTTTCTGCGTCATGGCTCAGTCCTCCCGGCTTCTTAAGGCCCGGTTGATCAGTGTCATAAACACCACGCCCAGGATGATGATGACCACGCCAATCGTGTTGGCGTAGCCGTAGTTGTTCTCCGCCATCGCGGTTTTATAGAGCATCAGGGGCAGGTTGGTGGTGCTCACCCCGGGCCCGCCCCGGGTGGTGAGGTAGATCAGGTCAAACATCTGGAGCATATAGGTGGCGGCCATGATCATGGTGGTGGCGATCATGGGCTTCACCAGCGGCAGCACGATGAGGAAATCCTGCTGAAGCCTGCTGGCGCCGTCCACCTTGGCGGCCTCGATCACCGAGTCGTCAAGGCTCAGCGCCTGGGAGAGGATCAGCGTGGTGTTGTAGCCGGAGAACAGCGTCCAGATCATGGTAACGGAGATAAAGGACGTGGCCGGGTCATACAGCCAGTTTCGCTGCAGCTCCCCAAGGCCCACGCCGCGCAAAAAGGAGTTGAGCACGCCGTAGGCCGGGTTATAGATGTTGGCGAAAATCATGGCCACGGCGGCGTTTGAGATGATGGAGGGAACCATGTAGATCACCCGCACCGCCTTCCAGCCCCGGGGCTTTTTATACAGGATCAGCGCCAGGATGGCGCCGATGGCGATGTGCACCGTGGTGTGCAGGAGGATCCAGACCAGGTTGTTTAAAAGCGCCCGGTGGAACTGCGTGTCCCGGGTGAACAATTGCACATAGTTCCCTATCCCCACAAAATCCATGCGGCTGGGGAACAGGCGGTAGTCAAACAGCGAGGTATACAGCGTGATGCCCAGGGGCACCGCGTAAATGGCCAAAAACAAAGCCACCGTGGGCAGAAGGAACAGGGTGATCCAACCGGCGTTGCGGCGCGTCATTCCATCAACTCCTGCAAACGAAATTTTCAGAAATATGATTGAGGTTCGGGGGCTCCCCTTTCAGAAAGCCCCCGAAGGATTCTTACAGGTGAGCGTTTACTTATTCTTTGCCGCGCCGTCAGTCAGCGCCTGGGCGAACTGCTCGGGCGTCATGGCGCCGCTTGCCAGGTTGGGCAGTTCCGCGCTCATGATGTCAAGCAGGTTCGGGTACATGGTGGCCTGGGTGGTGGCGGTGCGGATATCAGCGCCCTCAAGCGCCTGCACGAACTCCGCCAAAAGGGGATAGCGGTCCTTGGCGGCCTGGGTGATCTCCACCTGGGTGGAGGCGGGCAGCATGCCCTGGTTTTCAAGCGCCACCGTCTGGGCATAGGCGCTGGTGAAGAACTTCACCATCTCCACAGCCGCCTTCTCCACCTCAGGGTCGGCCTGCCTGGTGACCAGGTAGCCCTGGATGGGCTCGTCATAGGCGAAGCCTTCCGGATAGATGGCCACCCCGACCTTCTCAGCGAAGCCCTCGGGGGCCTTGGTGGCGTCGGAGAAGTCCCCGATCATCCAGGGGCCGTTGGCGATCATGGCCGTCTGGCCCGATAGGAAGGCGTTGGCGGCGTTCTCATACTTGCCGCCCACCGCGTCCACCGTGGTGTACTCCATAAACATCTTCTGGATGTTGGCAAGGGCGCCGATCACCTCGGGGGTGTTGTAGTCATCGGGCATCATCTGCCCCATGAAGGCCTGGCCTTCCTCGCCCGCGGTGGCGATCATGGCGCCCATCCACAGGCTGGTCACCCAGGCGCTGTCGGCGGTGTCCATGGACAGCGGCGTGATGCCGGCGGCTTTCAGGGTTTCCAGCTGCTGGAAGAACTCGTCCCAGGTCTTGGCGGGGCCGGCGATACCGGCTTTTTCAAAGAGCTCCCTGTTGTAGAAGTAGCCGATCGTGTTCCCCTCGGCGGAGGAGCCGTAGAGCCTGCCGTCCCGGGAGTTGACCTCCAGGGCCTTGTCGTTGTACATGGCCTTCCAGTCCGGGTCCGCGTCCACATACTCAGTGATCTCAACCAGCGAGTCATTGGCCAGCGCCAGGTCCAGCAGGTTATAGCCAGCGCCGTAGATTACCGGGGGCAGGTCGTTTGAGGCCAGGAGCACCTTGATCTTCTCAATGTAATTGGCGTCCCCCGGTATCTCCTCCACCTGGATTTTGATCTGGCCCGCGTTAAGGGCGTTGAACTCCTCCACCAGCTGGGCGATCACCGGCGCCGCGGTGTTCACGCCCACCTGGAAGGTGGGGTACTCCAGCACCACCTCGGCGAGCGCTGAAACCGCGCCAAACATCATCAGCGCGGCCACAAGGAGTGAGAGAATTTTCTTCATAGTCTTACCTCCGTATATGATTGGTCATCAATTGACCTCGTTAACACAGGTATACCCGGCGGGCTGCCTGGTGAAACAGTCCGCCGGGCTTTTTGGAAGCCATTACAGCTTGCAGTTGCTTATGTTCCAGCAGTTTTCGCGCGCGGGGTTGCTTTGGCCCAGGCTGCCCGTGTGCGCTTTCCTGCTGCCGCAGCTGGTTTCCGTGCAGAACAGCTGCTCCTCCGGCTTCGTTTTCCGGGAGAACCGCCGTTTTGAGAGCGCAAAAACACACTTCAAGGTTTTCATAGGCTCATCTCCTTTTCCACCACATTATACCCGGCGGCAGGGGCGTAAATTGGGGGGTGAAAATAAAACAGGACGCAAACAGAATGTGGCGGGGGAGGCGGGGAGGGCAATCAAGGGGCAGCCGTTTTGACGCGGCTGCCCGGAGAGGCCGGGGATATATGCGTATACGCCTATCCCCGGCCTTGAATGGTGTTTTACCAGGGCTTCTTGTTGGCCCACACTTCTTCGTAGTTCTTAATGGTGACAACTTCATAGCCGGTGTCAATGTAGTTCTTGACCTTATCGTTGGTGACGCCCAAATCGGCTTCTTCGCCCTTGATAAGCTTGTAAAGGGTTTCCACGCCGATGCGGCCCATGGCGAAGTAATCCTGTCCAATCAGCACGTCCACCATGCCCAGGGGGATAAACTGGCCCATGGGATGGAAGGTGTCGATGGATACGATCTTGCCGCCCTTTTCGACGAACGCGGCCAGCTCCGTCAGCGCGTCGGGATCGGCGAAATAGGGCCAGCCGCCGTCAAAGAACCAGCCCGCCAGATCAGGGTTTGCCGCGGTGTATTGGTTGACAACTTCCACGGATTTTTGCACGTCGTCCTGTCCGGTCTGCACTGGCAGCACTTCGATGGGGCTGTTTGCGGCTGCCAGGGTCTCCTTGAAGCCGGTGATGCGCATTTCCAGGTTCGGGGCGCCCAGCACACCGGTGAGGATAGCAACCTTGCCGCCCTGGGGCAGGAACTCCATCATATACTCGGCGGAAAGCTTGCCGATGGCATAGTTGTCCGTGCCGCAGTAGAAAGCGCGTTTGGAATCAGGAGAATCGGAATCAAAGATACCGACGAAGATTCCCGCGTCAACAGCCCGGTCAATGACATCCTTGAGCGCGTCAGCGTCGTTGCAGGAAATCAGGATTCCGTTAACCTGGCGTTCGATCAGCGATTCGATGACGTTGACCTGCTGGGCGGCGTCAGAAGTGGTGGAACCTTCCCATTGAATTTTGACACCCAATTCTTTGCCGACTTCCTCAGCCGCGGTCTTGGCATCCAGGAAGATAGCGTTGTCGAGGGATTTCGGGACGACCGCGATGGTAATTTCCTCCGCGAGCGCTGGGACCAGAGACAGCATTAACAGAGCGGCCAGGGCGAGACAGATTAGTTTCCTCATGGTTTTTCCTCCTCTTTCGGGCAAATATAGCGCAACACCCCAATCACGGGCATTGTCGTTCGTCTATTTGGAGACGCTGATGGAAGCGCTCTTCCTGTCATGCTGCAGTTTGTCAAAAGATACGGCGATGATGATGACCACGCCGATGACCGCCTGCTGCCAGTAAGCGGATACATCCAGCAGCACCAGCCCGTTGCGCAGGACACCCATGATAGCGGCCCCCATGATGGGCCCGATGATATTGCCGTATCCGCCGCTCACGCTTGCTCCGCCGATAATGACGCCCGCGATGGCGTCCATTTCATATCCGGATCCCGCTGTGGATTGCCCCACGCCCAGCCGGGCTGCGGTCGCAATGCCGGCAACCGCCGCCATCATGCCCGAAAACATGTAGACCAGGCACTTGGTCTGGTTGACCTTCACGCCGGAGATGCGCGCGGCCTCCTCATTCCCGCCGATGGCGTACACCCAGCGTCCCCTGACGGTGAAGCGCAGGAACACCGAAAACAGCAAGGCCAGCAATATCATCCAGATAATGGGGGTCGGGATGTCCAGGATGCTGCCCAGCCCAATGAACTTGAAGGAGTCCGGCAGGCCGCCGATGGGGTATCCCCCGGTGATGCCATAAGACAAGCCGCGGGCAATGCTCATGGTGCCCAGGGTCGCGATAAAGGGGGGCAACTGCAGTTTGGTGATGCACAGGCCATTGAGCAGTCCGAAAACCGCCCCCGCCAGGATGCCCAGCAGCACGGAAGGAATGACCGGAACGCCCCAGCGCATGATGGCCATGCAGGAGATAACGCCGGAAAACGCGAAAACCGAGCCGACCGACAGGTCAATCCCGCCTGTCAGGATGACCAGGACCATGCCGATGGACATAATCGCGTAAAAGGAGAACTGCCGCACGACAGACGTGATGTTGCTCACGGAGAGAAACTTGTTCCCCGCGGCGAAGGTCATAATCAGGCACATTCCCAGAAGAATCATGAAGATGTTAAAAGTGCTCGCCTGACGCAGTTTCCTGAATAAGCCGGGCACTCCGGCCCCAAAGTTGTTGGATTTTGACATTGTTGCCTCGCCTCTTTGCTGATTATTCCACTTGCGGGATTGCCTGTTTTTTTGAAGTCAGGATGATTTCCATAATCTTTTCCTGTGTTGCCTCACTCCGCGGCATTTCCCCCCGGATGCTCCCCTCGTGCATGACAATAATCCGGTCGCACATTCCCAGAATCTCGGGAAGTTCAGAGGAGACCATGATAATGGCCACCCCCCGGCTGGCCAGCTCGCCCATCAGTTCGTGGATCTCTTTCTTCGCGCCCACGTCGATGCCGCGGGTGGGGGAATCCAGGATGAGCACCCTGGACCCGGTCGCCAGCCATTTGGCGATGACGACCTTTTGCTGGTTGCCGCCGGACAGGTTGGCCGCCTTCTGTTCAGTGCCGGCCGTCCTGATATCCAGCTTTTTTACATACTCCCGGGCTATCTGCTCTTCCCTGCGCCGGCTGACAAAGCCGTTTTCCCGGGTCTCTTCCATACTGGCCAGCGTCGTGTTCTCGCGCACGGTCATCTTGAGGATCAGCCCCTGCAGCTTGCGGTCTTCCGGCACCAGGCCGATGCCGCAGGCGATGGCGTCACTCGGGCTGTGGTGGGAGAGCATTTTGCCATTTACGCTAATCCTCCCCGATTCCATTGGGTCCACCCCGAAGATGGCGCGCATGGTTTCGCTGCGCCCCGCGCCCACCAGCCCGGCAAAACCGAGAATTTCGCCCGAGCGGACGAAAAAGCTGATGTCCCGCACCGACCTGCCAGCGTTGAGGTGCTCCACCTCCAGCGCCACTTCGCCAATGGGCACCGCCCGTTTGGGGTAGAAGCCCGTGAGCGAGCGCCCAACCATCATCTGGATCAGCAGGTCTTCGCTGCTGTCAGCCGTATCGATGGTGCCGATGTATTCCCCGTCGCGCAGCACCGTAATCCGGTCGCTGATCTGGAAGATCTCCTCCAGCTTATGGGAAATGAACACCACCGCGACGCCGTGCTCCCTGAGCCTGTTTATCAGGCCAAAGAGCAGGGTGATCTCCCGGTCGGTCAGCGAGGAGGTGGGCTCGTCCATCACAATCAGCCTGGCGTTAACGGACAGCGCTTTGGCAATTTCAACCATCTGCCGCTGCGCGATGGACAGGTCTTTGCACAGGGTGCGCGCGTCCACGTCCAGCCCCACATTGTCCAAAAACACCCGGGCTTCGCTGAGGGTTTCACGGCTGTTAAGGAAGATTTTCCGGGCGCGTTTCTCCCTGCCCAGGAAGATGTTCTCCGCCACGGACATATTGGGCAGCTGATTCAGCTCCTGGTAAATGATGCTGATGCCCAGCTCCGTCGCCGCTGACGTGGACGGGATGTCAACCTTTTTCCCCTCCCAGAAGACTTCACCCTCGTCCATCGCATACACACCGCTGAGGATTTTCATCAGGGTCGACTTTCCCGCGCCGTTTTCCCCAATCAGGGCATGAACCTCCCCGGCCCGGATAGAAAGGTTGACCCCGCGCAATGCCTGCACGCCGGGAAAAGACTTTCTAATATTATGCATCTGCAGCAGTTCCTGCATCCCTGCACCGCTCTCTGGTCTGCCTCCGGCCTTTGTTACAACACATAGCAAAAACCGCGAATAAGGCAAAGGCATTCCTTTTTTGGCTTGGCCTCATAATAACACATACCAGCGGGGCACTCAAGAGCAAACGCACGTTTTCCCGGGAAATTGGCATCTCCCAGCTTACTTGTTTCCAAACACGCCCACCCCCCAGACAAATAAGCCGTTATGTCCTCCATCGGGCAATATTGTCAATGATATCAATGGGTTTCAGTATTTGCATGCCGTCTGGAAGGGGAAGCGGGAAGTATCCGATAAAAAGCCGATTAGTTCCTTTCAAGCTGTGGCATGGGCAATTTCCGCCTGCACCATATAGGGTGTGTCCACTATATCCCCCTGCAATATACAGCGTCTTCCTTGCCACTTCCATACTTGTTTGATAGAATGCGTTGTATACAAAGGCTCTTCGGGGCCGCCATAAAAAAGGAGAGCCAACAGCATGACCGACACGCACCGGGAGCAGCAGCGCGCGGAGCTGTACCGCACCATCTGGGCCATCGCCAACGACCTGCGGGGCAGCGTGGATGGCTGGGACTTCAAGCAGTATGTGCTTGGATTGCTGTTCTACCGCTATATTTCGGAGAACATCGCCGATTACATCAACAGACACGAGCGGGAGGCGGGCGACTCCTCCTTTGACTACGCCGCCCTGCCGGATGACCGGGCCGAGCCGATCAGGCCGGATCTGGTGCGCACCAAGGGCTTTTTCATCCTGCCCAGCGAGCTGTTTGAAAATGTGCGCCGCCGCGCTCCCCATGATGAGGACCTTAACGAGACCCTGGAGCGGGTGTTCCGCAAAATTGAGCAGAGCGCCCAGGGCAGCCAGAGTGAGGACAATTTCCGCGGGCTGTTTGATGACCTGGACGTGAACAGCGCCAAGCTGGGCAACACGGTGGCCCGGCGCAACGAAAAGCTGGTCAAGCTCATGAACAGCATCGGGGACCTGAAGCTGGGCGACTTCCAGAACAACAGCATCGACGCCTTCGGCGACGCGTATGAGTACCTGATGGGCATGTACGCCTCCAACGCCGGTAAGAGCGGCGGCGAGTACTACACGCCCCAGGAGGTGTCCGAGCTGCTGACGCGCCTGACCCTGGTGGGCAAAAAGTCCGTCAATAAGGTGTATGATCCGGCGGTGGGCAGCGGCTCCCTGCTGCTGAAGTTCGCCAAAATCCTGGGCAAGCAGAACGTGCGCCAGGGCTTTTTTGGCCAGGACATCAACCTGACCACCTACAACCTGTGCCGCATCAACATGTTTCTGCATGACATCCCCTACGACCAGTTTGATATCGCCCACGGGGACACCCTGACGGACCCGGCCCACTGGGACGATGAGCCCTTTGAGGCCATCGTCTCAAATCCCCCCTACTCCACCCGCTGGGCGGGCGCGGACGACCCGCTGCTCATCAACGACCCGCGATTTTCCCCCGCCGGCGTGCTGGCGCCCAAGTCCAAGGCGGACATGGCCTTCATCATGCACGCCTTAAGCTGGCTGGCCACCAATGGCACCGCGGCCATCGTCTGCTTCCCCGGCATCCTCTACCGGGGCGGCGCGGAGAAGAAAATCCGCCAATACCTGGTGGACAACAACTTTGTGGACTGCCTCATCCAGCTGCCCAGCAACCTGTTTTACGGCACCAGCATCGCCACCTGCATCATGGTGCTCAAAAAATCCAAGGCCGACAGCCGTGTGCTGTTCATCGATGGCAGCCAGCAGTTCCTCAAAGTGACCAACAGCAACAAGCTGACCCAGGAGAACATTGACCACATCCTTAACGCCTACGTTGCCCGCCAGGATGTCCCCCACCAGGCCCGCCTGGTGCCCCAGGAGGAGATTGCGGAGAAGGACTATGTCCTGTCCATTTCATCCTATGTGGAGAAGGAGGACACGCGGGAAACTGTGGACATTAAAGAGCTCAACAAGGAAATTGAGCAAATTGTAGCGCGCAGTGAAGTGCTGCGTCAGGAGATTAACCAAATTATCCGAGAGATTGGCTGAGACATGAGACTATCAGCTGTATTGTCAAAGTCACCTCCCTCCAATACCTTTCAACAAGTTGAAGGGTTTATGGGCAACAAAAAACTTGGTGTGGGCATGCAAAAGCAAATTGCTGAAGGCGTGGTCGCTCTGAATTATTATTGCGTAAATTGTAAAGACATGCGCACGTTTTGCTCATCGGATAAGATGTATTGCATTTCTGTTAATGAACACATCATTAGTGTTGATGTGGTTCTCAAGTGTTCAGGTTGCTCCTCCACAGTCCAGGTATGGTATTTGGTTGAGAGTCAAGAGACTCTTTATTCACCCGCGCCTGAAATTAGAATACTAAAAAAATCCGAAAAACTCCCGAAAAATGTACAACACGCGGAAGATGAAATCAATGAGTACACGGAATTGCTGGATAAAGCAGAGCGAGCATACCGTGATAGCCTTGGGGCTGGGGCTGTTGTATATTTGCGAAAGGTTTATGAGTTGATTACCGCGCGTTCGGCTGCGGCGGCTCATATCAGCACAAGAACCGAGAAAAATAGGAAAAAAGCTTTCAAAGATTTGCTAAAAGAAGTAGATGAAAAGTTGGGAATCATTCCCAAGGAGTATTCAGACAATGGATATAGACTGTTTGGAGAGCTAAGCGATATTATTCATGGAGATTATGATGAAGAGTTGGGGTTACAGAAATATAGTGCGTTACGTTGCCTTGTAGTAGGGATTCTAAAAAATGTAAAAAGCAACAATGAATTGCTTGATGCTATAGGGGCTATGGGTTGGAACCGTGAATAGAGGCGTTATATGAATAAGATTGATCGGTTGATTTTAGAACTATGCCCAGAGGGCGTTAAGTTCTTGCCACTTGCAGATGTTTTTGACTATAGAAACGGATACACTCCATCAAAGTCAAACAAAAAGCATTGGACAGATGGTACTGTTCCCTGGTTTAGAATGGATGACATCCGTGAGAACGGAGGTGTCCTGTCCGAATCTCTCCAGTATGTCTCCAAAGCCGCCGTAAAAGGAAGCGTGTTTCCTGCCAACTCAATCATCGTTGCCACTTCCGCTACAATCGGCGTACATGCCCTAATTACAGTTGATTTCCTTGCCAACCAAAGATTTACGTGTTTAACAAGAAAGGCGAGCTTTCAGGATAAACTAGATCCAGTATTCGCTTATTATTATTGCTTTCTTCTGGATAAGTGGTGCATTGAGAATACCAATACTTCAAGTTTTGCATCTGTGAACATGGCAGGGTTTGCGCGCTTCCCCTTTCCCATCCCCCCACTGCCCGTGCAACGTGAAATTGTCCGGATACTGGACAATTTCACGGAGCTTACAGCGGAGCTTACAGCGGAGCTTACAGCGCGAAATAGGCAATATGAATATTACCGCAACAGTCTTTTGTCATACGAAAGTGATAGCGTAGCGTGGATGCGCTTTGGAAAAATCGCAAAAATTATGAGAGGGGCGTCGCCACGCCCGATTCTAGCTTATATGACCAATGAAGATAGTGGAATCAACTGGATAAAAATTGGCGATGCAAAACCGGGCGAGAAATACATTAGCGAAACGCAGGACAAAATTACGGTAGGAGGCGCGGAAAAATCGAGGTATGTGCACCCTGGCGACTTCATATTATCAAATTCAATGAGTTTTGGCCGACCATATATCATGAAAATTTCCGGATGTATTCATGATGGATGGCTTTCCATTAGTGGGTTTGAGAAAGTTTTTTTGCGCGATTTTCTCTACCATCTGCTTAGCGCGGGTTTCGTACAGCATACTATGGCTCAAAGTGCGTCAAGTGGAACTGTACAAAATCTGAACGCCGATATAGTCAAAGGGCTGTTGTTACCTGTACCATCATTGGATGAACAAGCCCGCATCGTCTCAATCTTGGACCGCTTTGACGCGCTGTGCAACGACCTGACCAGCGGCCTGCCCGCCGAAATCGAAGCCCGGCGCAAGCAATACGAGTACTACCGTGACAAGCTGTTGACCTTCAGGGAGAAAGCCTCTTGACCGGTTATCATGTGGTGGCCCAGATGGCGGAGAGCACCGTCGCCGCGGAGTACAAGCCGCTGGAGCGGCAGGAAACCGCCTACCAGAGCGAAGCGGAGATGGAAACCGAGCTCATAGCCCTGTTGCAGGAGCAGGGCTATGAGTGCCCCAGCCTGCCGGATGAGGCCGCGCTGCTGGATAACCTAAGACGCCAGCTGGAGAAGCTGAACAATTACACCTTCACCCAGGATGAGTGGGAGCGATTCAAAGACCAGAAGCTGTGCAACCGCAATGAGGGCATCCAGGAGAAGACCCGCAAGCTGCAGCAGGACCATGTACAGGTATTGACGCGCGATGACGGCAGCAGCAAGAATATCAGCCTGGTGGACAAGCGCAACATCCACAACAACCACCTGCAGGTGGTGCACCAGTATGAGGCCGTGGGCGGCACCTACGCCGCGCGCTATGACGTTACTATCCTGATGAACGGCCTGCCCGTGGTGCACATCGAGCTCAAGCGCCGGGGCGTGGCTATCCGCGAGGCCTTCAACCAGATCAAACGCTACCAGCGCGACAGCTTCTGGGAGCAGAGTGGGCTGTATGAGTATGTGCAGCTGTTTGTCATCAGCAACGGCACGCACACCAAATACTATTCCAACACCACCAGGGACAGCCATGTGAAGGAGCACAGCGAAGCCCAGCGCAAAAAGAGTAAAAAGACCAGCAACAGCTTTGAGTTCACCAGTTTCTGGGCGGACGGGGCCAACCGGGTCATCCCGGACCTCCGGGATTTTGCCCGCACCTTCTTCAGCCGCAATACGCTGCTCAATATCCTCACCCGTTACTGCGTGTTCACCGCGGAAAACCAGCTGATGGTGATGCGGCCCTACCAGATCGCGGCCACCGAGCGCATCCTCAACCGCACCCAGGTGGCGCACAACTACCGCCGCCAGGGTTCGCTTGAAGCGGGCGGATATGTCTGGCATACCACAGGCAGCGGCAAGACGCTCACCAGCTTCAAGACCGCTCAGCTGGCCACCGGCCTTCCGTTCATCGACAAGGTGCTCTTTGTGGTGGACCGCAAGGACCTGGATTACCAGACCATGAAGGAGTACGAGCGCTTTCAGAAGGGCGCCGCCAACAGCAACACCTCCACCGCGGTATTAAAGCGCCAGCTGGAGGACCCGGACGCCCGCATCATCATCACTACCATCCAAAAGCTGGAGCGGTTTATATCGCAGCAAGCCCAGCACCCGGTGTACCAGCAGCAGGTGGTCATCATCTTTGACGAGTGCCACCGCAGCCAGTTTGGCCAGATGCACGGGCGCATCATCAAGGCATTCAAACGCTATTACCTGTACGGCTTCACGGGCACGCCCATCTTCGCCCGCAACGCCGCCAGCGGCGGCAACCCCCACCGCCGCACCACCGGGCAGGCCTTTGGCGAACAGCTGCACAGCTACACCATCGTGGACGCCATCAACGACGGCAACGTGCTGCCTTTCCGCATTGACTATATCAACACCGTCAGGGAGAAAGGCGGCATCCCGGACAAGCAGGTGGCGGCCATTGACCGGGAGCGGGCCCTCATGGCGCCTGAGCGCGTCAGCGAGGTGGTGCGCTACACCCTGGAGCACTTTGACCAGAAAACCAAGCGCAACCAGCGCTATAGCCTTCAGGGCAAGCGGCTCAATGGCTTCAACGCCATCTTTGCCGCCGCCTCCATTCCCATGGCGCGGCTGTACTACAGCGAGTTCAGGCGGCAATTGGCTTTGCAGGGCCGCAAACTGCGCCTGGCGCTCATCTACAGCTACAGCCCCAATGAGGAGGACCCGGAGGACGGCCTGCTGGAGGAAACCTTTGAGCCTGACGCGCTGGACCAGCCCAGCCGTGACTTCCTGCAGGGCGCCATCATGGATTACAACGCCGATTTCAAGACCAATTTCGACACCAGCAGCGAAAAGTTTCAAAACTACTACAAGGACCTGAGCGACCGGGTGAAGCGGCGGGAGGTGGACCTGCTCATCGTGGTCAACATGTTCCTGACCGGCTTTGACGCCACCACGCTCAACACCCTGTGGGTGGACAAGAACCTGAAGCTGCACGGCCTTATCCAGGCCTTCTCCCGCACCAACCGCATCCTGAACACGGTGAAAACCTTTGGCAATATCGTGTGTTTCCGGGATCTTCAGAAGGAGACGGACGAGGCCATCGCCCTGTTTGGCGATAAGGAGGCGGGCGGGGTGGTGCTGCTGAAGGACTTTGACAGCTACTACCTTGGCTATGAGGACAAGGGGCAGCATCATCCCGGCTATGTGCCACGGGTTGAGGAGCTGCTGGAGAGCTATCCCCTGGGCGTTCCCATCGTGGGGGAACAGAACGAAAAGGAGTTTATCCGCCAGTTTGGCGCGATCCTGAGGCTGCGCAACATCCTGACAGCCTTTGACGAGTTTGAGGGCAGGGACGTACTGCCCCCGCGTGACCTGCAGGATTACCAGAGCGTGTACATCGACCTGTACCATAAGCTTAGCTCCAGGGATGAGGTCGAAAAGGAAATCATCAATGAGGACCTGGTGTTCGAGCTGGAGCTGGTGCGCCAGGTAGAGGTGAACATCGACTATATCCTGCTGATGGTGCAGAAATATAAGGATGGCAACTGCAAGGACAAGAGCATCCTGGGGGACATCGACCGCGCCATCGGCGCCAGCCTGCAGCTGCGCAGCAAGAAGGAGCTGATTTTGGGCTTCATCGAAAGCGTCAACGTCCAGACCGATGTGCAGAAAGACTGGCGCAAGTTCGTCCGCGAGCGCAAGGAGGAGGACCTGGGCCAGCTCATTGAGGAAGAGAAGTTGAAGCCCGAGGAGACCCGCCGCTACATCGAAAACGCCTTCCGCGACGGCGCCCTGCGCACCACCGGCCCCGACCTTGACACCATCATGCCGCCGGTGAGCTGGTTTGACGGGGGAAGGGTGGAGAAGAAAAAGACGCTGATGGAGAAACTGGCGGCATTCTTCGAGAAATATTTGGGGTTGGTGTAGGAAATAGAAGTGGCTACTTTTCGGACAATGACTTTCATAGAAAGTGTAGGAGACTATATTTAAGATAAGAAGAAAGGAGCCCAGTTTACTCCAGTTTATAAACGCGTCGATTAGTATATTGAGTAATTGCGCGTCTGTGTATATCTCGCAAGTGTCAAAATGGATTATCGCTGCATAAGGATTGAAAATGAAAGAGCGAGAAGATATTCTAGATGAAATCGTTAGTTATTACCGAGAGTCTCCAGATTTTAATGGATTGCCTATTTATAGCATGAAGCACCATAACAATGATGTTCTTTCAAGTCTGGTTGATGAAGGCTTGGTATTGGTTTTGTCTGGTAAAGAAGTTGCTAACCCTCACATAAAGGCGTTAAATTATAACATACCAATTGAAACGCAAAAAAGGAATATTTCAGCGCCAGCATCGTACGCAGTTCTATATCCAACCGCTAAGGCCCTTGCGCAGATCGATGCTGACCTAACAAGACCGTATACAGCATTGCTAGAAAAAGGGCATGCACAACTAGAGATTATTTACTTTAGTGTCGAAATATTGGAGAGGTATGCAAACAACCCCCAGTTCAGAATAATTGACTTTGGCTATCGCGGTAGTATCTGGCCAAAGGATGAAAACGAAGGCGATGAGTCCCTAGATAACGAGTATATAAGAGATTATGGTATGGCTTATGTTGATCGCCCTGAACTTGAACGTGCCAACGGCGTCTTTATTCGCGACTTGTCAAATTTGTCTTCTCAAAAACAAATGTTATGGAAAGGTTTCGAAATTAATTCAAAGGTAAAATGTAAGATTCATGAGGGGTTCTATCGAAATTTAATACTGGGAGAATGGGTGACTGATTTCTGGATTTTTACGCCCTTCTTGAGGAAATGAAGGTTATCAACAAGCAATGTGAAAAAATGGGTATACCTAAGCTGTTCAATAAGACTTTTGATGCTGATCCCTACACAACACCAGATGGATACAGAAACATATTTCTCCCCACTTTGAAGAATTATTACGACTTTGTTCTTGTATTGGAAAAGATGGTTGTTCATAACATCTCATATAAAACTTTCCAGAGAAACTCCAACAGAATTGGTGCTGTTGATCGAAAGGATGAATCCGGTAAAGATAAAGGTAGCCTCCAAATGTTTGAAGAATGGTTACTAAAAAACATTTGCACTAAGGAAAACTTGAGTGAACTTATCATAGGTCCATTGCGATGCTTAAGAAGTATTCGCCAGAAACCCGCACATATACTCGAAAGAAATGATTACGATATAGCCCTATACCAAAAACAACAGGATTTGATGAATAGCATCTATTCTGCTGTAAGGGCAATAAGGATTTTTTTCTCTAATCATCCAGATGCAAGGGACGCAGAAGTGTCCGACACACTTAGAACAGGAGTTGGCATTGTTGATTACTAA
>JAQVQY010000022.1 GCA_028701335.1 Eubacteriales bacterium
AACATCATAGTATATGGGGGAGAGTAGGATGTCTATTATAGGAAAACGGAAATTCGTGCTCTTGCTGGCTGGTCTGATGTTGTTTACACTGGCGCTTCCCGCTCAAGCCTCCTTTGATTTTACCCAGGAATACTACTTGACCCTCGATATCCTTGTGGGTAAAAACGTGAGTGAGTTACTGGGCAGCAGACAAAAACGCCTGGAGACCGCAACAATTGTATATCTGGGGTCGGCAAACCAGATGAGGGAAATATACGCAACACTGGAAAAACCTGATCCCGGCACCAAAGTTTTTCTTGCTGCCAATCCCAATAATGCTTTCTTTTTTTACATGTATTTGTTTGCTCCCGGCCTAACCTGGGTTTTCTCGTGTAACACCCTGTTTGGGCAGGTTGTTGCGGGTCCAATGGATTACTATGTGATCCCGGGAGCAGGTGAACTTGTGATGACGATGTTAAAAGAAGACAGTAATATCTCGAACTATTATGAAGTGGGTTTTTTGGATATTTTAACTGAATTGATGAGTCCCGGCCCAACGTCCCCTCCAAGAACCTACACCCCCGCCAGCCTTAACCAGCAAATGTCAACCCGTTCGGGCCCGGGAACCCAATACACAGAAGAATTGGGCACATTTCCACAGAACACTGAAATCATGCTGGTTGAATCGGTTATCACCGGCGTACCCTGGGGTATGGTGGAGTTCTATTTCAATGGCGAGAAGCACCGTGCCTATACCGGCATGAAGCGCATCAACGCCTATGGCCCTGTGGAACAGGGCACGCAGGACTATTATGAGGTCGTCCTGTCCCAGACAACCTCTGCCTATTATGGACCCGGCTATGACTACGCCCAGCGCATGGACACCGTGCGGGCGGGCACAACGCTAAGGGTATACGGCAGTGAAAATGGCTTCAGTATGTGTGATTACAGGAGTGGGACACAGTGGGTGCGGGCATATTTCCCTGTGATTTAGCAGAACCATATGACCGCGGGACTGCCACTCAGTGCGCCAGTCCCGCGGTTTTATCCCGCGATTATTTCAAACGCCAGATCCGCTCGTTATACTCGGAGATGGTGCGGTCGGTGGAGAAGAAGCCGGACATGGCGGTGTTGGTGATGGCCATGCGCAGCCACTTGTCCTGGTCGGCATAGTCCTGGTCCGCCCGCTGCTGGGCGTCCGCGTAGGCGCCAAAATCCTTCAGCACAAAGTAGTTGTCCGGGTGGCTGCCGCCCGCCCCAAAGAGCAGGTCATGGTAGAGCGTCTGAAGCAGCGCCGGGTTATCCGGAAATAGGGTGCCATCAATCATCTGCGTCAGCGCTCTCCTGATTTCCACATTCTGCTCAAAAATCTGCACGGGCGAATAGGTGCCTTCCTTGTAAAGCGCGGCCACCTCCTCGGCTCTCATGCCGAAGATATAGCTGTTCTCACGGCCAACGGCCTCGGAGATCTCCACATTGGCCCCGTCCAGGGTGCCGATGGTGACGGTGCCGTTCATCATCAGTTTCATGTTGCCGGTGCCTGAGGCTTCCTTGCCGGCAGTGGAAATCTGCTCGCTCAGGTCAGCCGCGGGGATGAGCACCTCGGCGGCGGAAACATTCCAGTTCTCCACAAACAACACCCGGAGCATCTTTTTGGCCCTGGGCGTGCGGTCAATCAGCCTGGAGAGCGCCAGGATATAGCGGATAATCATCTTGGCCTTCACATAGCCCCGGCTGGCCTTGGCGCCAAAGACGAACAGGCGCGGGGGCATCCGGAAGCCGGGGTCGTCCATGATGCGGTTGTAGAGCACATGGATATGAAGGGCGTTTAGCAGCTGGCGCTTGTACTCATGTAGGCGCTTCACCTGCACGTCAAATATAAACGCCGGATCGGCGCTCATCTCCTGGCGGCGGGTGAGGAACTCGCTGAAAACCTCTTTGTTCTGCCGCTTGATGGAGGCGAACCGCTCCCTAAAGGCGGCGTCATCCCTGAAGGGCAACAGTTCCTTCAGGCGCTCCGGCTCCTTTGTCCAGCTTTCGCCGATGGACTCGGTGATCAGCGCTGCAAGCCGCGGGTTGCAGGCCATCAGCCACCTGCGGTGTGTGACGCCGTTGGTGACATAGGTGAACTTGTCCCCCATGATACTGCCGTAGTCAGCGAAGGTATCCTTTTTGATGATGTTCCCGTGCAGGCGGCTGACGCCGTTGATGGAATAGCTCTGGGACACGCAGAGATTGGCCATGTGCACCATGTCATAGGCCAGAATGGACATCCGGGCGATGCGGTCCCACTCGCCGGGGTAGTGGTTCCACAGCTTCTCCCCCAGCCTCCGGTTCATCTCCTCCAGGATCATGTAGATGCGGGGCAGGTGCCGTTTAACCAGGTCCTGGGGCCAGCGCTCCAGGGCCTCAGCCATGATGGTGTGGTTGGTGTAGGCCATACAGCGGTTGGTGATCGCCTGCGCCTCGTCCCAGCCCAGGCCGTATTCGTCCATAAGCAGCCGCATCATCTCGGGAATTACCAAGCCCGGATGGGTGTCGTTGATATGGAAGACCGCCTTTTCGGGCAGGAGATGGAAGTCGCGGCCATACTGGCGCGTGAACACCTTCATCGCGTACTGCAGCGTGGCGCTCACCAGGAAATAGTGCTGGGAGAGCCTTAAGGTTTTCCCTTCATAGTGGTTGTCCTCGGGGTAGAGGACCTTGGAGATGACCTCGGCCAGGTCGTTTTCCTTGGTGGCGTTTATATAGTCACCGCTGGAAAAAGCGCCCAAATCCAGCCCCCGCTTGCTGCGGGCGCGCCAGGTACGCAGGGTGTTGACCCGGCCGTTGCCGTAGCCCACCGCCGGCATATCGTAGGGCACTGCCTCCACCACCCGGGGATCCACCAGGGTGAAGGTGGTGCGGCCGCCCCGTATCTCCGTGGCAACAGTCCCCTCAAAGCAGATGTCAAAGACGTTTTCCATGTCCGCCACTTCCCAGACATTGCCGTTTTCCAGCCAGTCATCAGGCAGCTCCACCTGCTGGCCGCCGGTTAGTTTCTGGCGGAAGAGGCCGTACTCATAGCGGATGGTGGAGCCCATGGCGGGCAGGTCCAGCGTAGCCAGGGAGTCCATGAAGCAGGCGGCCAGGCGGCCCAGGCCGCCATTGCCGAGCCCCGGCTCCGGCTCCTCATAAAAAATGTCCTTCCAGGACAGTTCCAGCTCCGTCAGCGCCTTGGTGTAATTTTCCGTACACAAGAGGTTCAGCGCGTTGTTGAACAGCATCCGCCCCAGGAGGAACTCAATGGAGATATAGTAAAGCCGCTTGCCGCCGGCCTTATCATCCTCTTCCCGGGAAGAAACCCATTGCTGCATGATCTGGTCCCTGAGTGTGGACGCGACGGCGTAGTAAATCTGATATTGGCTGGCTTCCTCCAGGGTCTTTCCGTTGTAACGCTGGAGTTTGCCCAGAATAGACTGCTTGATCTGATCTTTCGTGTAGGTACAGGCGCGCATAGACCCTCCTTTGGGATAATCCCAGCGCATTATAGCATAGCCAAAATGCCGCCGCAAACCAGCCGGGCGGGATAAGACGGGATATGCTATAATTCCCTTAAGGAGGGCGGAATATGCTGACCATTCTAAGCGGGCGCGCGGGCAGCCTGTGGCAGCCCGTGGCGCGGGAGATCGCAAAGGCATATCACCAGAGCGGCGAGGTGGTGCTCCTGGTGCCGGAGCAGTATACCTTAACCGCCGAAAAGGACGTGCTGGACGCCCTGAAAGTTCCCGGCTTTTTCCGGCTGCATGTACTCTCTCCCTCCCGCTTTTTAAGCCGGGTGGCAGACCGCCTGGGCCAGGGTGAGGGCGCCCGGATTGATGAGCGCGGGAAATTGATGACCGTTGCCCGCGGCGCCAGGCGGATGAAGGGAGATCTGGAATACTACGCCAGCGTCACCAACCGACCAGGCTTTGCCGGACAGGTCACCGAGGCCATTACCGAACTTAAGGGCGCCGGCATTACCCCTGAGCAGCTGGCGGCGGCCCCGGGTGCTGAGGAGCCGGGGAAGCTGCGCGACCTGGCGGTAATCTACGCGGAGTATGAGCGCTTGCTGGCCGGAAAATCCGCCGACAGCGAGGATATACAGCGCGAGGCGCTGGCGCGGTTTGCCGCAAGCGGCCTGTTTTCAGGCGCCAGCTTCTTTGTGTATGGCTTTGACCTGTTAAGCCAGCCCTTGATCCGCCTGATCACCGCCTGGGCGGCCCGAGCCGGCCGTGTGCTGTTGGCTCTGGTTCGGGAGAGGCCCGCAGCGCCCGACGGGGACGCCTTTTCCCCCGTAAACCGAAGTGTAAGCCATTTGACCGCGGCGCTGACGGACGCCGGCCTGCGCTGGGAGGCAGCATGGCACACCGACGGGCCCCACCGCCCCGATGATCTGGCCCATCTGGAGCGCCATTTTCTGCGGATAAGGCGAACGCCTTTTGCGCGGCCGCCGGAGCACATCAGCCTCTATGCCGCCCGCAGCCCCCACGCGGAGGTGCGCTGGGTTGCCCAACGCGTTCTCTCGGCCATGCGAAGCGGCATGGCGCCTGAGGATATCGTGGTGGTGCTGGCCAACCCCCAGGAGTACGGGCGTATGCTGCCCGGCGTATTCCGGGACTACCGCATCCCCCACTACCTGGCGGAAAAAGAGCCCATCCTGGGGCACAGCCTGGTGCGCTGCCTGTTAAGCGCCCTGGAGTGCATCAAATTATCCGCCTGGCAGCAGGAGGATGTTTTCGGCTATATCAAGTCGCCTTTCTCCCCCCTCACCGCCCAGGAGGCTTGGGCGCTGGAGAACTATGCCCTGGCCTTTGGCATCTACGCCAGCCGCTGGACCAAGCCCTTCTCCCGGGGAGAGGAAGCGGAGGCGATGGAGGCCCTGCGCTTAAAGGCCCTGGCTCCAGTGATGCGCCTGCGTGAACGCCTGGCTAAGGCCCGCAGCGCCGCCACATCCCTGCGCGGTGTCATCGCCTTCCTCGAGGAAATTGACGCCTACCAACAGATGGTGGCGCTGGAACAAACCCTGCTGGCACAGGGCATGCCGGAGGAGGCCGTGCGCACCCGCCAGGTGTGGGACAAACTCTGCGGCCTGTTTGAGCAGATGGCGGAGCTTCTGGGTGAAGAGCGTGTCCCTATGAACCAGTTCCCCGCCCTTTTGTCGGCCGGGCTTTCTCAAACCGAGCTGTCCGCCCTGCCGCCCCAGGAGCATTGTGTGCTCATCGGCGGCCTGGGGCAACTGATGCCGGGCCGCCCCAAAATGGTCTTTGTCCTGGGCCTTAACAGTGGGGTGATGAGCCATACGGCTGAACCCCTGGTGACAGACGCTGAGCGCCATGCGCTTGAGGAAACCTTCCAGGTACACATGGACCTCCCCCAGGATGAGAAGGACGCAGTGAGCCAGCTGGACCTGTGGAAGGCCCTGGCCGCCGCTGGGGAGCATCTGTGTTTGAGCTACGCCCTCTCAGACGAGGCGGGCAAGGCGCTGGCGCCGCTGAGCCACTTGTCACGCATCCGCGGGCTTTTCCCGGGGCTCATGGAGGAGGGGGGCGCCCTGGGCAGCCTCAGGGAAACAGAGCCGGCAGCTCCCATTCCTGCCATTGACGAACTGGCAGGCCTCCTGGGTGAAGGCGATGTGCCCCCCATATGGCAGGACGCCTGGGCATGGCTCAGCCAGGATAGCGCCTTGGGCCCGCTGACCCGGTCGGTCACGGCCGCCGCCCAGGGAGACTCCCCCCGGAAGAAGTTGCCCCGGGAGGAGGCCAGTGAGCTGTTTTCGGCGGAAACGGTGTCCGTCTCCCGGTTGGAGACCTATGCCGAGTGCCCCTTTAAGCACTTCGTCACCTATGGTTTAAAACCCCACGAGCGCCTGGTCTGGGCTGTCCAGCCCGCCGATTATGGAAGCTTTTGCCATCAAGCCATGGAAGGCTTTGGCAGGCGCGCCATCACGATGCCCGGATGGCCCGATGTGACCCGGGAACAGGTGCGCGCCGCCATGGACGCGGCGATGGCAAATCTAACGGAAAATTGGGATCAGACCCCTTTTTCAGACACCGCCAGAAGCCGGCACACCTCTGGCAGTTACCTGAGCGTTTGCCGCAACATGGCCCAGGTAATGACAGAAGCTGCCCAGGCCAGCTCTTTTGAGCCGGCAGGCTTTGAATTGCGCTTTGGCATGGGCGGCGGGATGCCTCCTGTGGAGCTTCAGCTGGAGGATGGCTCTACGCTCAGGCTTAAGGGCGTCATCGACCGGGCTGATATGGCGGAACACGAAGGGCAGGAATACCTGCGGGTAATCGACTACAAAACCGGCCGCAACAGCCTTGACGCGGCGGAGGTACAGGCCGGCAGCCAGTTGGCGCTGCTGCTTTATCTCTATGCCGCCAGGGGACAGGGCGGGGATATCAAGCCTGCCGGCGCGTTTTACCAGTTGCTGGATGATCCGCTGGTGCGGGCGGATAGTGCCGATAAGGCGCGCAAGGAAGCGATCAGGCGCCTGCGCTTAAGCGGCGTCCTGCTAAAGGACAGCGCCGTTATCCGTCTGATGGACGCGGCGGACCCGCCCTATTCCCTGATGAAACTCACCAAAAATGACGGCATGGTGATGGACAAGGATTTCCTTTTGAGCCCTGAGGGCATGGACCGGCTCATCCGCCTGGCGGCGGACACCGCCCGGGACCTCTCAGGCAGAATCGCCTCCGGCGTCATCGACCGCTCCCCCCTCATCAACAGCCATCGCCGCGCCGCCTGCGCCTATTGCCGCTTCCAGGGCATCTGCCGCCTGGACAGCCTACACACCGAACGGGCCAAACGGATGCTGGGGAAGGTGACATTTAAGGAACTGGTTGGGGAATGAGGACCAGGTTGATTCCCTGTCATTATGGTACCAGGCATCCCAGCGGGACCACCAATACGCCATCCTCCCGCCTGTATGCAATGGCATCCGCAGTCAGAATCATGAAAAAGAACGGCGGATTCATGCTGCTCTGATCGATACGCTCAGACAGCTTCAACAGGTTTTCAGCAGCCTGATCATGGAAAGCTGCCTCCATTTTAACCTCTGGCGCGCCCCAGCGACCATCGTGCAGATACACAACAGCATCTGCCTCCAGGCCATTGGCATCGCGGTAGTGGCAGGCATCTCCTTCCAGCCCCTGCGCACAAACACGCAAATCGCGGATAGCCAAGGATTCAAAGAGAAAACTGAATGTCTTCATGTCTTTCAACAGATCGCCAGGGCCTGCGCGGAGCGCTGCCATGGCCGGGGAGGGATCGACCATATTGCGCACGGGTGAAGAACGAATGGGAATGCTTGATCTGAATTGGGGATTCCAGGCAGGCAGTTCCTCAAGCACAAAGATGTTTGTAAGCGCTTTGATGGAACGAATGGTTGGATCTGACATGTCCGATGATTCTCCTGCCATATCCTGTCGGATTGTTTTCATGCCGGCCATGCCTGCCGTATGCCGCGCATAGGCTCGCAGCAGAGCATGGGCACTGCCCGGATTACGCTTCACGCCATCCACACGGGAAACGTCCGTGTTCACCACCGCATTGATATAATTATATGCACTTCACAAGGCCGCCCTGTCGCTTTCTTCATGGAGGCGGGCCATCCGCCCCGCGCAATCAGGTAGGCAGCATGGTGAAGATCGATGCTGGATGCAGCCGAAAAGGTGTGCTGCCCGTTATACAAGGCTTGTAAAGACACAGTGCCATTGTATTCTCCGGATTCAAATAAGCTCATTGGCCACATCCGCATGCGTGCGATACGACCCGCTCCAGAATGGGACATGCTGTCTTTTGGCGGCACCGAAGAGCCTGCCAGAATAAACTGGTTTTTGGCTCTGCGCTGATCCACCGCAAAGCGTAGCGTATCCCAAAAGGCGGGCGTCAATTGCCATTCATCAATTAAGCGCGGCACGTCACCTGCCAGGAGCAATGAAGGCTGCACAGCGGCTGCCATTAGGCAGGAAGCGATCCGGACACTGTCCTGCATATACAATGCGCTCTGGGCCGCCTGTTCCGCGGTTCTGGTTTTGCCGCACCATTTATTCCCTTCAATGAGCACGGCGCGCGCAGATTGCAGCATCAAATGCAATTCCCGATCAGCAAGGGGGGACAAATAATCTGACATGATCCCTCCTCCAAGCGCGTCCTGTGTCAATTATACTGGGTTTTCGGTTTTGTGGCGTTTTTGTTTTCTGTTTTAAGGGTGTTTTATTTGCGGTTTTATGGCGTTTCTGTTTTCACTTTCGCTGCACATACTGATTGAACCACCATTTTCCATACCAGGCTTCCAAAACCGTCGGCTTCCGCGCGCCATACATTGAGGGCCGTTTCTCCTTTCATAGCACTGCAAGCTTCTCAGCTCTCAAACAGATATACTCATTCCCGGATGCGTTTGCCATGTCAAACACACCCTCCAGCTCAATTTGGGCTTGTTCCGGCGGGTAGTCTTCGGGACAGCGGTCGCTCTCAAGAAAGAACTCAATGCCGATTTCACAGCATCCCGTGATATCGGCCACCACCAGAAAATGGTAATACGTCCCCTCATTTGCAGGGTCAGGAAGGGGGACATAAGTGTCCTGTATCCGCGCGGTTTTGCCCAGGTATTTCTTGGGATTATGCACAATGCCGAACATCTGGGCGTAGGCCATGGTTTCGCTCAGGCGGGTAAGGTCCACCGGAACCGCGCGGGAAGAGATGGCAGGGACTGTTACGGGCTGTTTGTGGCAAAACCAACGAATATTACTGCGCACATTAAAAGGCTTGCCAGGATCAGCACGCGGCGCAGCCTCATGCCCGCCTCCTTCCCAGAGCCAAGCCGCCCAGGCTGAAAAGGATGAAGACGGCCAGGTACACCACCACGATGGTGGCGCCAACAGGTGTGCCCATCAGGATCGAGAGGAGGATTCCGACGGCCGCGCAGAACACTCCCAAAATGACCGAGGCAATGACCACAGCCTTGAAGCTGCGCAGCACCCGCATCACTGAGAGCGCCGGGAAAATGATGAGGGCGGAGGTTAAAAGCGAGCCCACCAGGTCCATAGCCAGCACCACCACTGTGGCCACGATCAGCGCCACCACCAGGTTGTAAAACCGGGTGTTCAGCCCCGTGGCGGCGGCGAAGCCCTCATCAAAGGTGATGGCGAAGATGCGGTTATAAAACAGCACAAACACCGCCGCCACCAGCAGGGACAGCCCCACGCTCAGCCACACTTTGGTGGGGGTGAGCGTCAGGATGGAGGTGGAGCCAAACAGCGTGGTGCACACGTCCCCTGAGATATTTGAGGAGGAGGGGAATATGTTCAGCAGCAGATAGCCGATGGCCATGGCGGACACGGACAGCATGGCGATCGCCGCGTCCCCCTTGATTTTGGCGGATTGGCCGTTCCACAGAAGCGCCACGGCGCTTGCCATGGTCAGCGGCAGCACCAGCACCATCTGGTTGGTAAGGCGCAGGGCTGTGGCTACCGCCATGGCGCCAAAGGCCACATGCGCCAGGCCGTCGCCGATGTGGGAATAGCGCTTGAGCACCAGCACCACCCCCAGCAGGGAGGCGCACAGCGCCACCAAGACCCCCACAATCAGCGCATAGCGCACAAAGGGAAAGGTGAAATAGTAAGCCAGCGTCTCAAAAATGCCCTCGCTCATGCCTTTGCCGCCTCCCGGTTGATGTAAAAGCGCCCGATGTCGCTCTGCTCATACTCCCGGGCGGTGCCCAGAAACAGCGGCGTGTTCCCCAGGTGCAGGATGTGGGAGGCGTCCTTAAGGGCCGCCTGGGTGTCGTGGGAGACCATGACGATGGAGAGCCCGCTTTGGTTCAGCTCCTTGATCATCCGGTACATCTCCTCGGTGATCTGGGGGTCGAGTCCGGCAGCCGGCTCATCCAGCACCAAAAGCCGGTCGGTGGCGCACAGGGCACGCGCCAAAAGCACCCGGTGCTGTTGTCCCCCTGACAATAAGGCGAAGCAGCGCCGCGAAAGGTTGCCTATCTGCAGCCTGCGCATGCTCTCTTCCGCCAGCAAGCGCTGGGCGGGGCCATAGAAAGGGTTTTTGCCGATGCGGCTAAGGCAGCCGCTCAAAACGATTTCCCGCACCGAGGCCGGGAAATCCCGCTGGGCTGCGGTCTGCTGGGGAAGGTAGCCTATGTCACGCCGGGTGAGCCCCTCTCCCCAGATGACCCGGCCTTCCATGGGGGGCTTTAGGCCCAGGATGGCTTTGATCAGGGTGCTTTTGCCGGAGCCGTTTTCGCCAACGATGCACAGGTAGTCTCCGGAGGAAACCTCAAAGGTCACGTCGGTTGACACAATCCGCCCCTCGTAGCCCAGGGTAAGGCGGTCACAGGTAAGCTGCGCCATATATTTCCTTTCTTATTGGAGGGCCTCTTCAAGCGCTCGGAGGTTTGATTCCATGAGGCCAAGGTAGCTGGCTCCCGCTTCAATGGCCTGGCGGTTGACGGACTGCATGGAGTCCATCGCCAGGATGTCTTGCCCCGCCTCCCGGGTGCTGGAAACGATGGTACGGGCAAGGTCCTTGTCCCCGCCCTCCAGCACCAGGACATTTTTAAGCCCCAGCTCATCTGCCTTGCGCGCGAGGAAAGTGACGGTTTCAAAGCTGGCCTCCGACTCCGCCGAGCAGCCCGGGAAAGCAGCGTAGTATTCCAGCCCATAGTCATCCATCAGGTAGCGGAAAGGGAAGCGGTCAGCGAACAGCAGGGTTTTGACCGGCGCTTGATCCACCGCCGACTGGAATTCCCCGTCCAGCGCCGCCAGTTTCCCGATATAGACCTCAGCATTGGCCTGGTAGGCCGCGGCGTTGGCCGGGTCAAGGCCGCCCAAACACCCCGCCAGCATTTGCGTGAGAGCCGCCGCGTTGCGCAGGGACAGCCAGATATGCTCGTCATCCCCGCGCGCATCGATATGGTCCTTGCGGTCTTCATCACTGTGGGCGTGTGGAGCGTCCTGCATCCCCTCGATCATCTCCTCCGCCTTCACAGCGCCGCCCAGCTGGGCCATCAGATTGATTGCCACAATCCCCGGGTTGACCGCCTCAGCCACCGCATTCTCCACCCATTGTTCAGACTGGCCGCCAACATAGACAAATACATCCGCGGAGGACACACGCATGATGTCCTGGGCGGAGGGCTGGAAATTGTGCAGATCCCTGCCTGAATCCTGAAGGAGGCTGAGCGACACAGGCGAAGCCGTATCACCCAGGATGTTGCGCAGCCAGTCATATACCGGAAAAACTGTGGCCACGACGCGCAGGCTTTTGTCCTGGGCCGCCAGTCCGGGCAGCGCCAATGCCAATATCAAGCCGAGGGCAAGCGCCAGGGCCAAAGCTCCCCGCGCTGGTTTCATCTTCATCCAATCATCCTCCAAAGCCATCGTGTTCATATGCCATGGGCACAGCCGCCGCAGCGGCCCATGAGCACCGTTTGCTCTTCATCCACCAGAAAATGCAGCTTGCGGCTGATCTCGCTGATGATCTTGCTGGATTGCGCCTCGCCCATATGGATAAAGCGGCCGCAGCCGGCGCATTTCAGGTGCAGGTGCCCATCCCCCTTGCCGCAGGCCAGGGCCTGGTAAAGGTATTGCCGCCCTTCCTCCCTGACCAGCCGCCTGATGCGCCCCTCATGGGTTAATTGCGTGAGCAGGCGGTAAATGGTGCTGGTGGCGGGCTTGACGCCGACTTCCTGATCCAGGAGCATGCCCTTTGCCACCTCACCCGCGGTAAAAGCCTCGTCCGCGTGCCGGTGCATATAATCCAGCAATGCTTTCCGCTGTTCTGTTTGATACGGCGCCACTGGTCTCCTCCTCATAATGAAGAATGATTCCGAGAATCATTCTTGAATTGGCATAATAGCCCAAGAGGCCGGCAAATGCAAGCGAATTTACATTTTGGTTCAGTTTTGTTCAGGGTGCCCGCTCATCAGCGCCGAAAGGCGGAATCTACAGAATTATTGAAACCTTTTTAATCAAACACAGCTTCCCAGCATTCATTTGCGGCTGCTTCCAGGCACATGGCCAGCTGCGCCCGTGTGGTTTTGGCCTCAGCCAACGGCGGCAGTTCATCCAGGCTGAAATAGCCGCTGTCCAGTGTTTCCGCGTTGGGGGTGAACTCGCCGCCCTGGGCTTCCCCCAGCACAAAGGCTTTCTGGATGCTGTAGGGAGAGTCCCCGGCGTTATTGCGGCCGCGGTCAAGCAGAGCGATGAGACGCCGGGGTTTGATCACGATACCCGCTTCCTCCAGCGTTTCCTTGGCGGCGTTTTCCATGATTGTCAGCCCCACATCCGCCCAGCCTCCCGGCAGCGCCCAGAGGCCGTCAGATTCCTGCACCAGGAGGATCTTCCCGTCCTTCACCACGGCGGTCCGGGTGTCCAGCTTGGGAGTCTGGTAGCCTGTTTCATTACAGAAGAGGCCTGAAACTTCTTCCAGCGTTGTGGAGGTGCCCATGGCCATCATCTCAGCCGCGATCTGCCGCACACGCTGATAGCGCTCCTGGTCAAACACATTGCTGGTGTACGCTTCCCCCGCCTGGCCCAGGGCCTGCAGCTCCATGGCCCAGGAGATCCACCGCGCTTTGTCCACCATCCCATCCACCGCCATTCCGTCATTTTCTTTCATATATAGTAGTTTATACCCTTGCGTGAGGTTGTTGAAGGGGGCAATTTGTGGTATAAATGATAAGGAAATTTACGAGCCTTTAGGCAAGGAGGAACCCATGAAAATCAAATCCGTTCTCGGCCGCCAGGTGATAGACAGCCGCGGCTTCCCCACGGTGGAGGCCGTGGTAATCCTGGAAGGCGGCGCTATGGGCGTGGCCGCCGTTCCCAGCGGCGCATCCACCGGCCAGTTTGAGGCCCATGAGCTCAGGGACGGGGACAAATCCCGTTTCGCCGGCAAAGGTGTCCGCAAAGCCGTCTCCCATGTAAACGGCGAAATCACCAAAGCCCTGGTGGGCCAGGAGTGGGCCGGCCAGGAGGCCCTTGACCGCGCGCTGGTTAAGCTTGACGGCACGGCCAACAAATCCCGCCTGGGCGCCAACGCCATCCTTGCGGTGAGCCTGGCCTATGCCAAGGCCGCGGCGAAAGCCCACGGCGACTCACTCTACATCTCCCTGGGCGGCGATAATGCCCGTGTACTGCCCGTGCCAATGATGAATATCTTAAACGGCGGCGCCCATGCCGCCAACAACCTGGACGTGCAGGAGTTTATGGTGATGCCGGTGGGCGCCAAGACCTTTGAAGAAGGCCTGCGCTGGGGTGTTGAGGTATACCAGTCCCTCAAAAAGCTGCTCACCTCCAAAAAGCTGGCCACCGCCGTGGGCGATGAGGGCGGCTTTGCCCCGGACCTTAAGGATGAGCGCCAGACACTGGATTTGATCATGGAGGCCATCCGGAAGGCCGGCTACGAACCCGGCCGGGACGTGGCCCTGGCTATTGACGCCGCGGCCAGCGAGTGGAAGTCTGACAAGGGCTATCATATGCCCAAGTCCGGTATTGACTTCACCACGGATGAGCTGGTGGCATTCTGGGCCAAGTTGGCTGAGGACTACCCCATCGTGTCCCTGGAGGACGCATTGGATGAAGAGGACTGGGACGGCTGGGTAAAGCTGACACAGCGCATAGGCGATAAAGTCCAGCTGGTGGGCGATGACCTGTTTGTCACCAATGTGGAGCGCCTGAAGACCGGCATTGAGAAGAAAGCCGCCAACTCCATCCTCATCAAGCTCAACCAGATCGGCTCTCTGACGGAAACCCTGGACACCATCCGCCTGGCCCACGAGAACGGCTACACCACCGTCATCTCCCACCGCTCCGGCGAAACTGAGGACACCACCATCGCGGACCTGGCGGTGGCCGTCAACGCGGGGCAGATCAAGACCGGCGCCCCAGCCAGAAGCGAACGCGTGGCCAAGTACAACCAACTGCTGCGCATCGAAGAGGAACTGGGCCCGAAGGCGAAGTATCCCGGCAAAGACGCTTTCAAGCAATAATCCGTTCAGGCAAACGAGGGGTTCCCGCTGTGGAATCCCTCGTTTTTGTTCGTATATGCCCAGCTTAACGGGTTGCGTCCTCCCGGATGGTGACCATGATTGTGTCTCCCGGGCCTTTGCCTATTTGCATCCTGATATCCTTTCGGATGCCGATGATATGCCCCGGCGTCCCCATGCGCACCAGTGAGCCCTGATAGGGCACTCCGTCGAAGGTGGCCAGCACCTTCACCCGTCCCTTGCCGAACTCTGTTTTCACATCATACGGGAACTCGACATAGGCGCCGTCAATGCCCGGCACAGCCAGGATTTTCGCCTCAAAAGCGTAGACCTTTCCATTCACGGATTATCCTCCCCCGCATTTCCCTGTCCTGAGTATAAAAAAGACGGGCTCCGCCCGTCAATGGATGAGATGATTGGCTTGGTTTACAGCAGCGCCAGCAGCACAAAGTTCAGCACAAACAGGAGCGTGGACACCCAGAGGATGGGATGCACTTCCCTGGCCTTGCCGCGCACGGTTTTCACGATGCAGTAGAAGATGAAGCCGAAGGCGATGCCGTAGGAGATGGAGTAGCACAGCGCCATGAATATGCCGGCAAAGAAAGCGGGCACCGCGTCTTCCAGCTCCGTCCAGTTAATTTCCTTAAAGCTGGCCAGCATCATCACGCCCACAATCACCAGCGCCGGCGCCGTGGCGGCCGCCGGAATGGCGGAAACGAAAGCTGAGAGGAAGGCGGAGAGGATGAAGCACAGCGCCACCACCACGCTGGTCAGCCCTGTGCGGCCGCCCACGCCGATGCCGGCGGCGGACTCCACATAGGTGGTGGTGTTGCTGGTGCCCACCACGGCGCCGATGGAGGTGGCGATGGCATCAGCGAAGAGGGCGCGGTCCATCTTGGAGGAAAAGCCGGTGCTCTCGGCCATGTTCTTTTCATCTTCCAGGGAGAAGATGCCGCTGCGCCGCCCGGTGCCGATGAAGGTGCCGATGGTGTCAAAAGTGTCCGACAGGCTGAAGGCGAAAATGGTGATCAGCACCAGTGGCAGCCGGCCCACATCTGTAAAGAGGCTGGGGAGGCCCTGCGCGGTGAAAATGGCGCCAAAGGTGATCGGCAGCTGGGACGCCGCCTCAGAAAAGCTGATGGTATCGACCATTTTGGTCACGCCCATGGGGATGCCAATCAAGGCGGTGACGATGATGGAAATGAGGATAGCGCCCTTGACCTTCATCACGGACAGCACCACGATCAAAACCAGTCCAATCAGGAACACCCAGAGGACGGGCGAGTTCAGGTGCGGAATGGATGGAACGCCGGCGCTGAAGTCGATGATGCCCACGTTCAACAGCCCGATGTAGGCGATGAATACGCCAATGCCGCCGGAGATGGCGTGCTGGAGGCTCTGGGGAATGGCACGGATGATGTGCTTGCGCACCCGGGTGACGGTGATCAGGATGTTAATCAGCCCGCACAGGAACACCATGGACAGCGCCTGCTGCCAGGCGAAGCCCAGGGTGAAGCACACGGTGAAGACAAAAAAGGCGTTGAGCCCCATGCCGGGGGCCTGGGCGTAGGGGACGTTGGCAAACAGCCCCATCACCAGGGTGCCGATGACAGCGGCGATGATGGTGGCCAGGAAGACGGCGCCCCAGGGCATGCCGGCCTGGGACAGGATGGCGGGGTTAACGGCAATGATGTACGCCATAGCGAAAAAGGTGGTCAGGCCCGCGACAATTTCCGTGGTCACCTTGGTCCCGTTTTCCTTCAGGTGAAAAAACCTCTCCAACATGTGTGCGCTCTCCTTTGTTTTAACAATATATTGTGGAACGGGCGTATTATATCGCAAGTTGTAGTTCCTGTCACCTCATTTTCGAACTTTTTAGCCAGGAATCCCAAAAAAGTTCGGACTCTGCCGGGTCAGCGCGCATTGAGACCGGCGGAAAGCCGTGATATAATAAGCATATATCATATGGAGGAGGCGGCGGATTGCGGATGAATGACTTGACGGGCGCGGCGCGCCGGGGGCGGGACTGGAATCCCCCGGCCATCGCGTCTTTTTACGCGCTGTTTGGCTATTTATACTGCATGCTGGCCGCGCCGGCCCTTCAGCTGCACCCGGTGGTGGGCGGCGCCCTCTACCTGGTGGGCCAGGTGACCGTCCAGTCCATCCATATGAACCGGCCCGAGCGGCGCAAATACCTGCCCCGGTCCCAGCGGATCGCCGGCATGGTGCTGGGCGCCATTTGCGGGCTTCTGGCCCTGGGGTTGTTGCTGATCTACCCCCTGGCGGTGGACCTCCCCATGATCTGGCTGATGTTTGCCATCGCCAGCCTGGTCCATCTGATGGAACGGGCCACCAGCCGGCTTTATCTGGCCAGCTTCCGCCGCGTAAGCAACCGGGTGCGCCGGGTGGTGCGCCTTGTTGAAGTATCAGCCCTGTTCATCGTTGGGGCGGCGCTGCTGTTCTTTCTTTCCCGACCGGCGGGTGATGCCTGGTACCTCCTGGGCGGCTACGCCCTTTGCTGCCTGTTCCGGGTGGTAAGCCTGCTAAGGACGGATGAGTCCCCTGAAGCCAGAGTCCTTGGCGCCCCGGACAGGGTGCAGGCCTTCCTGTCCCAGGAGCAGAAAGTGGCCCAGGTGAACGCGTACAAGAGCTTCCGGGCTATCATGCTCATCACCATGACCGCCCTCCAGATGACAATGCTGCTCATCTTCACGTTTATCGGCACCCGGGAGGTGGGGCTGATCGCCAGCCTCCTGGTGGCGTTCTTCTGCACCACCCTCTCCCAGTGGGCCACCAAGTGGCTTTTGCGCAGGCGCGCGGGCAGGCGCTCCGGAACCGAGCCCGCCACAGTGCTGATGATTGGCCTGGGCATCTGGCTGTTGAGCCTGGTGTCCTTTACCCGCTATGGCATGGACAGCCGCGTGATCTGGAGCTACCTGACGCTGGGGTTCTCAACCGTCGGCGTTACCATGGCTACGGTAAGCCTGCACGCGCTGGAGAACGATATGCGCGGGGTGGTGCAGTTCGCTACCGGCGAGAAACCCGGCCCGGCGCTGGACATGGTTCATGAGGCGCTGGCGGAAAACGCCGCCCTGATAGGCGAGATGCTGATGCTTCTGGGTATGATGGCCATCACCCTGTTTGCCCGCGGGGCTTTTGAAGGCGGCAGCCTGCAAGTCAGCCTGCAGCCCCTGCTTTTGGTGCCCGCGCTTGCCCTGGTGGCCGCCGCGTTCATGGCAGCTTTCCGTTTCCCGCTGGACCGCAAGGCAACAGCCAAACTGCGCGCCTTCCTGATGCTTCAGGAAAACGGGGAAACCAACCTCCCCCTGCAAAAGCAGCTGGAAGACACGGTGGTCAAGGTTCACCGGAAACGCTACGGCATCAAGCTGATCATCCTGATTTTGCGTCCAATGTTCTATGTCCGGGTCATTGGCAAGGAAAAGGTGCATGACACCCCCGGGGTGAGCACCGTGTTCACCTGCAACCACGGGGAAGTGTACGGCCCCATCGTCACCAACCTTTATATCCCTTTTTGGTTCAGGCCCTGGGTGATCGATGAGATTTCGGAGCCGGACATCTCCGCGGAGTACCTGTACCGTAACACCGTGAGCCGCCAGAAATGGATCCCAAAGCGCCTGCGGCTGCCGGCGGCCAAGGTGCTCATGGTCTTCCTGGCGTGGATCATGCGCTCACTTGACGGTATCACCGTCTACCGGGACAACCCCAGGGAGCTGGTCAAGACCTTCCGGGAGACAGCGGCTGCCATGGAAGCTGGGGACAATATTCTGATTTTTCCGGAAAATCCCAATGACGAGAGCCTGGAGGAGGCCGGGTACCTGAGGGAAGGGGTTGGCGAGTTTTTTTCCGGCTTTGCCATGATAGCGCAGCTCTACCATAAAAAAACCAGCAAGTGCGCCCAGTTTGTGCCCATCTTCGCTGACAAGAAACACCGCACCCTCACCGTTGGCGAGCCCACTTTCTATCATCCCGAGGCCCCGCCCCGGGAGGAGCAGCAGCGCATCTCAGACTACCTCCGGGGGGAGATGCTGCGCATGGCGGCCCTCCCGCCTGAGGGGGGCGCGGCGTGACCGGCGCGTTATTCCTGATCCTGTATTTGCTGGCGGGCCTGTGGATCATCCGCTGCCTCCTTCCCCGCCAAGGATCCCTCGCCCGGGTGTGGCTGGGGTTAAGCCTTGGGGTATTCCTTATGATGTGGCTGCCAGCATTTGCGGCCTTTTTCCGGCCCTTTGACTATGCCGCCCAGTGGCTCTCCCTCATTGCGCTCCTTTTGCTCTCAGCGGCGGCTTTTTTATTCAGGTCCAGGGCAGCTCCCGCGCGGTTCTCAGATGAGGACCGGAAGGACCTGCGCCTGCTGCTCCTCTTTGCCCTTCCCATGAGCCTGTTGGGCGCATTCCTGCAATACACCCACGTCCTCCGTCCGGTTGACGGCGCGCTTCATGTGGGCCAGTCCACCTATGGTGACCTGCCCCTGCACCTGGCGATCGCCACTTCCCTTGAGGGGAGGACCCTGCCGGCGGACTACAGCATCCTGCCGGGGACGCAGCTTGGCTACCCTTTCCTGGCAGACAGCCTGGCCACCAGCTTCCTGGCGCTGGGATGGAGCCTCAGGGACGCCATGGTCATCCCGTCCGCCCTCATGACGGCGCTGGTGTTCTCGGGCTTTATAATCCTGGCCCGGCGCGCCTGCGCCTCCCGCCGCGCCGCCGCCCTGGCCTTCCTCTTCGTGTTCCTCAATGGCGGCCTGGGCTTCCTCTACGCCTTTGACATGGCGGGGGTCGACCTGGGAGCGGTGGGCCGAAACCAGCTCCAGCAGGGCACCTGGCTAAACCGCCTCACCAACATCCTTTCCGGCTGGTACCAGACGCCGGCCAACCACGCGGAGTTTTCCACCTATAACCTCAGGTGGAGCAATATCGTGGCCGATATGCTGGTACCCCAGCGCACCTTCCTGGCCGGCTGGGCGGTGCTCCTCCCCTGCCTGTACCTGATTATCGATGGGATGAGGGCGGAGGATAATGACACGCGCCGCTGGGCGCTTTTGGGTGTGATGGCTGGGGGACTCCCGCTGATCCACACCCATTCCTTCCTGGCCCTGGCGCTGGCCAGCGCCGCCTGGTTTATCCATGGCCTTATCCGCAAAGAGCGCCTTTCCCCCTGGCTTATATACGGCGGCACGGCGGTCCTGCTGGCACTGCCGCAATTGGTGTTTTTCACCTTCCGCCAGTCCGGGCAGGAGGGCTTCCTGCGCCTTCGTTTCAACTGGGTGAACAACCTGGACGGCGCCGGGCTTCAGGACGGTTACCTGTGGTTTTACCTCAAGAACATCGGGCTGCCGCTGCTGCTGGTCATCTTCTCCTTGTTTGAGAAAAACCCCTGGCACAAGCGGCTGCTATTGGGGGCGCTGTTTATCCTGATCCCCGCTGAGCTGGTGCTCTTCCAGCCCAACGCCTATGACAACAACAAACTCCTCTACGCTGCCTGGGCGCTTATGGCCATCCCCGCCGCGGACTACGCCGTCTTGAGCTGGAACCGCCTGAAGGCCGTGCCCGCCCGCCCGCTGATGGCGGCGCTGGCCGCTGTGATGATGTTCACCACGGGTACACTGGCTATCATCAGGGAGGCGGTGAGCGACTACCCCATGTTCTCCCGGGAGGATGTTGCCCTGGCCAATTTCGTGAAAGAGAACACGCCCCGGGACAGCCGCGTCGTGACGGGCTTTCAACACATCAACCCCATTTCCTCCCTGACAGGGCGGGAGATCGTGGCGGGGCCGGACCTGTGGCTTTACTACCACGGCTTTGACACCGGGGAGCGCCAGGCCAATCTGCGGTCCTTCTATCATTCCCCAGAAACCAACGCGGATGTTCCTGCACGATACGGCGCGGACTATATCCTCCTGGGCCCTGAGGAACGCATGCTGGGCGGGACCAAAGAAGCGCTTGGCCTCTTGTATGAAGCGGTCTATGATGAAAACGGTTACACCCTGTATCGGATACCGGAGGGCTGAGATGGTACGCCGCTTCCTGGAATACTCTCTGCGCTACCACCGCCCTATCAAGGCGATGTGGCTGGAGGAAGGCAAAATGGTTTCGGGCAACATCACCGTCACGGTGATAGAAGTGAACACTTTTTCCTTCATCGGCAGCCGGAAGAAAACGCCCCGGGAAATGCCCATCGCGGACGTGCTGTCCGCCGCCTACGCCCGGGGGGACGATGGGGATACGCTGAAGAACACCCAGCGCATGAAAGAGGAAACGGATGATTGAACGCATCAAGGCTTTTGCCAGGCAAAAGCCCCGGCTGTATGAGGCTCTGGCCTACCTTTTTTTTGGCGGGCTCACAACGCTGGTCAACTGGCTGGTTTATCTTTTGCTTACCAGCGCCTTTGGCCTTGACGAGCACGCCCAGGGCAGCGGCAGCTATGTCCTGTTGGCCAACCTGGCCAACGTCCTGGCCTGGATTATGAGCGTGCTCTTCGCCTATGCCACCAACCGGCGCTTCGTCTTTGGCAGCCAGGCCAAAAAAGGGCGGATGCTCAGGGAGTTCTGGCTCTTTGTCTCCGCCCGGGCGCTGGGCTATGTGCTGTTTGACCTGCTCCTCTTCAGCGCGTTCCTCACCTTTATGGCAGACCGTCCGGCCAAACTCATCATGAATGTGCTGGTCATCATCTTCAACTACCTGGCCAGCCGGTTCGTGATTTTCAGAAAATCGAAAAAGGAAACGCCCCCGGATAAGGGAGCGTAAACCGGGAGGAAAGATGGAGATCATCACCCGCGGCAAGCTTCGCGCCGCCCTATTTGAGGAGGAGGATTTGGGCCAGGCAAAGGCTGCCCCGGAAAAGTTCATCCAGTCTGCCATCGATCAGGGCTGCACCGGCTTTATCATCCCGGGCAGGCTGATCAAAAAAGCGCTGCCCCTGATGAAATCCGGCCTCCTGGACGCCCTGCGCAAGCGCTTTGCCCACGCCTCCTTCCGCGCGGCTGTTGTAAACATGCCAGGCGGCCTTATCGCCTCCGCCGTGAAGGTGCTGGTAAAAGCCTATGGGGTGGATGACTCGGTGTTCTTCGCGGATAATATGGGGGAGGCGCTTGATGCGCTGGCTTCAGTCCCTCCGGCTGGAAGAACCACGTGACAGAAGAATCAGCCTGGCCAGTTGGAGCAAAGCGCCGATGGCTGAGGCCACATAGGTCATGGCGGCGGCGTTCAATACCTTCCTCACACCATTCTCCTCCTCCCGGGTGATGAGGCCCGAGCCGTTTAGCATCTGGATGGCGCGCCTGGAAGCGTTGAACTCCACCGGCAGGGTGATCAGGGCGAACACCACCGTAAGGGCAAACAGCACGATGCCCGCCGTCACCAGTGGCTGCCAGGACATGATAAGCCCCAGGATGAAAATGGGCACGCTGAGCATGGAACCGAAGTTCACCGCCGGCACCACCACGGACCTTATCGCCAGGGGGGCATAGCCCTCCTTTTTCTGCATGGCGTGCCCCGCCTCATGGGCGGCGATGCCGATAGCGGCGATACTGGCGGAATTGTACACGCTTTCTGACAGGCTGAGAGTCTGGGTGCGCGGGTCAAAGTGGTCGGTGAGTTTCCCCTGGCCCCGGGCAATGGACACCTCATTGTTGCCATTGTCATAGAGGATCTTTTGCGCGGCCTGGCTGGCTGGGATGCCAGCCTGGGTGCGCACCTTGGAATATTTGTTGTAGGCGTTCCTCATCCCGGCCTGGGCCAGAAGGGCCAGCAGCAGCGCCGGAATAAGGATCAGCATGGTGGAATCGTAAAGCAAGGGCGGACCTCCTTTGTTTGGGTTCTTGAAAGCACGGATGGCGCAACACAATTATATCACGCATTGCGCAGTTCCACGCGTTTCTATTTTTGGCGCGTTTTCTTGACAAGCCAAGGGTATGTGCTTATGATGTGCTTAGCGAACCATATTGACTATGATGGTTCATATTATACCCAATAATAAAGGAGGATCAACCAAGATGAAACGGCTCATCGCACTCTTGCTTTCCCTCATGATGGTGCTCGCGGGCATCACCGCCCTGGCACAGGAAGAGATTACCGTCGCCGGCGTGGTATTCCAGGATGACCAGTTCATGAACATGTTGACCAAGGGCTATGAGGACGCCGCCAAGGAGCTGGGCGCCCGGGTCCTCACTTCCAACACCAACAACGACCAGGCCAAGGAAGTTGAGCTTATCAACACCTACTTAACCCAGGGCGTCAAGGGCATCGCCATCGCGCCCCTGTCAAAGGACGCTTCCGTGGCAGCGCTGCGCGCCGCTGACGAGGCCGGCATGAAGGTCACATTGACCAACATCGACCTGGACAGCGCGGAGTTCATCGTGGGCGGCTTCTCCTCCAACGACAAAATCAACTGCCGCCTGGTGGGTGCTGAGGCCGCCGAAATCATCAAGGCGAAGTTCCCGGACAAGAAGGTCAAGGTGGCTATCGTGCAGTTCCGCTCCCTTCTGCCTGACCAGTCAACCAGCCGTGTTGAGGGCTACCTGGAAGCGCTGGATGAGGCCGGTCTGGACTATGAAGTCGTCGCCGATCAGGACGCCTGGCTTCAGGACACGGCGCTGGCAACCGCTGACGGCATCATGACAGCCCACCCGGACCTGGATGTCATCATCGCGGTCAATGACGGCGGCACCATCGGGTCCGCCCAGGCTGTGGTCAACGCCGGCAAGCAGGATCAGATCCTGGTGTTCGGCCATGACGGGTCTGAGCAGATCGCCTCGATGATCCTGGATGAGAACAACCCGCTGCAGGCCGTTGTGGCCCAGGATCCCTACGGGCAGGGCTACCGGGCGATGACGCTGCTCATCAACGCCATCCGCGGCGCGGATTACAGCGATACCAAGGGCAAGACCACCTATCTGGACGGCATCGTGATGTCCAAGACCAACCTGGATGGCGTCAACGAATGGCTCGCGGCCAACTATTGATTTTTTGTCCCGCTGGATAAGCAAGGTGACGGAGAGATTCCCTCTCCGTCACCTTTGTATCCCAACGAAGTCCAGGGAACAGGAAGCAAAACCATCAGGAAACAGGCTTGTTTCCTTATATGCGGAATGAGGGGCGAGTATATTTGTCTGTATTGAAATCGGTAAACCTGACAAAGGACTATCCGGGCACCCGGGCGCTTGATGATGTGACGGTCTCCTTTGGCAGCGGCAAGGTTAACGCCCTGTTGGGCAAAAATGGCTCCGGGAAGAGCACACTGGTCAAGTGCTTCGCGGGCGCTATCCAGCCCACATCGGGAACCATGTACCTGGACGATGAGCGCGTCTCGTTTTCCAGCCCCGCTGAGGCCAACCACAAGGGCATCGCGGTGGTCTACCAGGAGATGAGCCTGGTGCCCAGCCTCACGGTGACGGAAAATATTTTCCTGGGGCGCATGCCCAAGAAAGCGGGCCGGATCGTGGACTGGCAGGCCGCCCACCGGGAAGCCAAAGCGCTTCTGACCACCATGAACGCGGATATCGACCCGCGCCAGATCGTCTCAAAGCTGAGCATGTGGCAGTGCCAGGTGGTGGAAATCACCAAGGCAATGAGCCACAACCCCCGGGTGCTGATCCTGGATGAGCCCACCTCGGCCCTGGCCTCGCATGAAGTCAACCAGATGTTTGAGGTGCTGCGCGCGCTTAAAAAGCAGGATGTCATCATCATCTATATCTCCCACAAGCTCCATGAAATCCCGGAGATCGCCGACACCGTGAGCGTGCTTAGGGACGGGCGGCTTATCGGCCAGGAGGACATCGGGGATGTCACCGGCGCTGATATCCTGGGGATGATGTTTGGCGAGATGCAGCATAAAACCAGGCCTGCCGATATTAAGCCCGGGGATGAGGCGGTGCTTGCCGTCAGCGGGCTTACGCGCGAAGGTCTCTTTGAGGATGTGAGCTTTGAGCTGATGCAAAGCGAGGTGCTGGGAATCGCCGGGATGCTGGGCAGCGGGCGCACGGAGCTGTTGAAGTCCATCTTTGGCGCCGACCCGTATGACGCCGGCACCATTGCTGTCAAGGGCAGGCCGGTCAAACGCAAAAGCAGCCCCATCCTGATGAAGAAAATGGGCCTGGGATTAACGCCCGAGGACCGCAAGCAGGAAGGCCTGATTTTGATCCACTCCATCCGCGACAACCTCTGCTACGCCAGCATTGACAAGGCCCGCAAGGGCTGGCTGGAGAACAAAAAGCAGCGCGCGGAAATAGCGGACAAGCAGGTTGAGAACCTGGAAATCCAAGTGCCGGATATCAAGGCCAGCGTCAATTCTCTCTCCGGCGGCAACCAGCAGAAGGTGGTGGTGGGCAACTGGCTCAATACCGAGCCTGCCATCATGCTGTTTGACGAGCCCACCCGGGGCATCGACGTGGCCGCCAAACAGCAGATATTTGAGATCGTGTGGCAGCAGGCGCGGCGCGGGGTTTCCACCATCTTTGTGTCAAGCGAGCTGGAGGAACTGCTGGAAACCTGCCACCGCATCCTGGTGATGCGCCAGGGCAGGATAACAGGAGAGGTTGACCCTGCCGCAACCAACGTCAAGGAGCTGTATGCCATGTGCATGGGAGGGGAAGCATGAACCGGTTGAGTCAACTGAACAGAAAAAAGGTGCTGGATTTCCTGTTTGATCACGTGGTGGAAGTCATCCTGATTATCCTGATCCTCGTGATGGGAAATATTTCCAGCACCTTCAACACCACGGCAAACTGGCTGAACATCTTCCGCAATATGTCCATGAAGGGCCTGATCGCCTTTGGCATGACCATGGTCATCATCAGCGGCCAGATTGACCTGTCAATCGGCTCCACCGTTGCGCTCTCAGGCGTCATCGTCGCCCGCGCCTGCCGTGACCTGCCGGGGGCTTTGGGCATCCCCGTATCCCTGGCCTGTGTCCTGGGCATGGCGATAGCCTTTATGATCGCGATTCTGATGGGCACCATCCACGGTTATGCACAGCACAAGTTCAGAATGCCTGCCTTTATCGTGACCCTGGCCTCCCAGAACCTGCTCTATGGGCTGGCCGGCATCCTGTCTGATGGGTTTCCTATCGCCAATACCTTCCCGGACTGGTTTTCAAGAATTGGCGTAGGCAAAATCGGCGGCGCCAATGGACTCCCGATTCCGGCACTCATCCTTTTCATCTTCTTCCTCATCATGCTGTTCATCATCAAGTTCACTACCACAGGCCGGGCGATGTACGCCATTGGCGGCAATCCGGAGTCCGCCCGCTTAAGCGGCATCAATGTGCTGAAGACCAAGATCTTCGCTTTCTCAGCCGTCCAGGTGATGAGCGTGCTGGCCGGGTTCATCAACTCCGCCCAGGTGCTCTCCGGCTCCTACAGTTTTGGCCGGGGCTGGGAAACCGATGTGATCACCGCTGTGGTTATCGGCGGCACCAGCATGGCCGGCGGCATCGGCACGATGTGGGGCACCATGGTGGGCATCGTTTTCCTGGGCGTCATCATCAACGGCATGACCATCCTGAACGTCAGCGTCTACGCCCAGTATGTGGTGCGCGCAATCTTCATGTCCATCGCGGTGCTGGTGGCCACCTACAGGGCGAAAAAGAAAGCATAATAACAGCATACAACTTGCCAGCAAGCAAAGGGGCGGCCCGAAGGCCGCCCCTGATTATTGGAGTCCTGCCGGATCAGCGGCCGAACTGCGCGTCGTTGTTGCCGGAGTCGGTGGTCCACATTTCCAGCATATTGATCGGGTCATTGAAGTCCGCGATCCATCCGTTACGGGCGAAGTCGAAGTTGCCTTCCTTGCGCTCATTGAGGAACACGTTCCACTCCATGCTTTCCAGCTTGACATCAATGCCAACCTGGGCCAGGTCCTGCTGGAGCAGCTCGCCGATAGCGGCATGGCCCGCGTTGGTATTGTAGATGTAGGTCAGGCTCAGGGGCTCAGCCAACATGTTGTCCGCGCCAAACTCCAGGCCAGCGGCCTTGAGCAGTTCCACGGCGTCTTCCAGGCTGGGCTCGATGGGGTAGTAACCCACTTCGGCCGGATAGGTGAAGTCCGCGTCATCCTGCTTGAACACGCCGCCATGGCCGTCCAACATCCCGGCAGGGATAAAGGAGTTGGCTGGCTGCTGCCCGGTCTGGGCAACGGTGTCAACGATGTACTCGCGGTCAATCAGGCGGCTGACGCCCTTGCGGAAGGAAGCGGCCTGCTCAACGGTCATTCCTTCAAAGACGGGGGAGTTCACGTTGAAAATGGCGTAGTAGGTACCCAACTGGCCCACAACGTGGAACTCAGGGGTCTGCATCATGGCTTTGATCTGGTCCGGGGGCACCGTGTCGATGAAGTCCAGGTCGCCGGCTTGATAGGCGGCAAATACGGCCACGTCATCGGCGCTGAGCATCAGCTCAAGGCG
>JAQVQY010000095.1 GCA_028701335.1 Eubacteriales bacterium
CGTGGTGCAAGGAGCGCGGGATTCGCATGAATGGCCCCAAGCTGGGCCGGCCGCCCAAGGATAAGGCGCTGTACAGGCAGCAGTTGCTTGAAGAGCGGATGGAATCAGGCGAGCGCAGCGAGATTGAGGGTTATATCGGGGTATGCAAGCGCCGGTATGGGCTTGACTTGGTGATGACGCGGCTGAAGCATACCAGCGAGGTGGACATCCATGCCAGCATCCTGACACGAAACCTGTTCAGGCGGTTGAGGTTCTTTTTTACGCTTATATGGGGGAGGGTTAAACTGTGGTTTTCGAGGCAGGAAGCTTGCTTTCTGCAGCTGGCTGCGGGTTGATAGCGTGAGGTCGATGTTATTCAGGGGATACTAATTAATTCTCCCCCTACTTTTTGTCGGCCGATTTCAAGACCAGCTTGCTTTCCGTGCCTTTCAACAACCGTGAGATATTTGCCCGGTGCTGATACAGGCCCAGCGCCAACAAGGCGAGCGACCAAACCCCCACTGGCCAGAAAGGCTTCGCAAAAACAATTAGCACAGCGCTTACCACGAGCATGGTGAGGCTGCCCAATGAAACGTACCGCGTGAAAATGATGACCAAAATGGCCGCGACGCAGCCAATGAGAGCCTGAGGCGTGCAAATCCACAGCAGGACCGCCACCGAACAAGCGATGCCTTTTCCGCCCTTGAACTGGTAGAAGGCTGGCCAGTTATGCCCCACCACGACGAACAGACCGGCCAGAAGGGCTCCCGGCTCGCCCGCGATCAAGCGGCCCAACAGCACGGACAGGGTGGCCTTAACAAAATCACCCAGGAAGGTAATAAGCCCGTATCGAAATCCCATCACCCGGGTCATATTGGTGGCGCCGGTGCTTTTGCTCCCCTGGCTTCTGATATCCGTTCCCCGGCTGCTTGAGAGAATAATGCCGGGGGAGATGCTTCCCAGAAAATAGGCTGCCAGGGACGCCAGAATGTATCCGAGAATTGTCATGACACGTCCCCTTTTCCCCTTTCGCGCAGTATAAGGCGGATCGGGGTACCGGTGAAATCAAAAGCCTGGCGGAGTTTGTTCTCCAGGTAGCGCTCATAGGCGAAGTGCATGAGCTTTGCGTCATTGACAAACAGGAGAAAACTGGGCGGCAGCGTACCCTGCTGGGTGGCGTAGTAGATTTTCAGCCGCCGGCCGCCCTCCATGGGCGGCTGCACCGCGATCTGCGCGTCCCCCAGTACATCATTGAGCACCCCTGTGGGCACGCGCCGGGTCGCCTGGGCATAGACGCGGGATATCTCCTCCCACACCAATTGCACCCTTTTCCCTGAAAGCGCTGATATAAACAGAACGGGCGCGTAGCTTACGAACACCAGTTTGCTGAGCACTTCTTTCTGAAAAGCCTCCAGGGTGCCGGTTTCTTTTTCAATCAGGTCCCACTTGTTGATGGTGATTACCAGGGCCTTGCCCTCGTCCCTGATCATTCCTGCTATCCGCATGTCCTGCTCAGTAACACCGTCCTGGGCATCCAGCAAGAGCAGCGCCACATCACATCGGCGAATGGCTGCAATGCTTCGGAGGACGCTGTAGCGCTCAACACTCTCGTCCTCAATGGCGCGTTTTCGGCGGATTCCGGCGGTATCAATTACATTATACACCGTTCCATCAGGCGCCTCAAAACGGGTGTCAATAGCGTCCCGCGTAGTGCCGGGAATATCGCTTACCATCACGCGCTCCTCGCCCAACAGGCGGTTGGCAAGGCTGCTTTTCCCGACATTTGGCCGGCCCACGATGGCCAGGTTAATGATGTGGTCTTCATCCTCTTCGGGCGTTTCAGCCTCCGGCAGCCTGGCCACAATTTCATCCAGCAAATCACCCAGGCCCAGCATGTTGGTACTGGAAATGCCCACAGCCTCGCCCAGCCCCAAGGCATAAGCCTCATACAGGATATCCTTGAGGCCCACGTGGTCCAGTTTGTTGGCGACCAGTAAAACGGGTTTGCGTGAACGCCTGAGGATATCCGCGATTTCCTGGTCCTGATGTGTTAATCCGGTTCTGGTATCGATGAAAAAACAGATGAGGTCAGCGGTTTCAATGGCGATTTCCGCCTGCTTGCGCATCTGCGACAGCAGCACATCCTCGCTTTGTGTATCGATCCCGCCCGTGTCAATCAGGGTAAAGGCTCGGCCATTCCAGACCGTATCGGCATAGATTCGGTCCCGGGTTACACCCGGGGTGTCTTTGACGATGGCAATGCGCTGCCCAGCGATTACGTTAAAAAAAGCGGATTTCCCAACGTTTGGCCGTCCCACGATAGCTACCAGAGGCTTATACATATGTTATATCTCCCTTGATGTCACCAGATACAACCGCGTGCATGGCGCCAAGGAAAGCCTCGCCTCGGTTTCTGCACACCATCAGTGGCAGTCCCAGCGCGCGCTGTACCTCCTGGGGGGTCAGGTCATCCAGAAACAGCGTGTTGTCGTGGTTGAGCATGTCGTCAACAATCATAACGGCGTCGGCTTTGACGCCTTTGAGCTGGTCAATTAAGTCCCCGCCGCTGATAAGCCCGGACACGGTTACGGTATCGCCAAACAACGTGTTATCAATGGGCTTCACCTGTGCTGCCAGGCCCTTGGGCGCGTACTGGCTGATCCATCTATCCAAATAGGGCGCTACAGAGGTGCCGCAGGGAAGAATCACGGTTTTCGCTTGGGTAATAGTCTTTTCGCTGCTATGCTGTGATGCCGCGTATCGCAGCCCTTCCTCAAACTGGCTCAGCATTCCGATGCCGTTCTCAATCTGGGCAAAATGCTCGTAATACGCGGGCTCCGGTACTTTTTCCCCGGCCAGGCTCAGCAGTTCATCCGCCGGAAACACAAAGCGGGTTCCTAACTCCTTTAGCGCCTTGGCCTGGAATTTTTGTGCCATCTCCAACACTTTTTTGGCGTCTTCCCGGGAAAATGCGCGGATGGGGGAGAGGCCTTCCCGGTATCGGGTCAGGCCGACGGGCACCAGGGCCAGGGAAAGAGCGGCCGGATGCAGAGCCATCAAATCCCTGATTGATTGCTCCAGAACCGCGCCGTCGTTGATATCCGGGCAAATAACAATCTGGGCATGAAACTGAAGACCGGCTTCCTTAAGCTGTCCCAGGCGCTGCATCAGCTTCCCGGCGTAAGGATGCCGGATAAGCGCCTGGCGCGCGGCAGCATCAGTTGCCTGGACAGAAATATACAAAGGGGATGCCTTCCGGCGCAGGATGCGGGCGAACTCACGGTCACCCACATTGGTGAGTGTGACAAAATTGCCGGTGAGGAGGGAAAGGCGCCAGTCATCGTCTTTCAGGTATAATGACTGCCTCAATCCTTCGGGCAGTTGGTCCACAAAGCAAAATACGCAGTTGTTGCCACAGGTGCGGGGGCTTCCAATAATAGAATCCTCAAACTGCAGGCCCAGGGGATGGCCGGGCGCTTTGACAAAGTCCACCTCCCGCTTGCTGCCATCCGGCCGCCTCAGCTGAAGGCGCACGTGCCTTTTAGCGGTGAGTGCCTGGTAGTCTATCTCATCCAGGAGCGCTTCGCCGTTGATAGACAGCACCACATCGCCGGGAATCAGCCCACGGCGCTCTGCCAAGCTTCCCTTGGTAACCGCAGAAATTTTCCGCATCAAAACCTCCTCCAAGAATCCTTCGCATTATGCTGGATAGTGAATTTTCTGTCAAGCAAATGCGTTGACTGATAAAGGATTCTGTGATATATTATCTTTCGCTGCATGCGCGTTTGGAGAGTTGGCTGAGTGGACGAAGGCGCACGACTGGAAATCGTGTTACGGCTTATACCCGTACCAGGGTTCGAATCCCTGACTCTCCGCCATGGCGGCTGGAAGAACCGTTTATGAGCGGTTCTTCTCTTTTGCTGAAGCCGGGCTTATTTGGCTTTATTTTTGTGTCACGGTTAGCTATAATATGGGTGATTAAATACTGGAGGCAATTTATGAAAATACTGATCGTCAACGCGGGCTCCTCTTCTTTGAAATACCAGGTGATGGATATGACAGACGAATCCACCCTTGCCAAGGGGCTGATTGAACGTATCGGCATCCCGGGCAGCTGTCTGAAACAGACGGTGGGGGGTGAGAAGTATATGATCGAACTCCCTATGAATGACCACATCGAGGCCAGCAAGCAGATGATCAAGGCGCTGACTGACCCTGATCATGGGGTGATTAAAAGCATGGATGACATCAGCGCTGTGGGCCACCGTGTGGTGCAGGGCGGGGAGACTTTCACCACCTCCACCCTAATAGATGAAGCCTGCATTGAGGCCATCAAATCCAATATTCCACTGGCCCCGCTGCATAACCCCGCCAACCTGATGGGCATCAAGGCCTGCCTCCAGGTGATGCCGGATAAACCGATGGTGGCGGTGTTTGACACCTCTTTTCACCAGACCATGCCTCCCCAGGCTTATCTGTATGGCTTTCCAATCGAGTATTATGAGAGGCTCAGAGTGCGTCGCTACGGCTTTCACGGCACCAGCCATCGCTATGTATCCAAACGGGGAGCCCAATTCCTGGGCAAGGACATGAGGGACCTGCGGATTATTACCTGCCACCTGGGCAATGGCTCCTCCATCTGCGCGGTGGATAAAGGCATAAGTGTTGATACCAGCATGGGGCTGACGCCCCTTGAGGGCGTGCTGATGGGCACCCGCAGTGGCACTGTGGACCCGGCGGCTTTACAGTTCATCATGAAGTCTGATAACATCGATATCGATGAAATGCTTGAAATTCTTAACAAAAAGAGCGGTTTCCTGGGCGTGAGCGGTGTGAGCAGCGATATGCGCGACGTTGAAAAGGCCGCTGAAGAGGGCAACAAACATGCGCAGGTTGCCCTTGACATGCTTGTCAGGGGTATAAAAAAATACATCGCGGCCTATGCTGCCATCATGGGCGGGGTGGATGTCATCGTCTTCACCGCTGGCATCGGTGAAAACAGCCCCGAACTTCGGGAAGCGGTACTCAGCGGCATGGAATTTATGGGCATCAGCATTGATAGGGAAAAGAATCGTGTCCGGGGGAAAGAAACGGACATCTCAGCGGAAAACAGCCGCGTAAAGTTGCTGGTCATCCCCACCAATGAGGAGTTGGTTATCGCCCGGGACACCAAGGAATTGGTGAGCGAACTGGCCTGATGACAGAACAAATGCGACGCCGCGTAGTGGATGTCTACACAGACGGCGCCTGTTCCGGCAATCCCGGGCCCGGAGGATGGGCTGCTATCCTTAAGTACGGAAATCATGCCAAAGAGATTTCGGGCGGCATGTCCCATACCACCAACAACCGCATGGAGTTGTTTGCTGTGATAAGCGCCCTTGGCGCGCTGAAGGAACCATGCCAGGTGCGCGTGCACTCAGATTCCAGCTATGTGGTGGATGCTTTCAACAAAGGCTGGATTACAGGCTGGCTAATAAACGGCTGGAAGACAGCTGACAAGAAGCCGGTGGAGAATCAGGATCTATGGCGCCTCTTGCTTATCGCCATGCGGAAGCATGAGGTGAGCTATCACAAGGTGCCCGGCCACGCCGATCATCCGGAGAACAACCGCTGTGATGAACTGGCCAAAATGGAAGTCCGCAAGGTGATGGAGTCCTTGGGGCAGTCAGCGGCATCGGGGGAGGGCGGGGGGGACGCCAGCCCGATTCACCAAACGAGATAAATAAATCCTTACAATCTATTCGCGAAAGGCATCTTTTGCGAATAGATTGTCTATTTCGGAGACAGGAACGCTTTCGATAGACGGTTCAAGACGCTTTCGGAGCTGTGTCCTGCTAATTTCCCATTTCACCCGATACACCGCCTATCCATATGTTGTTGAATTGGTTCCCGTGTTTAGCATCACGGTTCATGTCTGCTTAGTTTCATTTGCGCTGACAATACAAACTTATGCTTCAGCATTTTGGCATCAAATCTTTCTTGGAATGCTCCGACCCACGGAGGTTGTCTCAAAGAATACACAGGATCGATTCTGGCGCGATATTATTGTCTGCGAGGCAACTTCCCCCCAGCATCATCGACTCTATTAGCTTGGCATATTGATCGCGTGCTCGTGTTCATTTGCAGCTTATTACCGCTATTTGGTTGCATCTGCATACTTTCAGTTGAACCATCCAAAACGGCAATGGTTCATCTGCGTCCAGTGATTTTTTCTGGGCCAAGCTTATGGCGTGTAATGTTTTGCCTGCCGAAACCAGAAAGACTAATACTTTATCTCGCTAAATCTATTCGTTAAATCTGTTCTGTAAGCTGTATACAAAGAAACCCGGCGAATCACTCCGCCGGGCTGAAAACCAAACCTTGGTCTGATTCTTTATTCCACCACGCTTGCCACAGCGCCGGAGCCCACTGTGTGGCCTCCTTCGCGGATGGCGAAACGCAGGCCCTGCTCGATCGCGATGGGCGTGATCAACTCCACTTCCATCTGCACGTTGTCGCCGGGCATCACCATCTCAACGCCCTCGGGCATCTTGATGGAGCCGGTCACGTCCGTGGTCCTGAAGAAAAACTGCGGCCGGTACCCGTTGAAGAACGGCGTGTGGCGCCCGCCCTCGTCCTTGGTCAATACGTACACTTCGCTGAAAAAGTGCGTGTGCGGCTTGATGGAGCCGGGCTTGGCCAGCACC
>JAQVQY010000096.1 GCA_028701335.1 Eubacteriales bacterium
ATTTGACCCAGGGCATGGCACGCTGATGACGAAAGAATATAGCCGTCCCCTCTCCATTGCCATTGACGGGCCTGTAAGCGCCGGCAAGTCGACCCTAAGCGACGCGCTGGCTCGCAAACTGGGCATTCTGCACCTGGATACCGGTGCCATGTACCGGGCGATGGGCCTGTATGCCCTGGAGAACGGCATCGACCCCAAGGACGAGACAGCCCTGGAGGATGTCATCAAAAACAACGCGGCAGTCGTGTCTGTAGAGTATGCTGATAACATGCAAAAGACGCTCCTCAACGGCCAAGATATCACCCATCGGCTTCGTGAGGAAACCGTGGGCGCCGCCGCTTCCGCCGTGTCGCGCTATCCCGCTGTCAGGCGCTACCTGGTGGGCATCCAGCAGCGGCTGTCCCGGGAGCAGAGCCTTCTGATTGACGGGCGGGACATCGGCACGGTGGTGCTGCCCGATGCCAGTATTAAAATATTCCTGACCGCCACGCCCGAAGCCCGGGCGCTGCGGCGCTACACCCAGATTATTGCAGATGGTGAAAAGGTAAATTACCCCAAAGTGCTGGAGGATCTTATCAAGCGCGATGCCCAGGACACCGGCCGCGAACATGATCCCTTGAGGCCGGCGGAGGACGCTGTGGTGCTGGACACCTCAGCCCTGTCTTTTGAGGAAACCCTGGCCAAACTTCTGGCGCTGGTGGAGGCTAAGCGTGACAGGCAAGCCTGAGGCAGTGAATAAAACCCGGTTTTACCAGTGTGTCAGAATGCTGGTGAAGGCGTTAGCCGCGGTTTTTTATCCTTCAAGGCTTGTGAATCCCGGTATACTTGAGGCCATGAACGCGCCTTATATCATGATTGCCAACCATCAGAGCATGATGGACCCTCTCCTCCTGGCCGCCCACCTGAAGCGTTATGAAATACGCTTTCTGGGCAAACGCGAGCTGACCCGCTTCGCTCTCCTGCGCTGGGTTGTGGAGAAACTGCACATGATTCCCGTCAGTCGCCACCAATCGGATATCCGTGCCATGCGCGCCTGCCTGAATACGCTCAAAGAAGGCCATGTGCTCTGCCTTTTTCCGGAGGGCAGCCGCTATCCCGGCAGCAAGCCCATGACGCACATCGAATCCGGTTTTACCGTCCTGGCGCTGCGCGGCCGGGTACCGCTTTTGCCGGTATATATCCATGGCATTCCGCGCCCGTTCAGGCGGGTGGAGATGCTGGTGGGCGATCCCATTCCCTTTGAAACGCTGCGCCGCGAAAGCGATGAATTATCCTATGAAGCGGTTAAAACGCACATCAGGGGCGTCTACCAGCGGCTGGAAGAAAAATTAAAACATCAAAAAAACATTTCTTCTCAGAGGACCGTATGAGAAGCCATACTATAATGGGGATACTGCTGCCATGCCCTTACATGTAGCGTCGCACGCAGGATTCTGCATGGGTGTCAGCAATGCGGTCGCGTGCGCGCAGGAGGCGGCCCGGGAAGCCAAAACGCTTGGAATTCCCTGTTATTCTTTGGGTGAAGTGATCCACAACCCATCCGTTGTTGCTTCCCTCAGGGAACAGGGGCTCACCGCGGTGGATACCCCGGGGGAAGCCTCCGGCGGGCTGTTGGTCATCCGCTCCCATGGCGTAAGCCCCCGTGTACTCGAAGCTGCCCGGGAGGCAGCCAAGAAAACAGTTGACTGTACTTGCGCTTTCGTGCATCATGTACAGCAGTTGGTTCACCAGTCAAGCCGTGACGGCCGCCCGGTTATTATCCTGGGTGACGCAGCCCATCCTGAGGTCGTCGGCATCATCGGCTGGTGCCAGGCTGAGAGGTTCGTTGTTGAAGACGAAGCCCAGGCCGACCAACTCCCGGATAGCTGCGCTGAGGCGCTGGTGGTCAGCCAGACCACCTTTCCCCCTTTCAGGTGGGACGCGCTCACGCGGCATCTCTTGTCCCGTTTTCCCGACCTCCGTTTGAAGAAGACCATCTGCCAGGCTACAGCGCTTAGGCAGGCTGAGGCGGAAGAGCTGTCAAAGCGCGCGGACAAAATGATTGTGGTGGGCGGCCGCAAGAGCGCCAACACCCGCAAACTGGCAGAAACCTGCCGGAAGTGGTGCCCGGATACGTTCCTGGTGGAAAACGCCTCGGAGCTGTCCCTGTACCCATTAACTCCCGCGAGGGAACTCATCGGCATCACCGCCGGCGCATCGACCCCGGCGTGGTCACTTAAGGAGGTTGTTGACAAAATGTACGACATGGAACTCAACGAAAAAAAGGACCCGGAAACCCCAATCCAGGAGACTGATACCCAGGCGGACCCCATTCCCCAGGACTCCGAGGCCATCCGGGCTGAGGAGCCTGCCCAGGCCGAAGCGCCCGCTGCTGAGGCGCATGCGCCTGAGGCTGAAGAAGCGGAGCCTGCGGAGGAAGCTGAGGCAGAAGCCACAGCGGAGACCGGAGAAGCCGAACCGGAAACGCAGCCTGAAGCACCCGAAGCGGAAGCAGAGGTTGAGGCCGGAGAGGAAGAGCCTGCTGCCCCTCCCATCACCAAGGAGCAGAGCATGATGGAGATGGCGGCGGACAGTTTTTCCCGTATCCGCGCCCGGCAGGTCATCACGGGCAAGGTGGTCCAGCTGACAGAGAACGAGGTCAGCGTCAACATCGGCTATAAGTCCGATGGCCTGCTCAGCCGTTCTGAACTGGTGGACAAGGATGTTCAGCTGGGTGACGAAATCGAAGTTGAGATTGTCAAGGTCAACGACGGCGAAGGCAACGTGATCCTCTCCCAGCGCAACATCGTCAACCGCAAAGTCTGGGAAGAGATCAAGGGCAAATATGAGTCCGGCGAGCTGGTGGACGGCGTTGGCAAGGAAGCGGTCAAGGGCGGCCTTCTGGCCGACATCCAGGGTGTACGCGCTTTTATCCCCGCTTCCCACCTGGCCCAGCGCTATGTGGACAAGATCTCCCAATTCATCGGGCAGGATATGAAGCTTAAGATCATCGAGATCGATGACAGCAAAAAACGCGTAGTGGCCAGCCGCAAGGAAGCCCTGGCCATTGAGAATGCCGCCATCAGGGAAGCCGTATGGTCCAACCTGCATGAGGGCCAGGTGGTCAAGGGCGTTGTCCGCCGCTTCACCAACTTCGGCGCTTTCGTGGATCTGGGCGGTGTGGACGGTCTTATTCATGTATCCGACCTCAGCTGGAGCCGTAATATCGTGCCAAGCGCGGTACTCAAGGCCAACCAGGAGGTTGAGGTGAAAATCCTCTCCCTGGACCGGGAACGCGACCGCATAGCCCTGGGCTACAAGCAGCTTCAGCCGCGCCCCTGGGACAACGTGGAAGAGAAGTACCCCGTCGGCTCCATCCTTGAGCGCAAGGTGGTACGTGTGCGCGACTTTGGCGCTTTTGTGGAGCTTGAACCCGGCGTAGACGGCCTGGTGCACATCTCTCAGGTGGCCCCCACCCGCATTGAAAGGGTGGAGGATGTCCTGACTCCCGGTCAGGACGTGCGAGTCAAGGTCCTCTCAGTGGACCCGGTGGCCAAGCGTATCAGCCTGTCCATCCGCGAAGCGATGGAAGACACCGTCCTGGATTACAGCGCGGACATCCCGGGTGAGGCCGAAGTGGATTACGGCGGCGCCTATGAGCGTCCCGTGGAGGGAGCACGTGAAGTAGCTTCCGCTGCGCCGGCAGAGCGGCAGGAAACCACACTGGAGCTTGCCATGCGCAAAGCCAGGGAAGAGTTGATGGCCAAGGAGGAACAGGAAGCGCCCCAGGAGGAAGACGATTCCGCTGATGCTGCTGAAGAGGCAGAGGAGACCGCGCAGGAAACAGCTTCTGAGCCTGCTGAAGAAGTCGCTGAGGAATCGGCTGAAGAGCCTGGCGAAGATCCCACGGAAGAAGCCTGATTTCTCCAATAGTATAATCCATACTCACAGGGGCGGCGTGCAACAGCGTCGCCCCTGATTCCATTCAAAAAGCCCCATGCCTTCCATTCAGTCGGGCATGGGGCCTTTGGAATCCAAGCTTAGGTTAAAATCAGAACTTCAGGGGATTCAGGCGGATAGAGGGGCCCATGGTGGTGCTCAGGTAGAGGGAGCGCAGGTAGGTGCCCTTGGCGGCTGTCGGTTTGGCCTTGACGACAGCGGACATCAGCGCGTTGAGGTTCTCCACCAACTTCTCCTCATCAAAGGAGACCTTGCCGATCGGACAATGCGCGATGGCGGTCTTGTCGATCCTGTACTCCACCTTACCGCTCTTGATCTCGGTGATTGCCTTGGTCACATCCATGGTGACGGTACCGGACTTGGGGTTGGGCATCAGACCCTTGGGGCCCAGTATACGCCCGATCTTCCCCACCACGCCCATCATGTCAGGTGTGGCGACGCAGACATCAAACTCAAACCAGTTCTCATTCTTGATCTTGTCCACCAGCTCGTTTTCGCCCACATAGTCAGCGCCCGCGGCCCGGGCTTCCTCGGCTTTCTCGCCCTTGGCAAACACCAGCACACGGACATTTTTGCCCGTACCGTGGGGCAGCACCACAGCGCCGCGCACCTGCTGTTCGGCATGCCGGGGGTCGACACCCAGGCGGATGGACAATTCAATGGTTTCGTCGAACTTGGCCTTGCCCGTTTGCTTTACCAGGCTGATGGCCTCGGCGGGATCATAGAGTTTGTTCTCTTCAATGAGTTTTTTTGATTCCAGGTATTTCTTGCCGTGTTTCATTTTTTGTACCTCCTTGTGGTGATAGCGGCGCGAAGTCCTCCCACAATTTCCTTTAATCCTCGACCGTGACACCCATGCTGCGGGCAGTGCCCCTGACCATGTTCATCGCGCCCTCAATATCGGCCGCGTTCAGGTCCGGCAGTTTGGTGGTGGCGATTTCGCGCACCTGATCCTGGGTGATCTTTGCCACCTTGTTTTTGTTGGGGCTGTCGCTACCCTTTTCCAGGCCTGCCGCTTTCTTGATCAGCACGGAGGCCGGGGGCGTTTTGGTGATAAAGGTGAAGGAACGATCCGCATAGACTGTGATCACCACCGGGATGATCAGCCCCGCCTGCTTGGCGGTGCGGTCATTAAATTCCTTGCAGAACCCGGGGATATTGACGCCATGCTGGCCCAGCGCCGGTCCAATGGGGGGTGCTGGGGTAGCCTTGGCGGCGGGCACCTGAAGTTTGATCAGCGCCATTACTTTCTTTGCCATCGTCTTGGCTCCTTTTTACATAATGTGGTCAGGCGGCGCGAAAAGCGCCTCCCACGAACCCCTGAGCGAAAAAGGCTCAGGCTTTCTCGGCCTGGTCGAGATCGATCTCAACCTGCATTTCCCGGCCCAGGAACATCTTGACTTTTACTTGCAGCTTGCCGCGCGCCACATCCACCGCTTCCACAACACCGCTGAAGTTCTCCAGCGGCCCCGAGAGGATGCGAACCTCTTCGCCCACCACCAGTTTGGTAGCTTCCGCCTGGGGCTGGCTGTTCATCATGACCTCAACCTCAGCCTCCGTCAGCGGAACAGGCTTGCTCTCCGGGCCTACAAAGCCCGTGACGCCCCGGGTGTTACGCACCACATACCAGGATTCGCTGGTGATGATCATCTTCACCAGTACATAACCCGGAAAGGTCTTGTGCTGGGTGATGACACGCTTGCCGTTCTTGATTTCAGCAACTTCCTCAGTAGGCACCTGCACTTCCTGGATCAGGTGCTGCATGCGGTTATTCTCCGCCGCTTTTTCAAGGTTATCCTTCACCTTATTTTCGTAGCCGGAGTAGGTATGCACCACATACCACTGAGCTGTGGCGGCGGCCTGGTTTTCTTCCTGTTGCGGCATTATCCTTCAGTCTCCTGTCTCAGCCCGCCCAGCTGGCAAGAACAGCCACCAGGGCGGATGAGCCCATATCCAAAAGGCCTATGACAACACCCATGAAAGCCATAAAGGCCAGCACGATCATGGTGTAGTTGAGCAGGTCCTTACGGGTGGGCCAGGTGGCTTTCTTCAACTCCCGCCAGGTATTCTTGAAGGGCTGCGCGATGCGCCCGGGCAGACGCTTGATGAAGTTCGCCACACGCATGGCGGCGTTGGGCTTTTGGCCCTTATCCACGTTGCGGACATTCTTTCCCTCTGCCATGCCCCTTACCTCGTCTCGCGATGAGCTGTGTGCTTCTTGCAGAACCTGCAGTACTTGCTCAGCTCAATGCGCTCGGGGTTGTTCTTCTTGTTTTTCTTGGTGTTGTAGTTGCGCTGCTTGCATTCGTTGCATGCAAGCACGATGTTGGCGCGCGCTTCCTTAACTGCCATTGCTTACACCTCTCTTTGTGTCAAAGGGTGAGGCCAGTCCTCACTCCACAACGCTTGCCACAGCGCCGGAGCCCACCGTATGGCCTCCTTCGCGGATGGCGAAACGCAGGCCCTGCTCGATCGCGATGGGCGTGATCAGCTCCACTTCCATCTGCACGTTGTCGCCGGGCATCACCATCTCAACGCCCTCGGGCATCTTGATGGAGCCGGTCACGTCCGTGGTCCGGAAGAAAAACTGCGGCCGGTACCCGTTGAAGAACGGCGTGTGGCGCCCGCCCTCGTCCTTGGTCAATACGTACACTTCGCTGAAAAAGTGCGTGTGCGGCTTGATGGAGCCGGGCTTGGCCAGCACC
>JAQVQY010000023.1 GCA_028701335.1 Eubacteriales bacterium
GCCATCATTACAAGCAGCAACAGAATCGCCAGGAAGGTCAGGGAGAACTTACGCATGGGCTATCCTTTATCCGTTAATCAGGCGTTGTTTCAGCTCGTTTTCCATCTGGGCCAGGGTCTTCTCGGCCTCCGCGCGCTTCTGCCGGCCTTCGGTCTGGATGCGGACCACCTCGTTCATGGTGTCAATGAGGGACTTGTTGGTCTGCACCAGTGTCTCAATGTCGATGATGCCGCGCTCGGCCTCCTGGGCCGTTTCAATTGTGCCTTGCTTGAGGGTATCGGCGTTTTTCCTGAGCAGCTCATTGGTCATGTCGGTCACTGCCCGCTGGGCGCGCATGGCCTGCTGGGAGTGCTGCATGCCAATGGCCAGCACCATCTGGTTCTTCCATAGGGGGAGGGTGTTGACCAGGGTCGACTGGATGCGCTCGATGAGCAGGGAGTTGTTGTTTTGAAGCAGCCTGATCTGCGGCGCCATCTGAAGGGAGATCTGCCGTGTCAACTTCAGGTCATGGATCTTCTTTTCAAAGCGGTCCGCCGCCTGCTCCAGGTCGCTTGCCTTCTGCGCGTCCAAGGTGTCCCCGCTTCTCTGGGCCTGCGCCTTGAGTTTGGGGATGTCATTGGCGCGAACCTCAGCCAGCCTTCTTTCGCCGGCGATGATGTACATGGTGAGCTCCCTGAAGTAGGTCAGGTTCATTTCATAGAGGTGATTGAACATGGAGACATCCTTGAGCAGCTGCACCTGATGGGTCTCAAGGGTGCCTGCGATGTTTGACACATTGCCTGCCACGTCGTCAAAGCGGGCCTGCACCTGGGCGATGTGTTTTTCAGCCGTTGAGAACAGCGCGCGCAGGCCTTTGGGCTTCTCGGCTGAGGCTTCAAAGGTTTTTAGTTCACCGATAAGCTTGGTTAAATTATCGCCCACATCCCCGGCATCGGTGTTCTTGACCTCAGCCAGGATGGAATCGGCAAAGCTGGAGACCTTCTTCTGAGCCTCCGCGCCATACAGCATCACATGTTGTGGGTTATTCAGGTCGATCCTGCGGGAGAACTCATCCACCGCAGCTCGCTCCTCTTCTGAGAGGGCGCTGTCCAGGTCATGGGCCAGTTTGGCCTGCACATCCGGCGCCTGCGGACTTTCCTTCTGGGCCTGTTCCAGCTGCTCGATAACCGCTTCCACCTTTTCCCGGTCGGCCGTTTCCTGGGTGAGCACCAATTCAGGCAACGGCTGGCTGGCGGCTTCTTCCACTGTTTCCAACGCTTGGGCAGCCGCCTGGGTGGTCTCCCGCGCGTCCTGTGCCTGGGAGTTGGGGTTGTTGATCTCTTCGGACATGGTTAGTCCTCCTTCTTTTGCTGCGCCTGCGCGGCGCCCTGTCCCTGCGGAGTGGGGTTGATATCAAAATCACTTTTAAGCAGGCTGTCCTGCTTGAGCATGGCTTCAAGCACGTCAATGTCGGTGGAGATGTCCAGCATATCGTTTTGATAAAGGGTCTCCAGCTGTTTGTTGAAGGCGCTGAGCACCACGTCCATGGCGGAGGTGATGCGCTCCTTGGTGCTTCTGGCGTTCTGCCCGGAAACGCCGCTTTGCTGAAGCTTCCGGTAGCCGGTGAGCATCTTGAGCGTGGTGGGTAGGTAGTAATCCATAAAGCGCCTGATTTGGGGCGCCTTTTCAGGCTGATCGATGACCGCCTGGAAGATGCGGGTGGCGATTTTGTCCAGCTGAACGATTTTCTCGCTTAACACCGGGTCTGGGATCATCTCGTCTTCCTGGCGGATGGTCTTGAGCATCTCCTGCCCCCGGGCCACCAATTGGTCCACGGCCGTGTTGCCGGTGACGGGCAGGTCATCCACGGACCTGGCCTTTTTGGATGTATCAAGGCCGGAGAACATGATATAGGCGACCCGGCCTATGAGCAGCGCCAGAGCCCCGCCAATCAGGTAATGGTGCCAACGGTGAAAGGGGAATAGCAGCGAGTACGCAAGCAGGCTTACCCCGCCGGCCAGCAGCCCCGAGACAAAGCCCTTGACCGGATTGGGGTTCTTCTTTCTTTTCTGGGCCATGCTGCCCCCCTTTCCTGCAAAACGACCCGTGGGACGGGCTTTGCTTTTCAGATTATATCATACCCAATATTGGCAGACAAATTAGAATTCCTTCATCTTGTGGCTTATGTTATACTGCTTCTCGGCAATGGAACGAATGAAATCAGGGAGGCCACATGGTCAGAATCGGACTAAGCACCAGCCAGGATACCCCTTTGAGCCGGGAGGGAATACCGCCCGACTATATTTCGGCCGTTTTGCGCGCGGGCGCGCTGCCGCTGATTTTCCCCATACTGCCGGCGGAGCACGCGACGTATGAGGAGTTCGTTGAAGCGTTTGTGAACAGCGTGGACGCCATCATTTTCACCGGCGGCCCGGACTTTGATCCGGTGCTTTACGGCCAGGAGCTTCACCCGGGCTGCGGCAACATTCACCCAGAGCGTGATAAAATAGACCTGGCACTGGCGCGGGCAGCCATCAAGGCCGGCAAGCCCATCCTTGGCATCTGCCGGGGCTTGCAGCTAATTAATGTAGCCATGGGCGGCACCTTGTACCAGGATTTGTCGGCTCAGCTGGATTTTCCGCCTGAACGGCATCAAAGCAAGGAACGCAATGCCCACACTGTGCACCTCGTGAAGGACACCCTTTTGCGCCGGATCACTGGAGTGGACGCATTCCCTGTTAACTCCCGCCACCACCAGGCCATAGAAAAAGCAGGGGAAGGCCTGCGCGTCTCCGCCCGCAGCGAAGACGGGGTGATTGAGGCAGTGGAGTTTGAAAACGGCTACCCCGGCCTGGCGCTCCAGTGGCATCCTGAGAACCTGGCGGAAGAACGAACCGATCAGCAGGCCCTGTTCCACTGGCTGGCGGGCGTGGCGGAGCAGCGGCGGTGAAAATCGCCCTGGTGAGTGATCTGCACGGCAACATGACAGCTGTGCGCGCCTTGGAGGAGGACCTGGACAGGCGCCAGGTTGATACCATTTGGTGCCTTGGCGATATCGTGGGCAAGGGCCCCAACTCCCATCTGACCTTTGACTGGGCGATCAGGCATTGTGAGTTTATCCTACGTGGCAACTGGGACGAGGGTATAGGCCTCAGGGAGTTCAAACGGGACGGGTTTTACTATTCACAGCTGGGCGAAGCCCGAATGGCGGCGCTGCTAAATTTCCAGCTGGAGAAGCTGGTGATGCTGTCCGGCCGCCGGATCCGCCTCATCCATGGCCGCCCAATTATGGATAAGCTCTACTACATCCAGGACCCCAAGGAGCTGTGGGTGCCTTTGCTGGGTGAGGGCACGGACCTTCTGATTTATGCCGATTGCCACCGCCAGGGCTTGCGCACGCTGACGGGCCAGGTCGCCAATATCGGCTCCGTGGGCAACGCCATGGGGGTGCCGTTGGCGCAGTACGCCATTCTGGAAGGGGAATCCGGAGAATCACCCGCGCCGCTGGATTTGACTTTTGTTACCCTCCCGTATAACAAGGAGGAGGCGGTTGCTGAAGCGCTGGCGCAGCCGGATCTTCCGGACCTGGACGCATATATTAATGAACTCAGAACCGGGGTCTATTCCCGGAAGAAGGGCAGTTTCGTTAAAAAGGAGGAAGTATTATGAGCCAGACACCCACCCTGCACAGCAGCGCGAAATACGGAGAGTTCGCGCCCACGGTTTTAATGCCGGGGGATCCGCTGCGCGCAAGGTTTATCGCCCAGACTTTTCTTGACAACGCCAGGCTGGTCAACGATGTCCGCGGAATCCAGGGTTATACGGGGGAGTATAAAGGGAAAAGGGTCTCCGTCATGGCCTCGGGCATGGGCATCCCCACCATGGGCATTTATTCGTATGAGCTGTTCAACTTCTATGGGGTTGAGCAGATTATCCGGGTGGGAAGCGCCGGAGCCATCGACCAGACGCTCCAATTGCGGGATCTGGTGGCTGGGATGAGCGCCTACAGCAACTCTAATTACGGCGCCCAGTTTGGTTTTTCGGGCAACCTGGCCCCCTGCGCGGATTTTGGGCTGCTGCTCAAGGCCTACCAGGCGGCGCAAAAAATGGGTGTGCCCATGCGGGTGGGGCCCGTGTATTCCTCTGATTCCTTCTATGACCAAAGTGATAGGAGCCCCGTTGACACGCTTGCTAAATTGGGAGTGCTGGCGGTGGAGATGGAGGCCTATGGCCTCTATCTCAACGCTGCCCGGGCTGGAAAGAAGGCGCTGGCACTGCTTACCATCTCCGACAACCCCAAGACGGGGGATAGTGTCAGCAGCCAGGAGGTCAGGGAGAGTTTCACACACATGATGGAAATCGCCCTGGAGATTGCCTGATGAGGCTTCTGGTGAGCGCGTGCCTTCTTGGGCTCTGTACCCGCTATGACGGTGGAACGTCAGAAGACGGCCGGGTTTTGGCGCTGGCCCATCGGCACACGCTTATTCCAATATGCCCCGAACAACTGGGCGGCCTCTCCACTCCGCGGCAACCCTGTGAGATCAAGTCAGGACGCGTGGTGGACCCCAAGGGAGCGGACCTGACAGAAGCTTTTGCCAGGGGCGCAGGCGAAGCGCTGAAGGCCTATGGCCTTTGTGGCTGTAAGGCAGCGGTGCTTAAGCACCGCAGCCCTTCCTGCGGCAAGGGAATGATATATGACGGCACCTTTTCGGGTAAGTTGGCAGCCGGGGACGGGGTGTTTGCTGCCTTGCTCAAACTCAGGCGCATCCCAGTTTACGGCGAGGATGAAGTCCAGAACATTGAATAATAAAACATAATTAATGCATCAATATAGACCGTCTGACGTCAACGCCGGACGGTTTTGTGTTATTATGCGGCATCGGCATGCGCCGAAATACGGAAGAAAGAGGGTATGGTCATGAAACGGTGCCTGACACTCATCCTTGCCATGGTGATGCTTTCAAGCCTGTTCCTTTCTGCCACCGCGCAAGAGGACACATCGCTTAAAGACATCCTGGACAAGGGCAAACTCATCCTGGGGCTGGATGCGAGCTTCCCGCCCATGGGCTTCGTCGATGCTGACTCCGGTGAAATCGTTGGATTTGATATCGATCTCGCCAGCGAAGTCTGCGCCCGCCTGGGCGTGGAACTTGTTACACAGCCAATCGACTGGGCTGCAAAAGAAATGGAACTGAACGCGCATCATATCGACTGCATCTGGAACGGCATGACCATCACCCCTGAGCGGCTGGAGAATATGAGCATCTCCCTGCCGTATTTGAGAAACGACCAGGTTCTGGTGACCCGCACAGCGGATGGTTACACGAGCATTAACGACCTGGCCGGAAAGAAGCTGGGTATCCAGGCGGGCTCCAGCGCCAATGACGCGCTGGACGCCGCCGAAACATTCAAAGTATCGCTTGGCGAGGTGATACCCTTTGACGAAAACCTGACAGCGCTGATGGACTTGAACCAAGGCGGGCTTGACACGGTGCTGGTGGACGTGATTGTCGCCAACTACTATATGGCGGTGAATGACTATCCTTTCACGGTACTTGATGAATCCCTGGCGCCGGAGGAATATGGCATCGGGTTCCGCAAGGGCGATATGGCCCTGTGTGACAAGGTGAACGAGCTGCTGCTTGACATGCAGGAAGACGGTACCCTGGCCAAGATCAGCGAAGAATGGTTCGGCACAGACATCACCATCATCGGTGAGGCGCAATAACGTACCGAAAGCCGGGAGGGGGCGAACGCGCTCCCTCCCGTTTTTTGAATAAAGGGAAAAACGATGAAATATCTTAATAACCCGGACCGCCTGGTAAGCCTCCTGTGGCAACTGTGGCAGGGACTGGGCGTTACCATGAGACTGTTTGGCTACACCCTGCTGCTCTCCCTGCCACTGGGGTTGGCGCTGGCGCTGATGCGCATGAGCCGGCACAAGGCGGTTAGGTTGCCTGTGCAGGTTTTTATCCTGGCGATGCGGGGGACGCCGCTGATCCTTCAGGTGTTTACCGTGTACTTCGTACTGCCCATGATCTTTGGCACCGCTTTTGAGCGGATGACGGCGGTGGTTATTGCCTTTGTGATGAACTACGCCGCCTACTTCGCCGAGATATACAGGGGCGGCGTGCAGGCGGTGCCTGTGGGGCAGCGGGAAGCCGCCCATGTACTGGGCTTTACCCGGAGCCAGGCCTTCATGCGCGTCATCCTTCCCCAGGTCATCAAACGGATCGTGCTCCCCGTGAGCAATGAGGTCATCACCCTGGTAAAGGACACCGCCCTGGTGACGGCCGTGGGCATGGTTGAACTCTACCGGGTGGCGCGAAACGCCGCCAGCACAGTGGGGTCGCTTGAGCCCCTGTTCATCGCCGGGGCAATATACCTGATGATTAACGCCGTGGTCTCCTTCCTGTTCAACCGCGCGAACCGTTTTTTCGCGTATTACCAGGGGTAGGGCTATGCTGCAGGCCGAAAACATATATAAGCGATATGCAGGTAACAAGGTTTTGCGGGGCGTCTCCCTGAAGGTGGAGAAGGGAGAGGTGGTGGCGGTGATCGGCCCCTCCGGCTCCGGAAAAAGCACCCTGCTTCGCTGCCTGATTGACCTTGAAAGGGTTGATGAAGGGCGGATTGTGGTGGGCGGCGAAACGCTGGTTGACACCAATGCCGGCGGCTATGCTGACAAAGCGGTGCTAAGGCGTGTCATCCTCAAGATGGGATTTGTATTTCAGAGCTTCAACTTGTTTCCGCATTTTTCGGTGTTAAAAAACGTGACCGAAGCCCAGGAGCGGGTGCTGAGGCGGGGAAAACAGGAAGCGCGTGAACGCGCCAGGGAAGTGCTCGAAAAAGTGGGGCTAAGCGATAAGGCGTCTGAATATCCCTATATGCTCTCAGGCGGACAGCAGCAGCGGGTGGCCATCGCCCGCGCGCTGGCCATGGACCCGCAGATGCTCTGCTTTGATGAACCCACCAGCGCCCTGGACCCGCTCCTCACCCAGGAGGTGCTCATGGTCATCAAAGGGCTGGCGGAGGAGAACCGCACGATGCTCGTTGTCACCCATGAAATGGTCTTTGCCCGGGAAGTGGCCGACCGGGTGGTGTATATGAAGGAAGGCACTGTGCGGTGCGAAGGGACGCCTGAGGAGGCATTTGGCCACCCCGAGGTGCGCGCTTTTACAAGCCAGGCGCCCCAGCTGTAGCGGGCTCAGTTCTCTTGTCAATCAGCTGGCTGAGAACATATCCCAGGATAATGAGCACCAGCACGATATAAGGAACCACATCAAGGGAAATGGCCCGCACCAGCACCCCCGTCAGAGGGGGGAGCAGGGTTGACCCGGTGTAGGCGGCGGCCATCTGAAGGCCCATGGCCGCCTGGGATACCGCCACGCCAAAGCGTTGGGGTGTCAGGTGGATCATAGCGGGGTAGATGGGCGCGTTGCCAAGGCCCAAAAGGACATAGGCCGCCAGTGAAAAAGAGCGCGGCAAGGGCAGGGCCAACAGCAGGGCGCCCAAGGTTGCCAAAAGGCAGCCCCAGCGGATCAGGCGCCGGCTGTTCACTTTGATCGCTATAAGGCCGCTCACCGCGCGGCCTATGGTGGTGCCCAGATAATAAAGCGATGCCAGGAAAGCGGCTGAGGCCGGGTCGAAGCCCTTGCTGCCCTCCAGGAAGGTGGCCGCCCATACGCCCGCGATGGCCTCAAAGCCCACAAAGCAGGCAAAGGCCGCCATAGCGGTATTCAGCCCAGGCGTACGCAGGGCGCGGCTGTTGCTGATGTGCTTTCCCCCGCCTGATGCCAGGGGGTCATTTTTATCGGCATGGCGCCACAGAGGCAGCGATATCAGAAGAATCGCGAAAAGAATGCCCTGGAGCAGCGCCACCGTCCTGTAGCCGCCTGGCCAGCCCATATCGCCCCTCAAATTGGCGCCCATAATGATCGGGCTGATGGTGGCGCCAACGCCCCACATACAGTGCAGCCAATTCATGTGGCTGGCTTTGTAGTTGCGGGCCACAAAACCGTTGAGCGCGGCGTCCACGGACCCGCCGCCAAGCCCCAGGGGCAGCGCCAGCATGCAGAGCACCAGGTAACTCCCCGCGAAGGAAAACATCAGAAGCACTATCGCGGTTATAAGCACCGAGAGAATCATCACACGTCCGGTACCCATGGCGCGGATAAGCCGGTTTGACATGAGGGATGAGATAACGGTGCCCAGGGTAACAATCATGCTCACCAGCCCCAGGTCCGCGGCCGCCAGCCCCATGCCGCCCGCAATCGCCGGCCACGCGGCTCCCAGCATGGAATCAGGCAGCCCCAGGCTGATAAAAGACAGGTAAATGACGATGAGCAGCGTTATCATAAATCCCTCCGCGCGTGTTGCGCTCCAGTATACGGATTATTTATGCCGTAAACAAGTTTATTGTAACGCTTGCGCAAGGGCATCTTTCTTGATACAATGCAGAAAATTCCGACCCGGTTGAAAGGATGTACAAGATGTTCGATTGGTTGTTCTCGCTGCCCACTGCCCTTGCCGATGAAGTCGCTCCGGCCGCTGAAGGCGCTGCTGAGGCCGGCGGGCTGGCCGCCACTCTCCAGATGTTCCTGCCGATGATTCTTATCGTCGTTGTCTTCTATTTCCTGCTGATTCGCCCTCAGCGCAAAAAAGACAAGAAGGTCAAGGACATGCTGTCCAACCTCAAGGTGGGCGACCGCATCACCACCATCGGCGGCATCTATGGCACCATCCGCGCTCTCAGGGAGGACACGATCACCCTGGCCGTGGGCAAGGACAATGTGGAAATGATGTTCGCCCGCTGGGCCATCCGCGGAGTGGAAGAGGTTTCCATCGAAAACGAGGGCGAACTGCTGAACTAAGTGTGCCGCCAGAGGTTCATGCGCCCGGGATAATGCCCTGGGCGCTTTTTGATAGGAGGCAGGGATGGAAAGAATAGACGGACGCGCGCCTGATGCGCTTCGGCAGGTAAGAATCACCCCCAATTTCGTGGGGACAGCCGCAGGCAGCTGCCTGATGGAAACTGGCGGAACCCGGGTGATTGTCACCGCCTCAGTAGAGCCGGGGGTCCCGCCCTTCCTGAAGGGAAAGGGCCGGGGCTGGCTCACAGCGGAGTATGCCATGCTGCCGGCTTCCACCGGCAGGCGCAAGCAGCGGGACGGGGTAAGAAAAGACAGCCGGGGCGTGGAGATCAGCCGGCTGATTGGCCGCAGTCTGCGCCAGGCAGTTGACCTTAAGCGCCTGGGTGAGTACACCGTTACCATTGACTGTGATGTGCTTCAGGCTGACGGAGGCACGCGCACCGCCGCCATTACCGGCGGTTTTGTGGCACTGGCCCTTGCGGTGGACCATATGATAGGCCAGGGGATGCTGAAGGAGTCGCCCATCAGCCACCAGGTGGCTGCGGTGAGCTGCGGGGTGGTGGACGGACAGGCGCTGCTTGACCTGAACTACCCGGAAGACAGCAGGGCGGAGGCCGATATGAACTTCGTCCTAAACGAAACCGGAGACATCATAGAAATCCAGGGCACGGGGGAAGGGAAAGCCTTTCCCGCGAGTAAGCTTCAGGAAATGCTGGGGATGGCCAAGGCCGGTATAAGCCAGTTGGTTGAACGTCAGCTTGAGGCGCTGAGGGATAAGGCCTATGTGGTCATGCAACCCCAGACGTTGGTGCTGGCCAGCGGCAACGCGCACAAAATTCGGGAGCTTTCGCAAATCCTGGGGCCCGGATTTAGGATCCTTTCCATGCGTGACGCCGGGCTTGAGGATGTTATAGAGGAAACCGGCGTGACATATGCCGAAAACGCGGCGCTGAAGGCGGAAGCTGTGCGGGACGCGACGGGCTACCTGGCCCTGGGAGATGACAGCGGGCTTGAGGTGGCAGCCCTTCATGGCGCGCCAGGCCTTCATTCAGCCCGTTATGCCGGACCGCATGGGGATGATGACGCCAACAACAGGCTTTTGCTTAAGAATCTGGAAGGACAGGCCGACCGCAGCGCCCGTTTTGTGACTGTGCTGGCGCTGGCCTCCCCTTTTGGCCCCACCCAGTATTTTGAGGGGATTTGCCCGGGCGCAATCACCCGTGAGCTGCGGGGCGAAGGTGGCTTTGGCTATGACCCGGTCTTCCTGTATGAAAACGGCTTGACATTTGCCCAGATGGGAAAAGAGGAGAAAAACAAGGTAAGCCACCGGGCACGGGCGCTTCAGAAGCTAAAGGAAGCGCTGGGATGAAGCTGCTGGTGTTCAGCGATTCCCATGGAAAAACCCGGGAAGTGGGCCGAATGCTGCGTATAGCCGCCAAAGGCGTACGGCCTGACTTGATCCTCTTTGCCGGTGACGGCATCTATGATGCCCTGGACCTGCGCTATGAGGGCTACCGGGTGATGGCTGTGCGCGGCAACTGTGATTTAGGCGCCCCGCCTGATATCCGGGAGGAACTGGCCTTTCCCGCTGACGGCATTACTATTTATCTTTGCCACGGCCACAGGCTCAAAGTGAAGCAAAACCTGGGGCTTATTTTTGCCCGGGCGCGGGAGGTGGGGGCGAAGCTGGCAATCTTTGGACATACCCATGAACAGCAGCTGGAATACCACGAAGGCATCCATTTCCTGAATCCCGGGGCGATGGCGCAAGGTGAATACGCCTTGGTGAGAGTGGAGAACCAGGGCGGAATCAACTGCCAGCTATTTGGCCGGGGCTGATACCACCTGCAGCTATAGTCTGTCAATGCGATTATTTGACTGTCCGCTGTCCTCGTCTTCAGGACCTGAGCGGTATCGGTAGTTTGCGGGGTAATAGGGCTCGTGATACGCCTCCTCCTGGGAGATGGGCGACGGCAGGCTGTGCAAGGGCTCCCCGGGGTCTGTCGGGTCAAGCAGGGTTTCCCGCAGTGTCTGGAACAGCCCCGGCTGCCGCTGGCGCTTTGTCAAGGTGCGCCGCCGCCTGCGAGATACAGGCGTTTCAGCCGGCGCCTCCATGGGCGCTTCATGGCTTTCAACCGATTCATAAGGCGTATAAGGGAAATCCTCCTCCTGCCAGTTCGTCTGCGGCTCTATTGCGGGTTCTCCCGCCGTCCAGGCCGCGGACGGGAGGGAGTGGTCAGGCTCCGGTTCCGCGTAATCATGGCCCGGCGCCGGGGAGAAAACCGCTGCCGGATCCTGCCAGGCTTCTGGCGGCATATACGGCTGCTGATACTGATATTCATAAGGGTTACTGTTTTCCGCAAGGAAACTTTCCGCGCCATCCTGAGGGAAAAAAGGGCTGAAGGACGCGTCCTCAAACGGTCCGTAATCCAGGTCCAGCGGCGCCTGGTCCAGATTATTCATATAGGACTGGGTGGCTTCAAGGCGCTTTTTCCGGTCCCTGCGCAAAAACCAACCACGCCAAACATAATAAGGCCGCCAGCGGATAATCCACACCAGGTAATCCGCCACCGTGCCTGCCAGGAGAATGATCAGAATGATAGGCAACCAGAAACGCTCCAGGAACCCGGAGATGCCGGAGGAGTGGTTGGTCACCAGATTCCAGAGACTGTTGAACAAGCCCCGGGTCCAACCTAAGAGCAGGCCAAAAAGCCTGTCAGCGACTACATTCATGGCATATCATGATCCACAGGCGACACCGGCAGGATTTCCACCGTCACATAAACCGCGTTTTCGCTGATAAATACCGCATCGGCGGGTCTTAACACCTTGGCGGCACGGATGATGGTCTCCGTCATCCCGCTCACATCAACAGGGGCCGCCAAATCAGCCATGGTGATTTTGCCGAGTGCCTCGGCATGGCCGGCCACTCTGACAGATTTGGGAGACGCCGTTATTCTGCCAATTGTATAGCCCGGAGCAGCCTGCCCCGTGACTGTGCCCGTCAGATTGACCGGCACGCTCTTCTGGGGATAAAAAGTCTGCTCCACCAACAGGGTATCCAGCAGCACGTTTTCGCTGGTGACGCTGATAAGCGGGCTTGAAATTTCCTGGCCGTTTCCATCGGTGAGGACAAAGGGCACGGCGTTGTACTGGGTGCCGATGATGGGGGTGAGCTGGGTGATGTCATAGGCCGGGACCACCCGCGCGATGCCCTCCACCAGGCTGCGGGGGCCTGAGATGACCACCGTGCTGGGGTCAATCCCAGCGTTCCCGGCATAGATATTGTCCGGCAGCGCTTCGGCGGGAGCTGGCTGGATCGGCTGCACGGGAATGCGGCGGCGTGTGATATAGTCCTCAACCTGAACCGTCACTTCGGTTTGGGAGAGCCGGGTGACCGTGCCATAGCTGATGGTATCTGTGCTTTGGATCGGCAGGATGACTTCGCCGGGCGACGTAATCCGGGAAAGGTCCAGGCGGATGTTATAGTTTGCTGGCGTCACGCTGTCATACACCCTTTGGGGAACATCGGCATGAACGGTGATGGCGGGCAATGTGGAAAGCCCGGTGGTGACAATGAAACCATTGCGCAGAAGAGCGTCGTTGTTGATGATGTTTATCTGAACGTCCTTAAACACCCTCTCACGGGTTAGGGTGGCATCCTGGCTGATCAGCCCACCCCAGACGGCAATGGCCACAAGCAGGCTGACCACTTTCAGCCCCCAGTTGCTCTTAAGGGATGCCCTCAGCCGCGCACCAAAGGCCTTCAGGTTTTTGCGCCATCCTTCTTCCTCAGGATACCCGCTCATCCTTTCGCTCTCCTTTCCGTTTGAATTTGCGGGCCAGGCTCTGCACGGATTCAAAGAGATTGACCCGGTCGCTTCTGTACATGTCATTGAGCACATCCACGAGGGCTTCCCCGTCCAGGTGGCGGGTGAGCCGGCCGCTCTGCGCCATGGAGACAATGCCCGTCTCTTCCGATACGATCAGCACCACTGCGTCCGTACTCTCCGTGACGCCAAGGCCCGCCCTGTGCCGGGTGCCCAGGTCACGGCCCAGGCTGCTGTTTTCACTGAGGCTTAACACGCAACCTGCCGCCATGATGCGGTTGCCGCGGATAATGACAGCGCCGTCGTGCAGGGGGGTATTGGGCTCAAATATGCTGACCAATAGCGGGCCTGATATCCTTGAGTCAATAGTGGTGCCCGTCTCAATCAAGTCCCTCAGGCCTGTTTTTTGTTCAAAAACAACCAGAGCTCCCACACGCCGGTGGGATAAGGTCTGCACGGCCTGGGAAACTTCAAATACAATCCGGTCACCCTCATCCTGGCTGTCCACGATGTGGTCTATTTTGGCGCCACGGCCCAGTTGTTCAAGGGCACGGCGCAACTCGGGCTGGAAGAGGATCATCAGCACGATGGCCCCGTTGTTCAGCACGCTCATGAGCAGCCAGTTTAAGGCCTTCAGGCCCAGGAGATCGGAAAGCCAGGACACGATGATCAGAACGCCAAAACCCTTGAGGACCTGGCTGGCCCGGGTCTGCCGGGTGAGCATAAACGCCTTATAAAGCACAAACGCCAGGATGGCGATATCAATCCAATCCTTGAGCACCGGCCGGTTAAGGATGTTCCAGAAAAAGGTTTCCACGCGTCCGGTGATGTTCATGCGCTCCTCTTTCCTTTCATCCTGTATTAAAAACTAGTATACAACATTTACCCGCTCATAAAAAGGACTATTCAGGCCAAATTCATCATTTCTTAACAAAATCGCAAGATTTGCAGATGCCAAAAGCAAAAAAAAGAGCCGCGATGGCCCTTTCAAAATTGCGGCGGGCGGTCAGACGGCCGCTTGCTGCTCCACCGGCATGACGCTCACTTGTTTGCGGAACTTGCCCATGTGCTCAAAGCGCACCAGGCCGTTCACTTTGGCGAACAGGGTGTCATCCTTGCCGCGGCCCACATTGAGGCCGGGGTGGATTTTGGTGCCGCGCTGGCGAACCAGGATGTTGCCAGCCAGCACAAACTGCCCGTCAGCCCGCTTGGCTCCAAGGCGTTTGCTGGCGCTGTCTCGGCCGTTGCGGCTGGAGCCAACGCCCTTTTTGTGGGCAAATAATTGTAGATTCAGCTTAAGCATCGGGTGTCCTCCGTTTCTTATCTGGCGCCTGATCATGCAGGCGGACGTTTCTTGGGTAGGCATCTTCCAGGTCCCGGGCACCCTGGCGGAAAGTCTCAAGGATGACGATCGCTCCGGGGTTCATCTGGCTTTCAGGCAGTGTAACGGCAAGTTCGCCGTCTCCCTGGCTGATCTCCGGCTTAACCAGCGCCACCGTTTCCAGCGCGTTGGCGCAGGTGGTGGCCAGAAAGGATACAGCGGCGCAGACCAGATCGTTTCCTTCAATGCCTGCCCCGGCGTGGCCGGAAACCTCATAACCCTTAAGGGCATTACCGGCGTAGAGCAGGCGAATCTCAGTCATCTCAGGCGGTGATACCGGTGATTTCCACCTTTGTGAAGGGCTGCCGATGGCCTTGCTTGCGGCGGTAGTTCTTCTTGGCCTTGAACTTGTAGACGATGATCTTTTGGCCCCGGCCGTGCTGAAGAACCTTGCCGGTAACGCGGGCGCCTTCCACCTCAGGGGTTCCGGCGACCACTTTGTCGCCGCCCAGGAACAACACGGGAAAAGTAACCTCGCTGTCCGGTTCCGCTTCCAGTTTTTCGATGAAGATGACGTCTCCCTCGGAGACACGATACTGTTTGCCGCCTGTCACGATAATCGCGTACATATGCAGCACCTCCGTTCCAAAACTCGCCGGGCTTTAGGCGGAAGGCCCTGAGGCAGCGGTAACGCGTTTAAAAGCCTCTCCCGAGCGGCAAAAGACAATATATCACAGGCATTGGACCCGGGTCAAGGGTTGGGCCGCAAGATTTTCGGGGTCAGCTGTTCCATGGTGTTGTCAGATGCCGTGGGGTAAGGGGAGGCTTCAGCGAAGGCTTTAACCGCGCGGGCGGCGCGGGGAATCTGAGAGAGGGTGCCGGGGCCTCCCACGCAGCCGCCGGGGCAGGCCATGCCCTCAAGCAAATGTCCGTTGGCTTTTCCGGCTTTGGCCTGGGCCAGCATTTTCCTGCAGTCCGCAAGGGAATCGGCCTTGAGGAAAGGGACCTGGCGGGTGTCGTCCCGGGCGCGGATGACATTTATCACAGCCTCCGCTACCCCGCCGGCTACGGCGTAATTGCGCCCGTCATGGGACGCCTGGGTGATCAGATCCGTCTCCTCCAGGTCGCTCAGCTCGATCTGCCGGGCGCTGAACAGGCCCATCAGCTCTTCAAAGGTGATCACATAGTCCACATAAGGCCTGACTTCATCGTCAAGCGCCTCCAGCTTCTTGGCCACACATGGGCCGATGAAGACCACCTTGGCGGAGGGGTGTTCCTCCTTGATCTTCCTGGCGGCGGCCACCATGGGCGTGTGTGTCTGGGCGATGCAGTGGGAAAGCCCGGGCTGGGTCTTGCGCGCGAACATGGCCCAGGAAGGGCAGCAGCTGGTACCCAAAAAAGGCTTGGTGTCCGGAACATCCCGGAGGAACTCATCGGCTTCATGCAAGCTGCCCACATCAGCGCCCCAGCCCACCTCGATTACACGGCTGATGCCTAGCGCCTTGATGCCGGAGACGATTTTTCCGGGCGTGGCCAGCGGGCCAAACTGCCCCACAAAGGAGGGCGCGATGGCCGCAAACACGGTGTGTCCCGAGCGGATGGCGGTAATCAGCTGGAAAATCTCTGATTTATCAGCGATGGCGGCAAAAGGGCAGGAGACGATGCACAGGCCACAGGAAACGCACTTCTCCTGATCTATTTTGGCGCGGTTCAGCTCATCTGAACCAATGGCATCGGCGCCGCAGGCCTGCGCGCAGGGGCGTCCAAAGCGCAGGATGGCCTGGTAGGGGCAGGCGGCAACGCAGCGGCCGCACTTGATGCATTTCTCCTGGTCAATGATCGCCGCACTTTTTCCGATAGATACCGCGTTGACCGGGCAAACGGTGGTGCAGGGGTGGGCCAGACACTTGCGGCAGTTGTCACTCACCTGAATCCTGTCAGTGGGGCAAGCCTCACAGGCAAACGGGATGACGTTCACCAGCGGAAGCTCCAGTTTTTTCCCGCTGGTGGCACACTCTGCCATTCCCTCTGTCAAAGGCTGATGGGTGCCGGTCGGGCGGATGGGAAGCCCCAGCGCCAGACGGATGCGCTCGCGTATGATCGCACGTTCCTTAAAGACGCTGTCTCGGTATGTTGCCACCTCACCGGGGATGATACGGTAGGAGCTTTCATAGAAGTAGTTGAAATCGCTCTGATCCAGGTCCCGCTCAAAGGTGTACCTGGCCACCTCGGTAAACACCTGGCGGCGGATTTTGGTGATGGGGGTAAAAAGGCCTCTCATTTTCGCTTTCCCGCCTTACTCTTTCCCGTCCAGTTGATGGCAGCGGGCCATAATAGCGGCCATGACCGACTCGCTTTCCGCCTGGGGGATCAACTTCCCGTCGACCCGCACAAACGGCCCCTGCGCCGCATCCCGGCACAGGTTCATGCAGGGGATGGCCCGCACCTGAATATCACACATATCCGGCGTATCTTCCTGAAACTCCTCCAGGGAGTGCACGGCGTCCATGATGTTCATGGCGCCCATCATGGTGCAGTGGGTGCCCGCGCAGACCTCTACCAGGATACTCTTCACATTTACCTCCAAAAACCCAAACTTTATATGCCGTATTGTATCATAATCCAGCCCCTGAACAAAGCGTGTCCTGCGGCCGGACGGCTTGCCTTCCGGCTGTGTCTGTGATAGGATACCAAAGGTTTAGCATAGAAGAGGTGTGAGCTATGTCCGAGAATATCCTTATAGGCATACTGGACGCTGAGAAGAAAGCCGAAGCCATGCTGGCGGAAGCTCAGTCAGAGGCCAGCGAGGCTATCAAGAATGCCCAGGCGCAGGTCCGGGAGGAGGAGCGCCAGGCTGCCGTTATGTATCGAGAGCTCTATCGCGCCATCGTGGCCAGAAAAGAGCAGGAGGTTCTGGCACAGCTTGAAGCGGAGGCCAGGACCTATGAGTTGGAAATTGAATCCCATATGAAGAATGCTCAGAGCCGCCTGGATCAGGCCGCGGACATGATCGTTCAGGAGGTGCTGGCTGATGGCCATCGCTGAGATGAAGCGGATTGGCCTTCTGATGATGCGCAGGGACCACGACCAGTTGCTGAAGCTGGCCCAGAGGATGGGTTGCGTTCATGTGACGGATACTGACCTGCCGGATGATATACTGCCCCGCAAGGACGCCGCACGCGCGGCGGAGCTGGAGGCGGAAATCGCCCGTTACCAGTGGGCTATCCGGAAACTCAACAAATATGACCCGGCGAAGCAGTCCATGTTCCGTCCGCTGCCGGACGCTTCCATGGATGACCTGGAGCAGGCCGATCAGGCGCGAGCGCAGAATACCATCCGGGCTGTTGAAGATTTGGAACGACAGGCTGGGGAGCTTCGGGGCAGGGAAAGCCGGTTTCGCGCAACCTTGGACCAGTTGGCACCCTGGCTGCAGCTGGACATTCCAGTTGAAATCAACCGCAGTACCCGGACTGTCCGGGTGTTTACAGGTTCGGCCAGCGCCAAGGGCCTGGAAGGGCTTGCGGCGGATTGGGCAGGTAAGCCTGCGGTGATCAAAACGCTTCTGCCGGTTAAGGATTCGCTGTATTTCTGGGCGGCCGTGCACAAAGGTGAGGCTGAACGCTTTTTGCAGGCGCTGCAGGCAATTGGCTACCAGCCGGTGAGCTTGCCGGACGGCACCGGAACACCGCAGTCCCAGCATGATAAAGCTGAAAAGGCCCTCGCATCCCTTGACGGACAATATAAGTCTCTGGAAGAAAACCTGCGAAAGGAAGCCGAGCACCTTCCCGCCCTTCGCCTGGGATATGAAGCCTTGAAGGCGGAACTGGACCGGGAGGGAGCCCAGATTCAGATGGTGCACACAGCCTCCACCAGCTATTTATATGGCTGGGTTCCCGCTGCGGCAGCCCTGGGCGTTGAAGCCGCTATCAAAGAGCAATTCCCGGATACAGTGGTGAATATTTCGGATCCCAAAGAGGAAGATGAGCCGCCGGTGCTGCTTCGGAACAACCGGGTAGTCGCTCCCTTTGAATCAATTGTGACCGGATTTTCCATGCCGCACCCCAAAAGCCTTGATCCAACGGGCATCATGATGCCTTTCTTCGCCTGCTTCTTTGGCATGATGGTGTCTGACGCCGGCTATGGGATCATGATGGCGCTGCTGGTGCCGCTTCTCATCAAGCTGGTGAAGCCGTCCAAAGAAGGGCGCAAGCTGTTCTGGGTGATCGGCATCGGCGGCGTTTTCACCGTGTTGTGGGGCGCCATGTACAACACTTGGTTTGGATTTGCTCCCTGGCCCACCCTGTTTGACCCGGTGAATGACTCACTGCCGGTGATGATTTTGTGCATGGCCTTGGGCGCCGTGCACATGTTCACGGGGCTTGGGGTAGCGGCTTACCTGAACATCCGCCGGGGGCAGTATCTGGACGTGTTGTGCGATCAGTTGAGCTGGTTTTCACTTGTGGTCGGTTTGGGTATGCTGATGTTTCCCCCGACAGCAGGGATTGGCAAATGGATGGCCATCGGGGGCGCTTTCATCGTCCTTCTTACCGCGGGCCGCGACAAGGGCAATAACCCAATAAAACGGCTCCTTTCCGGTTTGGGGGCGCTGTACAATGTGTCGGGTTGGCTCAGCGACCTCTTAAGCTATATGCGCCTGTTTGGCATGGGCCTGGCCACCGGGGTCATCGGAATGGTGATCAACCTCCTGGTAGGCATGGTGGCGGATGCCGGCTTTATCGGCATCATCATCGCGATCCCGCTTTTTGTGGGCGGACACCTGTTTAACGCAGCCATCAACATCCTTGGGGCCTATGTGCATGCCAGCCGGCTTCAGTATATTGAGTTCTTTGGCAAATTTTTCGAGGACGGCGGTATCGCTTTCAAGCCGCTTGGCTACTCACCCCGGTACGTACGCGTCCACGACGCTTCGTAAGGGCGCGGAGCGCCTGGTATATCCATTCTATAATCATTCGGGAGGGCATCTACATGGAAATCTTGGGATTGTCACTGGGACAGCTGATGGCGCTTTTGGGTGCGGCAATTTCTGTGGTATTGGCGGGTATGGGCTCGGCCAAAGGGGTGTCGCTGGCCGGCCAGACCTCTGCAGGGGTTTCCACTGAGAACCCTGAGGTCAACTCCAAGCTGATGGTGCTGCAAATCTTGCCCGGTACGCAGGGCATCTATGGTTTCCTGATCGGCGTCATTATCCTGGTAAACACCGGCGCTCTGGCTGGGGACATGAAAGCTGTTGAGTTGCTTCAAGGCATCTCCTATATCGTGGCGGCGCTGCCGGTTGGCATCGTAGGCTATTTCTCAGCCGCCCAGCAGGGCAAAGTGGCGGCCGCCGGCATGCTGCTGGTGGGACAGCACCCTGATATGTCCGGCAAGGCGATCGTCATGACCGTTATGGTGGAAACCTACGCGGTGCTGGCCCTTTTGGCCTCATTCCTGATGGTCAACGCCATCGTACTGTAAGGGGGCGCAGATGGACACGAAACCCATCCTGGCCAAAATAGAATCGGACGCGCGTGAAGCCGTCGCTGATATCCTGAAAGAAGCCGAGGAACGGGTGCTTTCCATCCACGAGGAAGCGGATCTGCGTCTGGCCAGGAAAAAGAGCGAAACGCTTCAGGACGCGGAGACTGAGGGTCAAAAGGCCGTCCAGCGCATGGGACGCCTGGCGGAGCTGGAAAACCGCAAGGAGTTGCTGCGTCAGCGGCGGCGGCTGATAGACAAAGCCTTTGATCTGGCGCTTCAAAAGCTGCGCCGGCTGCCGGCCGAAGCGTTTTCCGACTGGCTCCTTGGCCAGCTGGCGTCTGCCCAGGGGGAGGAGCAGGTCCAGGCGGGAGAATATAACGACAGTTTCTTCACGCCGGACTTCCTGAGGAGGGCCAACGCGCGGCTTGTGGAATTGGGTAAGCCGGGCGGCCTTGCGGACAGAGGCGGGCGCGCGGCTGGTGTTACCGGCCTGGTTCTCTTTGGGCAGGGTTCTGAGGTGTATTTGAGCCTGGAGTCCGCCCTGGAGCTTAGACGCCTGGACCTGGAAACGCGCCTGGCCCAGATGCTCTTTGCCGAATAGCCCGAAAGGAGGGCATCCATGCCCCAACCCAGCATAGCCTATGCCATTGGCCGGGTGCGCTCCCTGGCCAGAAAGCCGCTGGCCGGCGCCCAACTGGAACGCCTTCTGGTTGCCTCCGATTATGATGAGGCCCGCCACATCCTCACCGAAATGGGTTGGGCCGAGATCGAAGACAAGGGCGTTGAGGCCACAAGCGCGGCCTTGCTTGAAAAAAACTGCAAGCTCATCCAGGATATTTCTCCCCAGCCGGAGGTTACTGACAGCTTCATGCTTCGCCATGACGCGCAGAATCTCAAGGCGCTCTTTAAAGCCCGGGTTCTTGAGGTAACGCCTGAGGCGCTGTCAGAGTGCGGCACGATCCCGGTAAGCCTTTTGTCACACGCCGTGGCCGAGCACTCCTATAATAAGTTGCCGGAGCCCTTTGCCCGGGCAATGAATGATTTGGAAAAGCAAGCCGCTGTGAAGGTGGACCCGATGCTTATTGACGTGCGCGTTGACCAGGCGCTGTTTGAACTGATCACCGGGCGCATGGAAAAGGTGCAGTCGAAGACCGTCAGAGAGTATTTTCGGGCGAAGGCGGACTTTGTCAATGCCCTCACCTACCTTAGGATGCGGGACATGGACCTGAAGGGGACGGAGCTTTCTGAGCTTCTGGTCTCAGGCGGGAAGCTGAGCCCCAGGATCTGGAAGAAGGTTATCGAAAGCCCTGACAGGCTGCAGACCCTGTTTCGCCGGTTTGGCGAAGAGATGCAGGCCGCACTGACGCGCGCGCTAGCGGACAGACGAGCGCTGCCTGCACTGGAGCGCGCGGCGGATGACTATCTGCTGGCCCTTTTCAGACCCTACCGCAATGAGCCGTTTGCCATTGAGGTCTTGCCAGGCCATTTGCTGGCGTTGGAGCGGGAAGCCGCCGCCGTCCGGCTGATTCTGGCAGGCAAGCGCAGCCAGTTTGAGCCGGAGTTGATCAGGGAGAGGTTGCGTGAAGCATATGTCCAATAAACTGCGCATCGGTGTGGTGGGGGAAGAGGAGGCTATCCTGGCCTTCAAGGCTATCGGTGCTATCGCCTTCCCCGCCGAGTCCGGTGAGGAAGTCACTGCCGCCCTTTTCAAACTGAGCCAGGATGGGGTTCCAGTGATTTTTATTACCGAGCAGGCCGCCAGAATGGCGCCCGAGGCGCTGGCGCGTTATGAGACAACGCCAGATGTGGCCGTGATACCAGTCCCTGGGACCATGGGAACTGATGGTTATGGCGAGGCCAGGGTGCACGAGAACGTCATCAAGGCCATCGGGGCGGATATTGTGATTGATCAAGAGAAGAGAGAGGGATAACAGCATGGCCCAGGGTAAAATCATCAAAGTCGCGGGCAGCCTGATTGTCGCGGAAGGGATGGCCAGCGTGCGCATGTATGACATGGTGCGCGTGTCCAGCCACCGGCTCATTGGGGAAGTCATCGAGCTGCGCGGGGATCAGGCGTCCATCCAGGTATACGAGGAGACCAGCGGCCTTGGCCCGGGGGAACCGGTGGAGTCCACCGGCGCGCCCTTATCGATGGAGCTGGGGCCCGGGCTCATCGAGTCCATTTTTGACGGCATTCAGCGCCCGCTGCAGCTTATCCGCCAGAAGGCGGGCGATCGCATCACCCGCGGGATTGAAGTGCCCGCCCTGGACCGGGAAAAGCAGTGGAACTTTGAGCCCAGGGCTAAGGTGGGCGAAGAAGTGGCAGCCGGCGATATCCTGGGTGTAGTGCAGGAAAGCCCGGTGGTGGAGCACCGCGTCATGGTGCCCAATGGTTTGTCCGGGAAGGTTCGGGACATCTGCCAGGGGCAGGCCAGAATTACCGACACCGTGGCCGTGATAGAGACGGATGATGGAAGCGAGCACAAGCTCACCATGATCCAGCGCTGGCCAGTGCGCCAGGGGCGCCCCTATCGGCAAAAGCTATTTCCCCAGGAACCCATGGTGACCGGGCAGCGGGTGATCGACACCCTCTTCCCCATCGCTTCCGGCGGCGTGGCGGCCATTCCGGGGCCCTTTGGCTCCGGGAAAACCGTGGTGCAGCACCAACTGGCCAAGTGGGCGGACGCCGACATCATCGTCTATGTGGGCTGCGGCGAGCGGGGCAACGAGATGACGGATGTGCTCAAGGAGTTCCCCGAGCTGCATGACCCGCGCACCGGTGAAACGCTGATGAAGCGCACGGTGCTTATCGCCAATACCTCCGACATGCCCGTGGCCGCCCGTGAGGCATCCATTTACACCGGCATCACCATCGCGGAATACTACCGTGACATGGGCTACCGGGTGGCCATTATGGCCGACTCCACCAGCCGCTGGGCTGAGGCGCTGCGTGAGATGAGCGGCAGGCTGGAGGAGATGCCCGGTGAGGAGGGCTATCCTGCCTATTTATCCAGCCGCATCGCCGAGTTCTATGAGCGGGCGGGTCTTGCAGTCTGCCTGGGAAAGGACGGACGAACCGGGTCCATTTCCGCCATCGGAGCGGTCTCCCCGCCTGGCGGCGATATCTCAGAGCCCGTTTCCCAGGCAACACTCAGGATTGTGAAGGTCTTCTGGGGCTTAAGCGCCCAGTTGGCCTATAAGCGCCATTTCCCGGCCATCGACTGGCTTTTGTCCTACTCCCTGTATACGGACAACCTGGCTGGCTGGTTTACCGACAATGTATCGCCTGAGTGGAACGAGTTGAGGGCCCGCACCATGCGGATTCTCCAGGAGGAAAGCGAGCTGGAGGAGATCGTGCGCCTAGTGGGCACTGACGCTCTTTCCTGGAAGGACAGGCTAACCATGGAGGTGGCCCGTTCCATCAGGGAGGACTACCTGCACCAGAACGCTTTTGACGATGTCGACACCTATACCTCCCTCAACAAGCAGTTCCTGATGCTGCGCCTGATTCTGGAATACGGCGAGAAGGGGCAGATGGCGCTGGAAGCGGGGTGCAGCCTGTCGGACGTGATTGACATGCCAGTGCGGGAACGCATCGGCCGGTCGAAATATATCCCGGAGGATTCCCTCGATTATTTCAAGGAAATCGAAACGGAGCTGGCCAGCCAGGCCACCGCGCTGATCAATCGGGGAGGGATGTAAGATGCTCAAGGAATATCGTACCATTAAGGAAGTGGTGGGACCGCTGATGCTGATTGAACAGGTTCAGGGCGTCACCTATAACGAGCTGGTTGAGATACGACAGGCCTCCGGCGAAATCCGGCGCGGCAAGGTGCTGGAGGTGGAGGGTGACAAGGCATTGGTCCAGCTCTTTGAAGCCAGCCACGGGTTGCGCATTGACAACGCCTCCGCCAGGTTTTTGGGCCGGGGAATAGAATTATCCGTATCCATGGAGATGCTCGGCCGCGTGTTTGACGGCATGGGCGCTCCAAAGGATGACGGCCCTGCCGTAATTCCCGAAAAGCGCATGGATATCAACGGGGAGCCCCTAAACCCCACCGCCCGGGACTATCCCAGCGAGTTTATCCAAACCGGCATCTCTGTCATCGACGGGCTCAATACCCTGGTGCGCGGGCAGAAACTGCCGGTCTTCTCCGGCTCAGGCCTTCCCCACGCGCAGTTGGCCACTCAGATCGCCCGCCAGGCCAGGGTGCTGGGGCAGGACAGCAAGTTCGCCGTGGTGTTCGCCGCCATCGGCATCACGTTTGAAGAGGCCGACTACTTCATCTCCGACTTCCGACGCACCGGCGCCATTGAGCGGGCCGTATTGTTTATGAACCTGGCCGATGACCCGGCCATTGAGCGCATATCCACCCCCAGGATGGCGCTGACCGCCGCTGAATACCTGGCCTATGAAAAGGGGATGCATGTGCTGGTCATCATGACCGACATGACCAACTATGCCGAGGCCCTAAGGGAGGTGTCCGCGGCGCGCAAGGAAGTGCCCGGACGGCGGGGCTACCCCGGGTATCTGTATACGGACCTGGCAAGCATGTATGAGCGGGCAGGCCGCATTATAGGGAAAGAAGGGTCCATCACCCAAATTCCCATCCTGACCATGCCTGAGGATGACAAGACCCACCCCATTCCCGATCTCACCGGGTACATCACCGAGGGCCAGGTCATTCTAAGCCGTGAGCTGCACCGCAAGGGTATCTCTCCGCCCATTGACGCGCTGCCCTCGCTTTCCCGCCTGAAGGACAAGGGCATCGGAGAGGGCAAGACCCGCAAGGACCACGCAGACACCATGAACCAGTTGTTTGCCGCCTATTCCCGGGGCAAGGACGCCAAGGAGCTGTCCATTATCCTGGGCGAGGCGTCGCTGACTGACATTGACAAAAAATACGCGGCTTTCGCGGACGCCTTTGAGAGGCGTTATGTCTCCCAGGGCTATGACACCGACCGTTCCATTGAGGAGACGCTGGACCTTGGCTGGGAGTTGCTTAAAATCCTGCCGCGCAATGAGCTTAAGCGAATCAGGGATGATTTGCTGGATGAGTATATGCCTGTTAGTGACAAGGGCGAAGGGGAAGAAGGAGAGGAGGGCTGAATGGCCGTCTTGCACGTAAACCCCACCCGGATGGAGCTGACGCAGATCAAGCGGCGCCTGGTCACGGCCAGGCGCGGGCATAAGCTGCTCAAGGACAAACGGGATGAGTTGGTGCGCCAGTTTATGAAGCTGGTGCGGGAGAACCTGCGCTTAAGAAAACAGGTGGAGGAGGAGTTATCTCTGGCGCTCAGGGACTTTGCCCTGGCCGGCGCCGTTATGGAGCCGGGCGCATTAAGGCAGGCATTGCTCTACCCTGCGCGCCAGGCGGGCATAAAGGTTGGCCGGCGGAATATCCTCTCCGTGCGCGTGCCGGAATTCACGGTGGATGAGGGAAGCCTGGGCGAGGCCGTTCTGCCCTACGGCATGGCGGAGACCTCCGCCCAACTGGACAACGCCATTGCCACCATGGCCCAGGCTCTGCCCCACCTCATCGCCCTGGCCGAGAAGGAGAAGACCGTGAGCCTCCTGGCCGATGAAATCCAGAAAACCCGGCGGCGCGTGAATGCCCTTGAATATGTGATGATTCCACAGTTTGAGGAAACCATCCGCTACATCACCATGAAGCTGGAGGAAAATGAGCGCAGCGCCCTTATCCGCCTGATGAAGGTGAAAGAGATGATCGCTGAGCGGACGGCCCAATAAGCGGCAAGTGCCCAACCTTCTATAGGATTTACTCAAATGCCGCGTTTGCGGCATTTCTTATCTTTGGCTAAAGCTTTGTATAGGCGAAGCCAACCTGCTGGCGCTGGGCGAGGGCCACCACACCGCTGGTGACCATACCCACATTTCCAGGCAGATCCGATTCTGCCACATGAAAGTTACCAATGGCATTCCTGCACATAAAAAACGCCGCGCCATCGCGATGCAACGTAAGCGTCAAACGCCTTTCTTCACCTTGCACTCCACCGGCGCATTAACCGGCAGCAACTGTGACACCTGCTGTTCATCGCTCATATCCAGTTTTGGCGCCCCACGCATTAACCAGGTCAGATAGCG
>JAQVQY010000024.1 GCA_028701335.1 Eubacteriales bacterium
GCTTGATGCTTTCTACAACGGCGAGTTCCCGGCCGGCCAGGCGCTGGTGATGGACGCGTCCCGGGACGGCGTAGCGCTGCCCATGGAGACCTCCAAGTTCAGCACCTTCAGCCAGGCTGACTATGACGCCATCTATGCCAAGCTGGTGGCCGGCGAAGTGCCGCTGCTCAAGGACTCCGATGTGAAGTCTGTCATAGAAATCCCGGTTGAAAATGTAACTATCACCGAAATCCAATAACACTATTGTTAAGCGGGAAAGGGGCTTGAACAAGCCCCTTTCCCTTACAGGCCTTAAAAGGACAAGCCATGAGCGAATATATCATCGAGATGCGGGACATCACCAAGAATTTCCCAGGCGTGAAGGCCAATGACCGCATCACGCTTCAGCTTCGGCGCGGTGAGATTCACGCGCTGCTTGGAGAAAACGGGGCCGGAAAGAGCACGCTGATGAGCGTCCTTTTCGGCCTTTACCGGCCCGATGAGGGCGAAATCTTCAAGAATGGAAAAAAGGTGCAGGTCAAAGACCCCAACGACGCCAACCGCCTGGGCATTGGCATGATGCATCAGCACTTCATGCTGGTGCAGAATTTCACGGTGCTGGAGAACATCGTCCTAGGAGTGGAAACCACATCCCGGGGAGTGCTCCGGTTGGAAGAGCCCCGGGACAAGGTGATGCGCCTCTCCCGGCAGTACGGCCTGGCGATTGACCCGGACGCGCTGATTGAGGATATTACCGTGGGCATGCAGCAGCGGGTGGAGATCCTCAAGATGCTCTACCGGGACAACGACATCCTGATTTTTGATGAGCCCACGGCCGTGCTCACCCCCCAGGAAGTGGACGAGTTGATGGGCATCATGAAAGGCCTGGCCCATGAGGGGAAGAGCATCCTGTTCATCACCCACAAACTCCCGGAGATCAAAGCAGTGGCCGACCGCTGCACGGTGCTGAGAAAAGGCTCCCTGGTGGGCACGGTGGACGTTGAGGACACCACTGTGGAAACCATGGCTGAGATGATGGTGGGCCGCAAGATCAGCTTCGCAGTGGAAAAAGAGGACGCTGTGCCCGGAGCCCCTGTGCTTGAGGTCAAGGACCTGAGCGTGGCGGGGCATCACGGCAAGCCTGCCGTGAACGGCGTCTCCTTCCAGGTGCGCAAGGGCGAAATTGTGTGTATCGCCGGCATTGACGGCAACGGGCAAAGCGAGCTGATCTACGCGCTCTCAGGCCTGATGCCCATCAAGAGCGGCCAGGTTTTCCTGAAAGGCCGTGAGGTGACCCAGGCCAGCATCCGCCAGCGCAACAACGCGGGGATCTCGCACATCCCGGAAGACCGGCACAAGTACGGCCTGGTGCTGGACTATGACCTGGGGCAGAACCTGGCGCTGAAGAATTACTTCTCTCCCGAAATGCAGCGCCATGGCTTCATCCGCTTTGACCAGGTACACACCCAGGCCGACAGGCTGATTGAGCGCTTTGACATCCGCTCAGGCCAGGGGCCGGACACTATTGCCCGCAGCATGTCCGGCGGCAACCAGCAGAAAGCCATCATCGCCCGGGAGATCAACTCCGACCCTGATCTCCTCCTGGCGGTGCAGCCCACCCGCGGGCTTGACGTGGGAGCCATGGTTTATATCCACAAGCAGTTGGTTAAAGAGCGTGATGAGGGCAAGGCCATCCTCCTGGTTTCCCTGGAGCTGGACGAGGTGTTCCAGCTGGCGGACCGCATCCTGGTCATCTATGAGGGGAGCCTGGTGGCGGAGCTTCAGGGCAGGGATGTTACGCCCCAGGAACTGGGCCTGTACATGGCCGGCAGCAAGAAGGAGGCCACCGCGTGAACCAGATGAAAAAAGGGCTGTCCAATGCCTCCGCCTCCATCCTGGCCATTCTGGCGGGGCTTGCGGCCGGCCTGGTCATCCTGTTTATTACAAACCCGCAAAACGCCTTCCAGGGCTTGATCATCATCATCAAGGGCGGCTGGAACAACGGCTTAAAGGGTGTGGGGCAGGTCATGTACCACGCCACCCCCATCATCATGACGGGGCTCTCGGTGGGCTTCGCGTTCAAGACCGGGATGTTCAACATCGGCGCCGTGGGGCAGCTGATGGTGGGCGGTTTCACGGCCATCTATGTGGGGGTCACCTGGACCTTCCTGCCAGGGGCGCTGCACTGGATCACGGCGCTGATCATGGGGATGCTGGCCGGCATGGCCTGGGGCATTATCGTGGGGCTTTTCAAGGCGCTGCTGAACGTCAATGAGGTCATCACCTCCATCATGCTCAACTATATTGGCATGTACCTGATCAACTTCACCATCAAGAACAGCCACCTGTATGACCCGTTCAAGAACCAGACCGTGGATGTGGCGGCCAGCGCCGTCCTCCCCAAGGGGGGCCTGGATAATCTGTTTTTCATCCTGAAAGGCCGGTTCAGGGATGTCTCCAGCGTCAACGCCGGCTTCTATATCGCGGTGGGCTTTGCCATCCTTATTTATATTATCCTCACGCGCACCACCTTTGGCTACGAGCTGAAGGCCGTGGGCCACAACCGCTTCGCCAGCCGTTACGCCGGCATCAGCGGGAAAAGGGCCATCGTTTCCGCCATGGCCATCGCCGGGGGCCTCTCCGGCGTGGCGGGCGCGCTGATGTACCTGGCCCCCACCAGCGGCATGCACATGCATGTGGAGGAAGTGCTGGCTGCCCAGGGCTTCAACGGCATCGCCGTGGCGCTCCTGGGCCTTTCCAATCCCATTGGCATTGTGTTCACGGGGATATTTATCGCCCACCTCACCGAGGCCGGGCGCCACCTCCAGTCTCTCAGGTACATGAAGGAGATCATCGATGTCATCATCGGCCTGATCATCTATTTCAGCGCGTTTTCGCTTCTGGCGCGGGATTTCCTCGCCGGCCGGAAACGAAAACAGGCGGCCATTATCGCGGCAGGCCAGGACGCGGATTACGGGGAGGAGGAGGCATAGCATGGATATCATCTATTTCATCGTTCAGCAGATGATGTTTTTCTCAATCCCCTTGCTCATTGTGGCGCTGGGGGGCATGTTTTCCGAGCGCTCGGGCGTGGTGAACATCGCCCTGGAGGGCATCATGGTGACGGGGGCTTTCTGCAGCATTTACTTCATCAACCGTGTCGAGGGCTTTATGAGCGGCCAGGGGCTGCTGCTTTTGGCTATCCTGGTCGCCGCGGGCTCAGGCCTGCTTTACTCCTTTCTGCATGCCTACGCGGCTATCTCCCTGAAGAGCAACCAGACCATCTCCGGCACAGCGCTTAACATGATCGCCCCGGCGGCCTCCATCTACCTGGCCCGCACAACGCTGTCAAACGGCATTCAGCAGATCCAGTTCACCAACACCTTCCGCATCGAGAAAGTACCGCTACTGGGCGATATCCCGGTGCTGGGCCCGATGTTTTTCCGGAACTGCTACATCACCACCTACATAGGCCTGCTGATCCTGGCCGTCTCCGCCTTTGTGCTGTATAAGACACGCTTTGGCCTGAGGCTGCGCGCCTGCGGGGAGCATCCCCAGGCAGCGGACAGCGTTGGTGTCAACGTGTACAAAACCCGCTACGCGGGGGTGCTGATTTCCGGCGCCCTGGCGGGGCTTGGCGGCCTGGTGTATGTGATTCCCACCTCCACCAACTTCAACGCCACCGTGTCCGGCTATGGCTTCCTGGCGCTGGCGGTGCTGATATTCGGCCAATGGAAACCGCTGGGCATCTTTATCGCGGCTTTCTTTTTTGGCCTGATGAAGACGATCGCCGCCTCCTACTCCGGCATCCCGGTCTTAAAAGACCTGGGCATCCCCAGTGACATCTACAAGATGATTCCCTATATCACCACCATGGTGGTGCTGGCCTTTACCAGCCGGCGCACCCAGGCGCCCCGGGCCAGCGGCGTGCCCTACGACAAGGGCGCCCGGTAATAAAAAGCATGGCATCAGGAAAACCCCGGTCCCTTCAGGCGGCGCTGCTATCGCTTAACTCCCAATATGTCCATTCTTCCCTAGCCCCCTGGTGCCTGCGGGCCGGGGTTTTTGCGTTCTCAAAAGGCAATTACGAGGTCAGGGTGCTGGAGGGTACTGTGAATGAGCCGCTTCAGTCGGTGGCGGAGCGGATCATTCAGGAGAATCCCCGGGTGCTGGGCGTGAGCTGCTATATCTGGAATATCAAGGCCGTAAAGGCCCTGCTGCCTTTGATCAGGGCGGCGCTGCCCCAATGCGTAATCGTGCTGGGCGGGCCGGAGGTGAGCTTTTGCCCTAAGGAAACGCTTGAGGCAATGACGGAAGCGGACTTCCTCATCGCCGGGGAAGGGGAATTGCCCTTTGCCAGGTTGCTCGATGCCCTGGCGGGCTTGGGAAGCCTGGAGGACGTCCCCGGCCTGTGCCATAGGGAAGGAAATGATATCAGGCTAAGCCAGCCCTTTTACCATGAGGAAATGCCGCCATCGCCCTATGGCCCGGAGTACTTTAACCAGTTGTCCGGGCGCATCGCCTACATCGAGGCCAGCCGGGGCTGCCCCTTTGCCTGCGCCTTCTGCCTCTCCGGCCGGGAGCGCGCCAGGCCCCAGCTCGCCCCGCTTGAACGGGTGTTTTCTGAAATAGACGCCCTGGCTCATTCCGGCACCCGCACTGTTAAGTTTGTGGACCGCACTTTCAACGCGGCACAGGCCCGGGCCGACACCATCCTGAGCCATATCATCGCCCGGTCAAAGGAATATCCCCACGGCCTCACCTTCCACTTTGAGATCGCCGGGGACATCCTGGCGGCGTCCACCATGGAGATTATCCAATCAGCCCCGGCCGGGCTGTTCCAGTTTGAAATCGGGCTGCAGTCCATGGATGAAACTACCCTCACCCGGGTGCTGAGGAAGACGGATATGGGGAGGCTCATCAAAAACGTCCGCGCCCTCATCGCGGGGGGCAATGCCCATATCCACCTGGACCTGATCGCCGGCCTGCCGGGAGAGGACCTGGCCAGGTTTGCCCGCGGTTTTGATGAAGCCTACGGGCTTGGGCCCCACGCGCTGCAGCTGGGTTTTCTGAAGCTCATCCATGGAAGCGCCATGCGGGAGGATTCGCAGACCTATCCCGCTTCCTTTGAGCCGGAGGCTCCCTACACCGTCACCAGCACCCCCTGGATGAATGGGGGGGACTTTGACACCCTGCGCCTGGTTGAACGGGCGCTGGACAAGCTGCATAACAGCGGACGCTTCCATCACACGCTCACCTGGCTGACGCGGGGAATACAGGTATCCCCCTTCAGCCTGTTTTTAAGGCTGGGACGGGCCATCACGGAGGCGGAAGCAGGCGGCGCCCTTTCCCTGGACGATCTGACCGCCCTGGTGCTGGATAATCTCACAGGCTGGCTGCCGGAGGACGCCCGCATCATCAGGGACCTGATGCTCCTGGACCGGCTGGCCTCCGTTCCCTCCAGCGTCCTGCCGTCCTGCCTGAAGGAGGCTGACGCCCGCTTTTTCACGTGCAAGCGCGCCCTGAAAGCGCGCTTCCCCCGCAAACCCGGCATCATAAGGGCTATGGGCTTCCCTGGAGGCGGGGGCAACAATAAGGTTGCCTTCAGTGATTATGAGGGGAAGGACCCGGTCACCGGGCGCTGGCCTGTGCGGGCGATTCCCCTGGCCCGCCTTCGCCTGTAAGCCCCGCCGTTTGCATTGCGGGGTAACACATTGTATAATTCCCTTATCTTTTCCAAAGGAGTGTGGTTTCCGGCATGGATGACCCTGGTGGATCATCGATTATCAGTTCGATTATCCTGATTCTTGTTCTCACTGTTATCAACGCTTTCCTCGCGGGCGCGGAAATGGCTTTCGTCTCACTCAACCCGGCAAAAATAAAGGACCTGGCCGACCAGGGGGACAAGCGGGCCCGCAAGGTGCAACGGCTGCTTTCGGATTCGGACTCATTCCTGTCCGCGATCCAGGTGGGCATCACCCTGGCGGGTTTTTTCAATTCCGCATCGGCCTCCCAGTCTTTCGTGGGGCTCCTTGCCCCGGCGCTGGGCGGGATTCCGGGGGCGGAAACCATCGCCACCATCATTGTCACCATCATCGTGGCCTATATCTCCCTGGTGCTGGGCGAGCTTTATCCCAAGCAGCTGGCCATCCAGGTGCCGGAGGCCTACGCCCTCCGCTCCGCCGGGGCCATCCTAAAAATGCGGGCGGCGTTCAGGCCGTTTATCTGGCTGCTGAACGCCTCCACAGGTTTGCTCAAGCGGATCACCCCCATCGACTTCACCAAGAAGGAAGAGAAGCTGACCCGACAGGAGATGAAAGCCCTCCTGAACTCCAGCCGCAACGACGGCGCCATTGACATGGAGGAGTTCAACATGATGCGGGGCGTGCTCTCCCTGGACACCCGGCTGGTGCGGGAGATCATGGTGCCCCGGGTGGACACCCACATGCTGGACGCGGACGACCCCCATGAGAAAAACATGGAGCTGCTGCTTGACCAGCTGCACTCCCGCATCCCGCTGTATGAGGAAGACAAGGACCACATTGTGGGTATCATCCACCTCAAGGATGTCCTCCTGAACCTCCAGGCCCTAAACGATGCTTCCCTCACCCTCAGGGACATCGCAAGGCCCGCGCTGTTTGTGCCGGACACCATGTACACGGACGAACTGCTGGTGAAATTCCAGCAGTCCAAGCAGCATCTGGCCGTGCTGGTGGACGAGTTTGGCGGTGTGGCGGGCATCGTTACCATGGAGGACCTGATTGAGGAGATTGTGGGGGATATCCGGGATGAGTATGACGATGACGACGCCCAGCCCCTGGTGATGGTAAATGACACGGAGGCCGTGCTCATGGGCTCCCTGCCGCTGAGTGACCTAAACCGGGCCTTTGACCTGGAGCTCATCTCCCAGGAGGCGGACACCATCGCGGGTTACATCATCGAACGCCTGGGCTATATCCCCAAGCCCGGCGACACGCCCACGGTGGAGAATGAGCGCTTCACGCTCAAAGTGCTGCGCTCCAACACCACCCGCATCGAGGCGGTGCAGATTACCCTGAAGGTGCCTGCGGACGGTGAAAACGGCGAGGATTTCCCGGAGGAAGACTGAGCCCCGAAATTATGTTTCACGTGAAACAAACATGAAAATCGAGGAACAAAAACATTGAAGATATTTAGGTTTTTGAAGCCTGAATGGCGTAGTATGCTGTTAATCACGCTCCTGCTGATCGTCCAGGCCTGGTGCGCCCTGGCCCTGCCGGGCTTTACCTCCACGCTGGTGGATGTGGGCGTCCAGCAGGGGGGCATCGCCTCCCCGGCAGCGGACAGCCTCTCACGGAAGGCGGTGGGGGACATCATGACGCTGCTGGACGACGCCCAGCGCCAGCGCTTTGAAGCCGCCTACCAGCTTGAGAATGATGTTTATGCCCTGAGGCAGGGCCTTAACGCCGGGGAGTTCTCCGCGCTGGAGGAGGACCTTGCCCTGCCCATGGCCATTCTGTCCATGCTTTCCTCTGATGAGGCGCCGCCGGAGGCCCAGGCCGCCCTGGCAGCCATGCGGCTGGGGCGGCTGGACCGCGCGGCCGTCATGGAGCGCGCCAGGGAGATGATGGCGGCCCAGGGCGGCTTAAGCTCCCAGGTGACCCGGCAGATGGCCATCCGGTTTGTTCGGCAGGACTATGTGGCCCAGGGCATCGACCTGGACGCCCTGCGCGCCCGCTTCCTCTGGCGCCAGGGGATACAGATGCTGGGCATCACGGCGCTCCTGGGACTGGCCGCGGCCGGGGCCAACTTTGTCTCCAGCCGCGCGGCCGCCCGCATTGGCCGGGGCCTGCGCGGGCAGGTGTACACCCGGGTGCTGTCCTTTTCCGCGGCGGAGATCGACAAGTTCTCCACCGCTTCGCTGATCACCCGCTCCACCAATGACATCACCCAGATCCAGCAGACCTCAGTGATGATGCTGCGCATGATGCTCTACGCCCCCATCCTGGCCATCGGCGGCATCTGGCAGGTGGCCGGCGTGCGCACGGGGATGGGCTGGATCATCTTCGCCGCGGTGGGCGTGATGGCAGCCCTGGTGGTCATCACCGCCTCGGTGGTCACCCCCAAGTTCAAACTGCTCCAGAAGCTTATCGACCGGATGAACCAGGTGACCCGGGAGAACCTCACCGGCGTGCCCGTCATCCGCGCCTTTTCCCGCCAGGAGCATGAGGTGGCCCGCTTTGGCAAGGCCAGTGATGATCTGTTCTTCGCCTACCGCTTCATCAACCGGGCCTTCAGTTATGTGATGCCGCTGATGTTTTTGGTGATGAACGGCGTGTCGGTAATGATCGTGTGGTTTGGCGCCCAGGGCATAGATGCAGGCAATATGCTGGTGGGTGATATGATCGCCTTCATCTCCTATGCGATGCTGATCATCATGTCCTTTATGATGATTACCATGATGTCTACCGTCATGCTCCCCCGGGCTGAGGTGGCCGCCCAGCGGGTCAGCGAGGTGCTGGCCACCGGCACCTCTGTGAAGGAGCCGGAGAAGCCCAGCGCGCTGCCCATGCCCCTAAAGGGGGAGATTGGCTTCCACCATGTGTCCTTCCGCTATCCGGGCTCGGATGACGAGGTGCTCTACAACCTGAATTTTACCATCCGGCCCGGAGAAACGGCTGCCGTCATCGGGGCCACCGGCACCGGAAAATCCACCCTCCTCAGGCTGATTCCCCGTTTTTTTGACCCTACGGAAGGAAAAATCACCCTGGACGGGGTAGACATCAGGAGCATTACGCTGGATGACCTGCGCGGGCAGATCGGCTATGTGCCCCAGCAGTCTGCCCTGTTCTCCGGTACCATCCAGTCCAACATCGCCTACGGCGACATGGACATGAGCCAGGAAAGCGTAGAGGAAGCCGCCAGGCTGGCCCAGGCTGAATCCTTCATCCTGGAGAAAGCCCACGGCTATGAGGATGACATCGCCCAGGGTGGCAGCAATGTCTCCGGCGGGCAGAAGCAGCGCCTTTCCATCGCCCGTGCCCTGGCGATGAAGCCAAAGGTCCTGCTGTTTGACGACTCCTTCTCGGCGCTTGACTACCGCACGGACCTGGCGGTGCGCCGGGGCCTGAAAAACAGTTTCCCGGACACCACCGTGCTCATCGTGGCCCAGCGCATCGCTACGGTCATGCACGCTGACCGCATCCTGGTCATTGATGAAGGGCGTCTGGTGGGCGAGGGCACCCATGAGGAGCTGATGGCCACCAGCGAGCCCTACCAGCAGATCGCCTATAGCCAGCTGTCAGAAGAAGACCTGGCGCAGAAAGGGGGCGGCCGCCATGAGTGAAAAACGCAATGAAAAGCGCCGCGATGGCGGGCGCGTCGGCGGCCCGCACGGCATGCGCGCTGTGGAAAAGCCCAAGGATTTCAAGGGCAGCGTCAAAGGGCTTCTAAAGGCCCTCCGTCCCTGGAAATGGAAGCTGCGGGCGGCGGCCCTGCTGTCTGCCTTGAGCGCCGCCATCGGCATCTTCGGCCCCAAGGTGCTGGGCAACGCCACCACCGAGATCTTCAACGGCGTCATGCGAAAAGTCCAGGGCACCGGCGGTATCGATTTCGCGGCTATCAGCCGGGTGCTCCTGGCGCTGGTGGCGCTGTTTGCGGTGAGCACGGTGCTCTCCCATGTCATGTACCGCCTGGGGGCGGAAGTCTCCAACGAACTGGGCCGCAAAATGCGCCAGGACATCGGCAGCAAGATCCACCGGGTGCCCCTGGCCTACTACGAAAAAACCACCGTGGGGGATGTGCTCTCCCGGGTGACCAACGACGTGGACTCAGTGGTGCAGAACATCAACATGGTCTTCACCGAGGTCATCGCCGGCATCGCCACCGTCATCGGCGTGGCCATTATGATGCTCACCATCAGCCCGCTTTTGACCCTGCTGGTGGTGCTGGTGGTGCCGCTGTCCACGCTCATTATCAGCGTCATCTTCCGCAAGTCCCAGAAGTATTTCCGGGCCCAGCAGGAGGTTCTTGGCGATATCTCGGGCCTGGTGGAGGAATCCTATTCCGGGCAGGATGTGGTGCAGGCCTTCCGGCAGGAGGAAAACGCCATCCAGGCCTTTGAAGAAAAAAACCAAAAGCTGTTTGACAGCAACTGGCGCAGCCAGTTCCTCTCCGGGCTTATGCAGCCCATCATGCAGGTGTTCAGCAATCTGGCCTACCTCCTGGTGGTGGTGCTGGGCGCCGCCCAGGCAGCGGCCGGACTTATCTCCGTGGGCGATATTCTGGCTTTCATCCAGTATGTGCGCAACTTCACCCAGCCCCTGGCGCAGATGGCCCAGGTGGTGGGCCAGGTACAGACCATGGCCGCCGCCGCCGAGCGGGTGTTTGAGTTCCTCTCTGAAGAGGAGGAAATTGAACCGGAGCATAGCCCCTTGATGGGCCCGATCAAAGGCCGTGTGTGCTTTGAGGATGTGGTGTTTGGCTACGACCCGGATAAGCCTGTCATTAAGGGCTTCTCCGTCTGTGTCCTTCCCGGGCAGACCTGCGCCATTGTGGGGGAAACCGGCTCGGGGAAAACCACGCTGGTCAAGCTCCTCATGCGATTCTATGACCCCCAGGGCGGCCGCATCACGCTGGATGACCATGACCTGAAGGAGTACTCCCGCCAGGAAGCCCGCAGGCCCTTTGGCATGGTGCTCCAGGACACCTGGCTGTTTTCCGGCTCTGTCATGGAGAACATCCGCTACGGCCGGCCTGATGCCACGGATGAGGAGGTCATGCAGGCCGCCCGCCACGCCCATGCGGACCACTTCATCCGGGCGCTTCCCGGCGGCTATGACATGGAGATCAACGAGGAGGCGGACAATATTTCCGCCGGGCAGAAGCAGCTGCTCACCATCGCCCGGGCGGTGCTGGCGGACAAGCCCCTGCTGATCCTGGACGAGGCCACCTCCAACGTGGATACCCTGACTGAAAAGCGCATCCAGGACGCCATGAACTTCCTGCTGGAAGGGCGCACCAGCTTCGTCATCGCCCACCGCCTCTCCACCATCAAGGGGGCGGACCTCATCCTGGTTATGCACGACGGCAACATCGACGAGATGGGCACCCATGATGACCTCATGCATCGGGGCGGCCGTTACAAAGCCCTGTATGAGAGCCAGTTTGAGGAGACCTAAGGCTTCAGGCGGGACTGCCGGGCGTCCGGCCCGGGTGTTTCACGTGAAACATCGCCGGCCCTGGCTGGGGGGCTACGCGCACATGGCAAAGGGAGAACCGCAATGATAATAAACGCAGGCCCGGAAGACCTGGACAAGCTCCTGGAACTGGCCCTGCTGCTGTGGCCGGAAAACCCACCCGGCAGCCTTCGGGAGGAGATCACGCGAATACTTGAGGATAGTGATGCGGCGTATTTTCTTTGGCTGGAGGGCGGCAATGCGCTGGGTTTTGCCCAGGTGCAGGCGCGCCGGGACTATGTGGAGGGCACCGGTACCAGCCCCGTGGGCTACCTGGAGGGGATTTTCGTCAGGGAGATTCACCGGGGGCGCGGCTTCGCTTCGGGGCTGCTCACCGCCTGTGAATCCTGGGCGCGGGAGCGGGGCTATCGCGAGTTTGCCAGTGACTGTGAGCTTAACAACGCGGACAGCCTGCGCTTTCACCTGAAAAACGGCTTTCAGGAAGCGGGGCGGCTGATTAGCTTCACCAAGGCGCTGTAAGGCTGTGCCCGCGCCGCCATTCAGGCGGCGCAAATCAAGAAGGCCCCGTCCGGCCAGAAGCGGGCGGGGCCTTTATTGTTCAGAAGCCTGTTAATCCATCAGGGGCAGGAGCGCCGCCAGGCGGGCCAGGTAATTGGGGTCCTGGAGCGAGAACGGCAGGAGGCCGGCTTGGCCGGTGTTATAGGAAACGGGGCAGTTGATATAAAGCAGCACCTTCTGGTCACTCCCAAGACAGGACGCCACGCTGTAGGGTATGCCAAATTCCATCTTTTCGTCCTGGAGTTTTTCGGGGTCAACGGTCCTGACTGCGCGGATGTCCGGAAAGAAGGTGAAGAACTCATCCTCTTTGCTGACCTGAACGCCTCCAAACAAGCTGTAGGTGACCATCGCCATGCCTGAGAAAACCTCGGTTTTGGCTTCGCCCACCACCTGCATACTGGAGCCAATCAGCGGGAAGCGGTATTCACCGTCAAGGGATAAGTCCATGGGCGTGAACATCAGGGGTTTGTCGGTCAGGTCCCGCCGGAAGCTCAGAAACAACGGGCCCTCGCTGGTGAGGTACTTTCCTTCGCCGCGCTGGCGTTCCGGCGGTTTGGTTACAGTGGGGGGATCGGTGGTCTCGCCAGTCGGTTCCTCCTCCCGGGGGTCATCAGACCGCCGGGTGACCGTGTCCCAGGTATGCTCGTCGGGAATCGGTTCATCGGGTGGCGGTTCAAACTCGGGGCCCCATTCGGTGCCATCGTTGCCGCCGCTGGTGATTTCCGGCTTGGGTGTAATGAATTCGAAAACGGTCACCAAAGTCATCGGGGGTTTTGTGCCCAGCTGCAAGTCCTCCTTGCCGGGGATCAGCTGCTTGCTGCTTGCTTTTGCAGCGTCAGGCGCAAGCGGCGCCAAAACCCCGGCGGGTCCGGACAGAACCAGCAGCGCAAGGCCCACAACCGCGATCGCTGTCAGCGTTGCCAGTAACTTTTTCATGGCCATACCTTCTTTTTGACAGGTTCTCCCGGGGTTGCGTCTAGTCCATCAGCGGCAGGAGTTCTGAGACGCGTGTCAGGTAAGCCGGGTCTTCAAAAGAGAAGGGCGCCAGGCCCGCCAGGTTGGTTTTGTAGCTGACAGGGCAGTTGATATACAGGAGGACCTTCTGGTCGCTCCCCAGCCAGGAGGCAACAGCATAGGGCATGCCGAACTTGAGCTTCGTGCCCATAAGGTCTTTGGGCAGAACGGAGGGCACGGCGCCGATGTCAGGGAAGAAGGTGAGGAAGGCGTTCTCCTGGTCTACCTTTACCCCGCTTACCACCAGGTAGGTGACCACCGCCATGCCGGACTGCACCACCACCTTGGCCTCGCCCACCACCTGGTTGCCGTCGCCAACCAGGGGGAAGCGGTGCTCCCCGTCAAGGGATAGGTCCATCGGGGTGAACATCCACCATTCTTCTGTCAGATTATCCCGGAAGGCCATAAACGGCGGCCCTTCGCTGGTCATGATCCGGCCGCTGCCGGCGGCCTCCGGTTTGTCCGTGGGCTTGGGTTTGGGCAGGGGGAAGGGGAGCCTGGGAATGGGGATGATGGGACCGGGGATTTTAAGTTCCGGTGTAGGCGTGATGATGGGGATCTTGGGCAGGGTTATATCGGGAATCTTAGGGATTTTCAGTTCCGGCGTGGGTGTGATGATGGGTATTTTCGGAACAGTTATGTCAGGGATCTTGGGGATTTTCAGTTCCGGTGTGGGTGTGATGATGGGTATCTTGGGGATAGTGATGTCGGGCACATCAGGTATCCCAGGCAAATCCGGCAAGCCGGGCAGTACATCGCCCGGGTCCGGCAAGTCAGGCAAGCCGGGCAGCCCCAGGTCAGGCAAGCCCGATGCGATCAGGGGAACAGACAGGGACAGAATCAGGAGAACCAGCAGGATAACCTTGAAACGTTTCATAGGAGGCCTCCTTTCAATATGCGGTGTCGGGTCTTTTCAGGGGCCAGATAGAAAGGGAAGCCAAAAAACGCAAGCGAGCGAAAAATGCCTCGTTGCGCTGGCGGCTTTTTCCCATCTCCCTTCAGTCGGTGCTGTGATAAGGAATGGTCATGCGGTTAATAATACTTTTAGCATAGGTCTTGCAGTGAATGTCTCTTCAGGCAATGGTCTTGCGGCTATAAAGGTGTGTCCGGGAAATCAACCGGAAGAACCGGTTCACTCTGGTCAGGTTGTCTTTTTCCGCACATTCTGTTAACAGCCTCATTTTACCGCGCAATCCGTGCGGTGTCAATATATCTTGCATAAAATACATTTGGATCGCATTTCCCGCGCGCTGCTTGGATTTTTGCCTATTCGATGAATAAAAGCACAAGCGCCAGCGCCGCGCCCGACAGAAATAGGAGGATAGAATGTTCTTTCTCATGCTCCCCGGCTTCCGGCAACAGGTGGGCGGCGGAAATGTAAATCAGCACGCCGGAGACAAAGCCCAGCGCCAGGCCCAGCAGGGAATCACCTACCCTGGAAATGGCGGGGTAGGCCACCAGGGCGCCCACAGGCGTGGTCAGGGAAGCCACCAGAAAGGCGTACAGCACGGCCTTTTTGGATGAGACGCCGGCTTTGAGGAAAACGGCGTAGGTGATCACGCCCTCAGCGAACTCATGCACCACCAGGCCAAGGCCCGCCAACACACCCGTTAAGGTGCTGACGGTGAAAGTCACCGTATAGACCACCCCATCCAGGAGGGAGTGGATCAGGATGCCCTGGACGGCGGTGATGCCAAAGGCCAGTTCCTTTGTCTCCGTGTGTTTTTTGATGAAGCGGTTGCTCAAAAACATAAAAAGAAAACCGCCCAGCGCCGCGATGCCGGCCTGGGGGTTTTTCTCCAGCGCTTCCGGCAGGGTCATAATCAGCGGGGAGGTGATCAGCATGCCTGCGGCAAAGCACATGAAATGCCCCACATTCTTCTGCGCCCACCGGCTGTTCCTGGATATAACGAAAATGCCGGCGGCGTTGACCACCATGGCGCTGATGGCAAAGAGCATGATCCAGAAGAAAGGGCCAGGGTTATTCATCGCAATAAAACCTCACTATTCAGCCGGCAGGCCCGGCGTTTCATCATGGGCCTCGCGGTCCCGATCAATAAACGCCTGCAGGGCTTGCCTTCCTTTTACAGGGATTAAGGCTGCTTGTCAATTATACCCAAAGTGTTTGTGCTTTCGCTGTTTTCCATATCCCATAAAGGCACGGCGGCACGCCAATCGCCGGGCAGGCCGGCGCGGGCCGCGCCCCAGGCAAACGCCCCCTTGCTTGTGCATTAGGACAAAATGGATTAAACTGTGCATACTTTCCCCACAGGGGAAAGCGTATGGTGTTTTTTTGGCGCTTTGGCGCCCGGAGGATGAATGACAAACACGCGCGCCCGGCGGGTGGCCTGGGTGGCGGGGGCTTCCAGCGGCCTGGGAAAGGCCACGGCCCTGGCCCTTAACACGGCGGGCTGGCAGGTGGCCGCCGGCGCCCGCAGCTTTAAAGAAGCAGCGCCCCCTGAGGGCGGGCTTGTGCGCCTTCCCCTTGACGTAACCGATCAAACCAGCGTAGATACCTTCGCGGCGGAAGCGCTCTCCCGCCTGGGGCCGCCTGACGCCCTGGTGCTGGCCGCGGGCATCCTTATCCTGGGGCCGGCGGGGACGCTCAAGGATGACGAGCTCCAGTCGGTGCTTGACGTGTGCCTGCTGGGCACCCTGCGGCTGGTGCGCGCTGCCCTGCCCCTGATGACGGACAGGGGCGGCGGGAAGATTGCTGTCTTTTCCTCCATCAACGGCCTCCTGCCCACCCCTTTCCAGGGGGCCTATGTGGCGGCCAAGCACGCCCTGGAGGGCTATTGCGAATGCCTGCGCATGGAAAACCGGAATCACGGCATTCAGGTGATGCTGGTGGAGCCGGGTGACCATTCCGGCGGCGCCCAGGAATACCGCGGGCAGGCCCGGGAAGTGCCGCCCCGCTTCAGGGAAAGCCTTCAGCGGGTCCGGAATGTGATTGCCCGGGATGAGAGCGGCGGCTTAAGCCCCCGGAAGCTGGGCGCAAAGGTTGCCCGGGCGCTTGATAAGAAAAACCTTCCCATGCGCCTTGCCGTGGCGCCGTTTACCCAGCGCGCCGCGGTGGTTTTGCACGACATCCTGCCCAACCGGCTGTTCCTTTACCTTATTTCCAAATATTACCGGGTCTGAGGGCCACTTTATTTCAGGAGGACCACGATGGAGCTGTTCACCGACATCACCGCCCGCTGTGAGGCGCTGCGCCAGGACATGACGCTGAAGAATATCTACGCCCTCACCAACGAAAACCCGGACCGCGTCGCCGCCCACTACCTGGAGGGCGATGAAGAGAAATCCATCACCTTCGCCCGGTATGACCAGTGGGTGAGGGCGTTCGCGGCGTATTTTGCCAAAGCCCTGGGGGAGAAGAACCTGGGCCGCTTTGTGGCGATCCAGCTGGACACCTGCAAGGAATGGTATTCGGTTTTTTGGGGGCTGGTGCAGGCGGGCTACAACGCCCTGCTCATTGACGCCAACCTGAATGACGAGATGACCGCCTTTCTTCTCAACGAGGGCGGGGCCGCGGGCATCATCACCAAAAGCCGCCGGCAACTGCCTGAGGGTGCTGTCCAGATTTTGGCGGAAGACCTATTTTTGGCGCCGGAAGCGGCCGGTACCCCCAATGTGCCCTGGGGCAGCATGGTGGGGCTTTGCACCGCCGGCACCACGATGACCAGCCGCATCTACGTCTATGACCAGGCGGCGCTGTGCGAGCAGGTCCTGAACTCCGACCTCCTGCACAAAGCCAACCCCCGCATCGTGAACAACCATATGCAAAGGAACCTGGCCTTCCTCCCCTTCCACCATGTGTTCGGCTTCATGGTGTGCGTGATGTGGTGCAACTTCATCGGCTATGAGACCGTCTTCATTAAGGACCGGGCGCCGGACACCATCCTTCATGCCATGCGCCGCTTCAGGGTGAACTTCCTGTGCGCGGTGCCGCTGCTGGCCAACTCCCTGTCCGTGGGCCTCAACAAAAAGGTGGCCAGGGAGAAACCCATCAAGCGGGCGGCGTTCAAGGCCATGAAGGGCTTGAGCCTGGGGCTGCAGAACGTGGTGCCCCGCTTTGGTATGGATTTTGCCCGGAAGGTGCTGTTCAAGTCCGTGGTGTCCCAGCTTATGGGCCCGGACGTGAACTGCGTGATTCTGGGCGGCAGCCACACCCCCAGGGAGCACATGCGCAACATCGCGGCCCTGGGTTACTACACCATCTCCGGCTTTGGCATGACAGAAACCGCCATCACCAGTGTGGAAACCCGCATGAACCTGCACACCCGCACCTCCGGTTCCGTGGGCCGCCCGTTCTCCAGCATTGAATACAAGGTGGAGTCCGACGGAAAGCGCGCCAACACCGGCGAGATGCTCATCCGCGGCCGCAGCGTCCACACCGCGCGGCTTAAGGGCGGGGAGCTGGCGCCTGCCGACACCGACCCCTTCGGCTGGTTCCGCACCGGGGACATCGTGCGCCTGGAAAAGGGCATGCGCATGTATGTGGAGGGCCGCAGCAAGGACGTGATCATCAACGAGTCCGGCGAGAACATCTACCCGGACGAGCTGGAGGATTTCTTCGGAAACCTGGAGGGTGTTGAGCAGTACAGCGTTTTAGGCGTGCGCAACACCGGCGCCAGCCGGATGAACCGCTTGAAGCGCCGCCGCCATATCAGCCCCGAGTATGAGGATATCACCCTGGTGCTCAACGTGGGCGACCGCTACCGGGACGACGCCTTCTTAACCGGGCTCATGCGCCAGATCGCCCAGATCAACTCCCGGCTGCCGATAATGAAGAAGATCACCCGGGTGCTGGCCACGCCGGAGCGGTTCCAGACCGCCAGCGGCATTAAAGTGAAGCGCCTGGCGCTCAAGGACTCCATTGAGAACCGCCGCATCCCCTACCGGGATCTGGACCTGAAGTCCGGCACCCAGCCACTGGGCGAATCCCAGCCCATCGTCAACGAGGAAGCCGTGCCCCAGGACTTGGGCCAGGAAGAGATCAAGGCCAAGGTGCGCCGCCTGTTCGCGGAGACGCTGGAACTGTCCCTGGACCAGGTGACCGACGAGGCCCACTTCATCAACGACCTGGGCGGCGACAGCCTGCAGGTCTTAAGCGTGTCCCTGAAGGTGGAGGAGATTTTCTCCGTCCTGATCCCGGTGGAGGAATACGCCCTGTGCACCTCAGTCAACGCCCTGGCGGACATCGTCACCGCCCACTTGAAGGGCGAGGGCGTCAAAGCCCATGAAGGCCCCCGGGGGGATGTCACCCCCATCACCCGCTTTGAGGACAGCCCCGAGTTCCAGGCCTTTGCCTTAAGGGAGCAGGCCTTAATGGGAGCCGGGCAGGAGAACCCCTACTTCATCCGCCATGACAGCGCGCTCAAGGACGTGTCGCTCATGGACGGCAGGGAGACCCTCAACTTCGGCTCCTACAACTATGTGGGCATGTCCGGCCGCAAGGAAGTGCAGGAGGCCGCCAAGGCCGCCATTGGCAAATATGGCACCTCCGCCTCCGGTTCCCGCCTGCTGGCCGGGGAGAAGACCCTCTATCAGGAGCTGGAGCGCGAGATCGCCCGCTGGAAGCACGCGGAGGACGCCCTGGTGCTGGTGTCAGGCCACGCCACCAACGTCACCTTTGTGGGCAATTTCTGCGGCAAAAACGACCTGATCCTCTATGACGCCCTGGCGCACAACTCCATCGACCAGGGCTGCCGCTTAAGCGAGGCCACGGTGAAACCCTTCCCCCATGATGACCCGGCAGCGCTGGAATCCATCCTCAAAACCCAGCGGGACAAGTTTGAAAAGGTCCTCATCATCATCGAGGGCGCCTACTCCATGGACGGCGACATCGCCAACGTTCCCGCTTTTGTAGCGCTTAAAAAGCAGTACGGCTGCTTCCTGCTGGTAGACGAAGCGCACTCCGCCTGCGTCATCGGGGAAACCGGCGGCGGCGTGGACGAATACTTTGGCCTGAAGCCCGGGGATATTGATATCAAGATGGGCACCCTCTCAAAAGGCCTGGGCACCTGCGGCGGCTACCTGGCCGGGTCCCGCAATCTGATCACCTACCTGCGCTACAACCTGCCGGGCTTTGTCTTTTCCGTGGGCATCTCCCCGCCCCTGGCGGCGGGCACGCTCAAGGCGGTGCAGCTGCTCCAGCAGGACAAGTCCATCATCCAGTCGCTCCACGCCAACATCGACACCTTCGTCCGCGAGGCGCACAAGCGCAGGCTGAACACCTGCCTGGCCGGGGAGACGGCCATCATCCCCATCCTGGTGGGCAGCGATGAGAACGCCTTCCTCCTGTCCAACCTCCTGCGCCACAAGGGCGTCTTCGTACCCCCGGCGGTCTTCCCCGCGGTGCCCAAGGGCAAGGCCCGCTTGCGCTTCTGCGTGGTGAGCGACCACAAGGAGGAGCAGATCATCAAGGCCCTGGACACCCTGGTGGAAACGGCCAGGGAAGCGGGCATCGCCCTGCCGGAATAAATACGCGGCAAAGCGTCAGCGGACACATTGCCGTTTAGGAGGAAACGGCAGAGCGGGGCAAAACGAATGCACGCAGAGGGCTGTGCCCTCTGCAACTCCCCTTTGATATGGATTGCCTATAGCTTGAAGCGCCCGCAGGCGCTTTTTTACTGTGCCGTGATAAACGCCCGGTAGAAGGCCACGGCCTCATGAAGCGCCGCAACCGGCAGCCGCTCGTTGGCCGCGTGGACGGCGGCGGTGATTTCCGGCGGCACCCGCAACGGCGAAAAGCGGTACACCCGGGGGCAGAAGGCGCTGTAGTGATAGGCGTCCGTGGCGCCCACCATGAGGGCCGGCAGCGTTATCACGCCGGGCCACACGGCGCTGGCCGCGTCCCTGATGCGCTCAAAAGCCGGGCCCCCCATCTCGGACACGGGGCTGGGGCCGTTGCCGGTCACCAGGCCCGCCTTAACCCGGGAATCCCCGATAACCTGCCTTAAGTGTGTGACAACGCCCTCCAGGCTGTCCCCGGGCATCAGGCGCAGGTTCAGCCCGGCCGTTGCTGTGACCGGCAGGACGTTGCTGGCGTCGCTTCCCTTAAGCTGGGTGACAGCGCAGGTGGTGCGGAACAGGGCGGCAATGCTGCCGGCCTGGCGGCTGGCAAACCGCTTGATAAGCGGCGAAAACAGCCCGTGCCAGCGGTAGATGGGTTGATAGGGCCAGGCGCTGCCCCGGCTTAAGGCGCTTAATGCCTCCTTCACGGGGCTGGCGATCCGCATGGGGAAGGGGTGCTTGTTCAGCCGCACCAGGGCGCGGGCCAGGATGTCCGCCTGGCTCTCCCTTGGCGGGCGGGAGGCGTGGCCGCCGGGCCCAAAGACAGACAGCTGCACCTGCGCCATGCCCTTTTCCGCCACGCCCACCATGGCGCACAGGGAGGAGACCCCGGGGGCGGCGCCCCGCTCCACCTGGCCGCCCTCATCCAGCACCGCATATGGCAGGGCGTCCCGCTCCTTAAGCCACGCGATGATCCTCCCGGTGGTGGGGCCGTAGGTCTCCTCATCCCCGGAAAAACAAAAGTAGATGTCCTGCTCAGGCGTGAACCCCTCCCCTATCAGTTCCTCCGCCGCCTGAAGCATCGCCGCCAGGGTGCCCTTGGTGTCCACCGCTCCCCGGCCGTGGATGAAGCCGTCCGCGACGTCCCCTGAGAAGGGCGGCCGCTCCCAGCCCTCAGGGGGCGCCGGCACCACATCATAATGCGCCATCAGCACCCAGGGCTTGCCCTTTGCCTTCCCCCGCCAGTGGTACACCAGCCCGCGCCCAAAGATCACCTGGCGCTCACAAGCGCCCGCCACCTGAGGGTAGAGCTGGTGGATGGCCCCCCGGCAGCCCTCAAAGGCCGACGCGTCCTCCGGATAATCCGGCGTCCCCGCGGTGGTGGGGAAGGTGATCAGCCGCCCCAGTTTTTCTTCCACCGGCATGCTCATGGCGCCGCCTCCCCAAATATCATCCCCATGATCAACTCATCCTGATAACTTCCGTCTTTTAATTTGAAGCCGTTTTTCACCCGGCCCCAGGGCGCGAAGCTGTGGCGCTCATAGAGCTTGATGGCGCGGTCGTTGCCCGCCAGCACATTCAATTCCAGCTGCCCATAGCCCATCTGCCGGGCTAGCCGGACACACTCAGCAGTCAGCAGATTTCCCAGGCCCTTTTGCCACCAGGGCTTCCGGATGGCGATGCCAAACACGCCCCGGTGGCGGAGTTTCTGCCGCTCCCCCACGGGGAGGACGCTGGCGCAGCCCAATACCGTATCCTCCAGAAACGCGGCCGCCATCACCCGGCGGGGGTCATACAGCACCTCCCGCAGGAAGTCCTGCTCCTCTTCCCGGCTCATCACCACTTCCTCAGGGCAGCGGGTCAGGAAGTCCGTTTCCCCTGCGGTATCCGCAAGGTAGGACAGCATCAGCGCCGCGTCCCCGGGCTCCGGGCTTCTGAGCACACATTCCGTCCCGTCCTTCAGCTGGAGGGTTCTTTCCTTACAGATCATCCGTATCTCCCTTTCCGCACACAAACAGCCAGTGGTTGCAGGCGCCCAGGTGCTCCGGGCGCTCGCACAGGTGCAGGTGAAAGCGGAACCAGAGCGCCTTTTCCTCCTGGGAAAACGCGTCAAAGGCGTCCTCCATCAACTCGCTTAAGCCGTCGCTGTTCACCCGGCGCAGGATGGAAAGGCCCGCTTTCTCCACCTCAACATCCGCCTGCTTAAGCGTATGGAACACAAAGGGGAAATCCCCGGCCCGGAAGGTGTCCCTGTCATAAAGGCCTTCCCTAAGGTACTTCCCGCCGTCATAGCGCAGCGTCATCGTGGTGATGACCCAGTCATTGTTGATGAAGGCGATGAACACGCGGCCATGGGGCCTAAGTACCCGGCGGCAGGACGCCAGCAGCTCCACGCGCTCGGATTCTGTCCGCAGGTGGTACATGGGGCCCAGGCACAGGACGGCGTCAAAGGAATGATCAGCCAGGCCGTCCAGCGCCGCCTGGGCGTCCAGGCAGAGGGCCTCAAGCGCCATGCCGGGCGCGATTTTATCCTTCAGCTGCCGGATGTGGGCGGGCACCAGGTCAACGGCTGTGACCGTATGCCCCTTGCCAGCCAATGGCAGGGCATAGACCCCCGCGCCGCAGCCCAGGTCCAGTACCCGGCTTAATGGCGCAAGCTCCTGACTGAGGATGTGAAGGGTGGTGAGCGCTTCCAGTTTGCGTTCCCGGCCCCCGATGCGCCCGGCCTCATCGGTGAAAATTTCCTCATACAGCGCCCGTGCCCTTAAAAGGCTGTCATCTATTTTGTGCAGGCGTTCCATCCCTATCCCTCCAGTTCAGCCAGGTAGGCATTGACGTTAAAAGGCTCAAGCGGGCTGTCTTTTCTCAGGTACAGCGGGTGGTGCGGATGCCCTTTTTTGCTCTTTTTCCCGGCGGTGTACCACCGGGCCCCCAGCCTTTGGCCTTCCTTCACAAAGTCCGCCATGCAGGCGGCCAGATACCCCCTTGTCTCCATCACCGCGCCCCAGGCGGCCCACACCGTTTTGGCCTTCCCAAGGAGGTAGCGGAAGGCCTTCAGGTTCTCCCGGTGCAGGAAATCGCAGACCTCCCGGTCCATGTCATAGGGCCGGGTGGCGCGCTGGGCGTAGAGGTTCATCATCAGGAAGCTGTCAAAGCCGTTGCTTGCGGCCACCCGCTGGACGCTTTTAAGCGTGTTGTCCAGCGCCCCGGGCTGGGCGGTGGAGGGGTTGAGCCCCACGCAGATCAGGGGCTGTTCCCCGGCGGTGCCCAGCACATAGCGGTACTCGTCATAAAGAGGCGGGATATAGAGCCAGCGCTGGGTATCAAAGCCCTGGGCGGGGGCTTTGAGCGCTTCTTCAAAGGACAGGGGCTGTTGGCTGTGGATAGTGGCGGCAGGGATATGCATCCTATTCCTCCTCCTGCGGGCGGCGCTTCTTCCCGGCCTTCTCATCCGGGTCAAAATACTCCGCCTCCAGCCGGTCAAAGCGCACCGCCTCCAGGAAATGCTCCGGCAAAAACCGTGTCTGGGAAAAATCCTCCCAGTCCTTCAGGTGGCGGCTGAGCACCATAGGCACGCCGATATCAAGCTTGTGGCAGCACTCCCTGAGCGCCTCCTGCCAGGTGTTCCGCTCGCAGGGCGCCACCGCGTCCGCCACCATCTTGTTTTTCCTGATCTGCCTCACCCACAGCTTTCCCGACATGCCTGCCTCCTTGATGGGATTTGCGTGATTATACCATACAGCCCGGCGAGGCGCTGGCAGCCTGCTTTGGCAAGGCCGGCGGCTTTCGCCGCATCCGCGCGCGGGCAAGATGAAAGCCAGGTTATGGGCGCGGGGTTTGAGCCCGCCATCATATCCCTGGGCGGCAGCGCCGCCGCGCCCCGGGGTAAAATGGCAGCGTATTGACAAAAGCACGCGCCGGCTTAAAAGGGGGAACGGCTTGCTGTGGAAGCGCTGATCATCCTGGTGCTGTTGGTTTTAAAGCTCGCGCATGACCGCGGGGCTGAAATCAACGCCGCCAAAAAGGCCAAGGAATTGGCTGAAGAACGGGAAGCGAAATCAGGGCATCGCTGAGGGGTGGCCGGGAGCCGCGCCTGCGGCGCTGGAAAGGGGATATGGCGGCCAAATCCATATAGGTGGCTGGGGCAAAATCGCTTTTGCTTCAGCCAGAACTTAATTACCTGCAGGTTTTGGCGAATGATTGGCATGTGCCCATGCACATAATGATGGCCTGATTTCCGTTGAGCGCATTCGCTATTCCAGGCACAGGTTGAGTTGGTGGCATTATTTGCATGAGGGTTTGTTCGTATAATTATTTTGGCCCGCAGTAGCTTTCCTCATGCAACAGGAACTCGGAGAATCCAACCCTGCTTTGCCTGGAAGAATACAGGCGTTTCGTCCTTTGATACATAATAATATTATTATCATTATGTTATACATATTACCAATGCGCCTTTCCTTCTCCCCTTTGGATTCCGGGCTGCCTTGCTGCCGGTGACTAAGGGACGCGCGGCGCGCTCCTGCTGGTCAAACACCGCCCTGGCGATAGGCCAGGGGTTCTGCAATCCCTGTGCTTTCCCGAACATTCCTTTTAAGTTGTATACCGGTTCCATTATCATCACGTTGGACACATCATGCTGCTCATCCCTGTTTCACGGAATTTGGTGTTGGGCAGTGACAGCAGGGCGCACTTAAGGTATACTGCATAAAATATTCAAACAATTCGTCAGCACCCCCCATACTGAAAAGTATTAGAAAAGTTTAGAAGATGTGGAGGACTTAAGTATGAAAAACAGATTTCTCTCTCTCCTGCTGGTATTTGGCATGGTGTTTGCCCCGGTGCTGTTCACCGCGGGATCCGCGGCCAAAGCGGAAGTGCCCGAGGCATTCCCGGCCTTGTGGGAAGCAGGCGAGACAAGGGACAAAATTGTTGTCATCAGCGATATCCACCTGGGCATTGATGACCGTTACGGCGAAACGCTGGAAAACCTTCCGTTGCTTGTTGGGTTTTTAAAGCGCCTGCAAAGCACGGAAGATGTGCGGGAACTGGTTATCGCAGGCGATTTTCTCGACGAGTGGTATCTCCCGGTCTACTATCCCCGGTACACGGATCAAAGGCAGTTTTATAAGGATATTATCGCCAACAACCAGGACGTGATTGGCGAGCTGAACAATGTGATCGACAGTGGGATCAGGCTTGTCTACGTCATTGGCAACCATGACATAACACTGGAGGCCGGCATTTTGCAGGAAGCGATCCCCGGCATCGTGCAGGCCAATGACGCCAAGGGACTCGGCGCTTATTATACGGGCGACCGTGAAGAGATCGTCATCGAGCATGGGCACCGGTATGATGTGTTTTCCGCGCCGGACACGGTCACCAACGCGGAGCTGTGCGGCAATGACGAGACCATTCTCCCCGCGGGGTATTTTTTCGCCCGCTATGCCGCCACTTGGGTGCTGGAAGACTATCCGGTGGTTGAAAAGAACCTGCCGGTGGTAACCAAGGTGCCGGAAAAAACCGACCTGGACCAGTATGGCGCGTACCTGTACTATTCGATTCTCAAAACCGTTACCTCGCATATGACACCGAAGGAGAGCCTTGACGAAAAAATATTTGATATGCGGGTCTCCGGATTTGACGACGCGTATTCATTCCTTGATTTCTATCCGGCTCAGCAGGAAGACGGCACGATTTCCGCGCCGGTGCTGTTCAGGAACATTCAGCGCACATGGGGTGAGCGTCAGGCGATCAACCAGGTGAAGGTGCCCAACAGCTTCATTGAAGCGGTCTTGGGTACCTTGGATTGGCGATATTTTTCCGGGCAGGCAATGACGCAGTATCTCAGCAATACCGATGAGAGCGTTGACGTGGTGGTGTTCGGCCATACACATGTGCCTGTATACCAGGATATGGGCGGCGGGAAATACTATCTCAACGATGGCACCTGGATTGACAACAACAAGGATCATCCCGATGCCACCCGCATCTTTGCGGTCATCACCACCGGCGAAAAGGTGAAGGCCAGGCTGTATCGCATGATGGAGGAAGGCTCCGTGAGTGACGTCAGCGAACATTACAGCATTACAAATGACGGCAATGCCGCAGCCGGTGAGCCTCCCGCGGTGAAGTCTGTGGGACAACGTGGCTTATACTGAGAAAACCGCCGATAACCACGGGAATGAGATTACACAGGCGCGTCAAACAGAAGTGAGCGGACTGGCGACCCTGCCATACAGGCAAAGCTGAATGGAGGAATAAAATCCTTCTGCCTCCTGC
>JAQVQY010000097.1 GCA_028701335.1 Eubacteriales bacterium
TCATGGAGAAAGAGTTCCTTTCGTTAGTGTTGTCGTAGCAGCAACAGTCTAACCGATCTGACCTCTTTCTCTTCTGCTAACTCCCCCTTTCCAGGCCGTTGTCCAATATGTATGGTACTCCTACAGTGCTGGGACAGGAAAGTTGCGGCAAACCCTTGAATTATCATTGGCGTTATGGTACTCTCTCATAGTTGATTTCACGTAGGGGGAAGTGTTCAATGTCCACGATACAGGTTATCCTGACGATACTGCTTATGGCGGCCTCACTGGTTATGATTGTTTCGGTGCTTCTGCAAAAAGGCGACGCAGAAGCCATGAGCTCCATCACCGGCGGCGGCGGTACCAACAGTTTTTTTGGCAAGAATAAGAGCAAGACGATGCAGGGTCGGCTGGCCGCAGCCACCAAAACGGCATCCATTGTGTTTGTGGTGCTGTGTATGGTGATGATTTTTGTGAAGTAATCCCATGAGAGGAATCAGAAAGCTGACGCCTGCCGCCAGCTTTTTCTTTTTTGCGGGTTAGGTGATGACTACGATCCTGAAACTGGAGGAGGTCGCCAAGGCATTTGGCGCTGACGAAGTGCTCAGCGGCGTCAGCTTTGCTGTGAACAGCAAAGACCGGCTTGGCCTTGTGGGCGTCAACGGCAGCGGGAAGACAACGCTGCTAAAAATCATCCTGGGACAGCTTCAACCGGATGAGGGCGAAGTTATAACAGCCAGGGGACTTTCCATCGGCCATCTGGCGCAGTCATACCACCCCAAGCCCGGGCACACGGTCCTAAAGGAAGTGTCCGCGGTTTATGAGGATGTGTTCGCCATGGAAGCGCGCCTGCGAGGGCTGGAGCGAGAGATGGCCGGGAACATGGAGGAAGAGGCCCTCAACGCAATGTACAAAGAGTATGCCCGCCTGACTGAACGGTTTGAGGAGGCGGAAGGATATATGGCCCGATCACGGATTGAGGGCGTGCTCGTCGGCCTGGGGCTGGGGCGGGAGTGTTTTGAGCAGCGTGCGGATACCTTAAGCGGCGGCGAATTGACCCGTCTGGGCCTGGCACGGCTTCTTCTGCAAAAGCCTGACCTGCTGCTGTTGGATGAGCCCACAAACCATCTTGATCTGGAAGCGCTGGAGTGGCTGGAAGGCTATCTGCTTCAGTATCCAGGCGCTATGATTATCGTGTCCCACGACCGGTACTTCCTAGATGCCGTGTGCACGGATATGGCGGAGATCCACTTTGGCGCTGCAGAGGTTTACCCCGGCAATTACTCCCGTTACCTGGTCCAACGGGAGGAGCGTATGGCCGCCCGGACGAAGGCCTATAACCTTCAGCAAAAGGAAATCGCCCGTCAGCGTGCCATCATCACACGTTATAAACAGTTTAACAGGGAAAAATCAATCCGCGCGGCTGAAAGCAGGGAGAAGGCCCTGGACCGGATGGCGCTTCTGGACAGGCCGGATGAAGAACGGGCGATTGCCTTCCGTTTCAAAGCTGCCCGCCGGCTGGGGGAGCAGGCGATGACAGCGGAAGGATTAAGCAAACGTTTTGACGGCAAGACGGTATTTGAGGATCTTAACATTGAATTGCGTTCCGGTGACCGCGCGGTGTTGATTGGGCCCAACGGCGTTGGAAAGACCACGCTGCTGAAGTGCCTTTTAGGGATCATCGCGCCGGACTCTGGAGTTACGCGTTTTGGCGCCCAGGCTGACATCGGCTATTATGACCAGCGCCAGCAAAACCTGAATCCTGAGAATGATATACTCACAGAGGTGTGGGACGATTTTCCGCGCCTCAGCCAGAGCCAGGTACGCGGCGCGCTGGCGCTGTTCCAGTTTACAGGTGAGGATGTTTTCGTGCCAATCCGGCTGCTTTCCGGCGGCGAGAAAGCGCGGGTGGCACTGACCAAGCTCATGCTCAGGAGGGACAATTTCCTGGTGCTGGATGAGCCTACCAACCACCTTGATGCCACCAGCCGGGGCGTCCTGGAAAACGCGCTGGAAACCTATGACGGCACCATCCTGGCCGTTTCCCATGACCGCTTCTTCATTAACCGCCTGGCAAACAGAATCCTTTATATGTCTCCGGATGGCATCGAGTACTTTGAGGGCAACTATGAGGATTATTTGGCCAGCCGCGCGCAGGTCGACGAAGGACAGCTGGATGAAAACCAGCTTACCCGTACCGCCGCGGCCAAAGAACGACGCTTGGCTCGGAAGGAAGCGGCTAAGCAGGCTGAGCTTACTGAGGCAGTGGAAGCGTCTATGGATGAAGTTAAGCAGGCGGACAAAGCGCTCAGGTCCGCCCAAGAAATTCAGATGGATCCAGAGGTTTATAAGAACCCTGACCGGGCCGCAAACCAGGCCAGAATTTGCCGGGACCTGCAGGAGAATGTGGAAGCGGCATACCGGCAATGGGAAAGGGCCGAGATCGCACTGGAAGGCTTTTTGGCTGGGCGTGAATACAATATTTGAACAGACGACAGCATTACCATAGACAAAATAGGAACATAACGGCCTAGGAATGGATATATTATCGATATTTATGCGTTGACAAATGGGAAAAGTGTGGGTATAATTCCATTAATCAAGGAAGAAGGGAGAAGAATCGTGCGAAAATCTATGATGATGCGAATGTCCGAGATGTGCGAGATTCATTTCCCGCGCTTCCTGCATTGCGCATTGTAACGGCCGAATATTCAGCCTACACCCGCTTGCATGAGTGCGAAGCGGGTTTTTTGTACGGATGAGGAGGATAACTGTGAAAGGTGCCCCGCTGATAGAAATCATTAAATTATCAAAGGTCTTCAGCGATGCCGAGAACCGCGTGGTGGCGCTCAACGACATCAGTCTAACAGTGCATGAAAAGGAAATCTACGGCATCGTTGGCATGTCAGGCGCCGGGAAATCCACTCTTATCCGCTGCATTAACCGCCTGGATACCCCCAATGCCGGTCAGGTGCTCTATCGGGGGCGGGATATTCTGGCCATGGACCGTCGCCAGCTGCTATCCACACGGCGGAAAATGGGGATGATCTTCCAGCAGTTTAACCTCCTCATGCAGCGCACGGTGGGACAGAATGTACGCTACCCGCTTGAAATCGCCGGAGTGAAGCATGCCCAGGCCAACGCGCGGGTCAGGGAGCTGCTGGACATTGTGGGCCTTCAGGACAAACTGAATGCCTATCCTGCCCAATTGTCCGGCGGCCAGCGCCAACGCGTGGCCATCGCCCGGGCGCTTGCCAGCAACCCGGAAGTGCTTTTGTGTGATGAAGCCACCAGTGCCCTGGATCCCATGACAACCCAGTCCATTCTGACGCTGCTACAGGATATCAACCAACGCCTTGGCATCACCATTGTGCTCATCACCCACGAGATGGCGGTAATCCGCCAGATCTGCAACCGCGTGGCGATCCTTGATGGCGGCCAGGTGGTGGAGGAGGGCAATGTGGACGAGGTGTTCGTGCATACCCAGTCCGAAGCAGGCAAGCGGCTGTTTGGCATACTTCCCGAAGCGCCGGACGAGGACCCCGAACAGCCGGCTCTGCGCATCGTGTTTGACGGAGCGTCGGCCGAAAAACCCATCATGGCCAACCTGATTCGCGAGCACGGAATCCTGATCAACATTCTGTCAGCCAACATCCGGCACCTGGGCGGCAAGTCCTACGGGCAGATGCTTATTGAGATGCCAGCGGAGTTGGAGGAAAAGCTGACCGTTGTTGCTTACTTGGAAAGCCAGGGCATGACAGTAAAGGAGGTGAATAACCAATGAGAATGGAACAGCTAATGCAGCTCCTGTGGACAGGGCTTCTTGAGACGCTCTACATGACGATTCCCGCTACGCTGATTGCCTACCTCATCGGTATGCCACTGGGTGTGCTGCTTGTGGTTACCCGGAAGAATCACATGATGCCGGCGCCACGCTTCAACACCGTGCTGGGAGCCGTTATTAATTTTCTGCGTTCCATCCCCTTCATCATCCTGCTGGTGCTGCTCTTCCCTGTGACCAGGGCTGTCATGGGCTCGGGCATTGGCACCCGATCCGTGATTTTCCCGCTGATCATCAGCGCGTTTCCCTACATAGCACGCATGGTGGAGGGGTCACTCAACGAGGTGGACCGCGGCATCATCGAAGCTGCGCAGTCCATGGGTTCCACAAGTTGGCAGTTGATTCGTAAGGTTCTGATCCCGGAAGCCATGCCCTCCCTGGTTAATGGTGCAGCGATCTGCATGGTAACAATCCTCAGCTACACGGCCATGTCCAGTGCGGCAGGCGGCGGCGGGCTGGGAACCATCGCGATCGTCAAGGGGCTGAATATGCGACAATCGGACATCATGTACTCGGCAAGTATTCTGTTGGTGCTGCTGGTACAGCTGATAAGCCTGGCCGGCTCCTATTCCACCAAACGCATCGACCATCGGAACTGATAGCACCTTGAATCGCCCCAATTAGAAAGGAGAAACCCCATGAAAAAGCTGATTTCACTTATTCTCACCCTGGTACTGGCGCTGAGCGCCTTTTCCGCCCTCGCCAATGAGAAAATCATCGTCGGAACTGTCACCCCCGGCCCGCATGAAGTCATCCTTGAGTTTGTCAAGGAAGACCTGGCTGCCCTGGGTTATGACTTGGAGATTTCTCTTCTCACCGCCTACCCGCTCCCCAATCCTGCAACTGCAACGGGCGACCTGGACGCCAACTACTTTCAGCACAAGCCTTATCTGGAAGACTACAACGCTGCCGTACCGGAGGCAGAGCAACTGTTCCCGGCCATTGGCGTACACTACGAACCCTACGGCATCTACGCAGGCACCAAGACAGACCTGAAGGAACTGGTCAAGGGCGACAAGATCGCTGTTACCAACGACCCCTCCAACGAAACCCGCGCATTGCTGCTGCTGCAGGATGCCGGCATCATCAAACTGCCGGAAGGCACAGGTCCCGACTCTGCGGTTACCGTCCTGGATGTAGCGGAGAATCCGTATGGCGTAGAGCTGATCGAGATGGACGCTGAACGCATCCCCTCCATCCTGCCCGATGTCGCCTTCGCGGTAATTAATGGCAACTTCGCCATCGGCGCTGGCTTGAGTCCGGCCACGGACGCGCTGCTGCTTGAACCGCTGGAGGGGAACGGACAAACCTATGTCAACTGGATCGTTGTTCGACCGGAGGACAAGGACGCGCCTTTTGTTGAAGCGCTGCGCAAGGTGCTTTTCACCCAGAAGGTCCGTGACTTTATCCTCGGCGAAGCCAGTTTTGCGGGCGGCGTCATCCCCGTGTTTGAGGTGCCCGAAGAGTAAGCCATTCGGCACGCCAAAGAGCCGGCCAAGCCACAGGACTTGGCCGGCTCTTTGGGAAATATTATTGAACCGTTTGACACGAGGATATTTGGTGTCATATAATTCGCTCATGGCGCTGATGGGAAGAATCGGGAAAACGCGCTCAGAGAAGGAAGCCAAGGCTGCGAGCTTCCTGCGCTGAACCCTGAAGGACGACCCTGAGCTACCTGTTAAGCAGGCGTTTTCCGCGTTAAGGAAATAGAGTGGCGCCCTTTGGGCGCAAGCAGGGTGGCAACGCGAAGGAATTCGTCCCGCATGAAATTGGCAGGGACGCTTTTTATTAGGAGGGACTATGGCCATACAAAGCCCAAAAGGCACCAAGGATATGCTGCCCCTGGACAGCGCGGCCTGGCAGTGGATTGAAAAGACGATGCGACGGGAAGCGGCGCTGGCGGGCTATCTGGAAATAAGAACTCCGGTATTTGAGCATACGGAGTTATTTAAGCGGGGCGTGGGGGACACCACAGATATCGTTCAAAAGGAGATGTACACCTTCCTGGACAAAGGAGGGCGTTCTATCACCTTAAAGCCTGAGGGCACAGCGGGTACCGTGCGTGCATTTGTGCAGGGAAAGCTCTACGCCGGACCGCTGCCCGCCAAGATGTACTATCTGAATGCCCCTATCTTCCGCTATGAAAATCCCCAGTCCGGCCGCCTTCGGGAGCACCACCAATTTGGCATGGAATGCTTTGGTTCAAAGGAGCCCACTGCTGACGCGGAGCTGATTGCCACCATTTTGCACATACTGGGCCGCCTGGGCCTTGATAATCTTGGAGTGAATATCAACTCCATCGGCTGTCCGGTCTGCCGCCCGGCTTACCACCAGGCGTTAAAGGACTTCCTCAGGGCGCGCTTTGATCAGCTCTGCCCCGCATGCAAGGAACGTTTTGAGAAGAATCCCCTGCGTGTGCTGGACTGCAAGGAAGAGCAGTGTGTCAGGGCTACCCGGGACGCGCCCAGCATTCTGGTCTATTTGTGCCAGGAGTGTGAAGAGCACTTTGCCGCCTTAAAGGCGCTGTTGTCAGCCCAGGAAGTGCCTTATCAAACAAATCCGCGGATCGTACGAGGGCTTGATTACTATACAAAAACTGTCTTTGAGATCACTATGCGCACCAACCGTGGAGAACTGGCGCTGTGCGGCGGCGGGCGCTAT